>NZ_JADPKG010000117.1:0-289533 GCF_023073875.1 Bradyrhizobium sp. 154
CTCGGCTGAAACAGGAGATGAGCCGCCTGGAAGTGCTTGATGCGCAGATGCGCAACACGCCGGATCAACAGATATCGCTCACCGATCCGGATGCCCGTTAGATGGCCACCAGCGGACGCGGATCGGGTGTCGTCGGCTACAATGTCCAGGTCGCAGTGGACACCGAACACCATCTGATTGTTACGCACGAGGTCATAAACGTCGGCAGCGACCGTGGGCAGCTTGCTCGGATGTCGAAGCAAGCCAAAGAAGTGCTCGAAATGGACAAACTCGAGGCGGTCGCCGACCGTGGCTACTTCGACGGAGAGGAGATATTAGCCTGCGAAGAGGCCGGCATTGCAGTCACCTTGCCCAAGCCCATGACGTCGAACGCCAAGGCGGAGGGCCGGTTCGGCAAACAGGACTTCGCCTACCTGGCTGATGCGGACGTCTACCGCTGCCCATCCGGCCAGCTGCTGCCCTATCACTACACCAACATCGAGCATGGAATGACGCTGCGCCGTTGCTGGTCGACAGCGGCGTGCCAAGGCTGCGCGATCAAGAGCCAATGTACGCCGTCCAAGGAGCGCCGCATCGCGCGCTGGGAGCATGAGCATGTGGTCGAGGAGGTCCAGAGACGGCTCGATTCCAATCCGGACGCCATGCGGACGCGGCGCGAGACCGTCGAGCATCCCTTCGGCACGATAAAAGCCCGTATGGGTGCGACCCACTTCCTGATGAAGCGCCTACGGAATGTCGCCGCTGAGATGGCGCTGCATGTTCTCGCCTACAACCTCACACGGGTGATGAACATCGTCGGCAAACCGAGCCTGATTGCAGCCATCCGCGCCTCCTGAAGGCCGGAAAGTGCGTCCAAAAGCGCAATACCGCGTCGTGATACCCACTTTGGCCGCCATTGGACGATCCGACGCGACAACATCGGCCGCCCGCAATGATGGTCGACCACGGCCGCGTGCCGACCTATCCGTTTGCACACAACCAAGATCCGAAGCTGTCTCAGGCGCCGACCGCAACCGTCGACTATCGCCTATTTGTCGCGACAACCGCGCAGATGAACTGAGGTGCGAACAGGAGACCTGCCGGCAACGAGAAGCAGGAGCGGAATGGGCTGAAGCACAGGCTCGGACCTAAAAGAGCCCGACAGGTTGTTTCCGGCCCAGCGGGCTATCTTTTGATGCCTAGTTCGAGTTTGTGCATTATTTAGCCACGATGACCGGTTCCGATGTTGCCAGATTTCGCAAGGAGGCACACGAGTGTCGGATGCTGGCGGCTCCTGCGACCAGTCGGATCGACAACGAGTCCTGGCTCCGCCTAGCTAGCGAATGGCAAAAGCTCGCGGACGAAGCCGCGAAACGCTAGAGCCAACCAAGCCCCTTGCGTGAGTGGGGACGATAGGAACGACAATCAATCCCCCGGCTTTCCCTTGATGCCCCGCTATTACTTCGATACCCGCGATAACGAGAGGTTCATTCCGGATGAGACCGGGGTGGAGATCGCCACGTTGGACGAAGTGAAGCTGGCCGCTTCCCGAGCAATGGCAGACTTCGCCAAGGACGTGCTGCCTGGTTCGGTCGTCCGGACTCTGGCAATCGAAGTTCGCGGTGAATTCGGCCCCGTTCTGCTGGTCTCGTTGCGCTTTGAAATCGAACACGCAACGGCCCGCAATTAACATGGGCTGGTTTGGAACCGTCCTCTTAACCTATGCTTATCACCTCACCGCTGGCTGAAGTTTGGGCGCCAGCGGCCGAGAGTGTTGTGCTCCCGCCTTGTCGGTCGGAGCGGTCAGTTCCATGCCGGCTCAAGCTTCCTCAAGCAAGGAGTGGCGTGTGATGCCCAGTACCTTGACGGCTGCGCTCGTCCTGAAACTCAAAAAGAACAATCGGCTGGATCAAGACGATATTCTGGCTATTCAACAACTTCCTATCCGCGGCCAGCGGGTAGCGGCCCATCATTGCTTCGTGCGCGAGGGTGATCGGCCTTCGGAATCCTGCCTGATCGTGGATGGGTTTGCGTTTAGGTCCAAGCTCACGCCGGATGGAATACGCCAAATTCTCTCGATTCATATTCCGGGAGAAATCCCCGACCTTCAGGCTCTGCATCTGCAGGTCATGGACCATGACCTAACTGCCCTCTCGGATTGCACCCTAGGCTTCATCCAGCACGATGCGCTGCGCGAGTTGATCCGCCGGCGGCCAAACGTATCGGCCGCGCTCTGGCGCGAGACGCTGATCGATTCAGCGATTTTCCGAGAATGGATCATTAACGTCGGGTGCAGGCAAGCGCTGCCTCGTATGGCGCACCTGCTTGCAGAGATTCATGCACGACTTGAAATGATCGGCCGGACCGCAAACGGCTCATTCGAGCTTCCGATCACGCAAGTCGAATTGGCCGATTGCCTCGGCTTATCTGTCGTCCACCTCAACCGAACCCTCCAGCAGCTTAGGCACGAGGGTCTCGTCACGACGGAGCGGAAATCCTTCTATCTGCTTGAAAAGGAGCGGCTGGAACGGTTGGGCCAGTTCGATCCGACCTATCTCCATCAGAATTCTTCGCTGTGACAAAGGTGCGCCGCTCCGCGACTTCTAGTCGTGGCCCATCTCGTGGTCGGCAGCGCAGCGGCATGTCTGGAGCGGGCGGTAGAGCAAACGTCCTCCGGAGGAGCCTAACGGCTGCCTTTGAGCGACGGCAACGCTCGCCTGTCCCTCAAGCCTTCGACCATGACAATTTTGTCCTCGACCTTGCCGACACCGACTGTTCGACATCGCGTTGCTGCGAACTAACGCTGCTGATGCATGATAGGAACTACACGCTGAAGGAAGAGGTTGCGCAGTTGGTCTGTGGCGCGATCTAGACGCGCTATCCACCCGGGACGGTCCGCCGTTCGACGCGCGTCGGGCGACGGGCCGGTTCTCGGTCGCCCCCCGCGGCCTAGGTTGAATAGTTCCACTAAGCGCCGAGAGGAACCGACTACTCTGGCCACCGTTGGGAGTATACTCTTCCCGGGAGCATAGGCTCTGGTGCTTCCAACAATTTCCGAATGAGGGCCGGCGTTGACCAGTCGAAATCAGGCTAGTGATCGCCAGCGCGCGCTCGCAAAGTTCGGTGAGTTCGTCCTTCGTTGCGAGGATCTTGCAGCCATTCTGACGGAGGGATGCCGGCTGATTGCCGATGCCCTGAATACGGATCTTGCAAAGGTTTTGGAGATTGAGCGCGAGCGGGGCAGCGCCGTCGTCCTCGCGGGCGTCGGTTGGGCACCGGACGTTGTTGGCAAGGCCCGCATCCCCCTCCATGAACGTTCATCGGAAAGCTTTGCCCTCGACAAGGGCGAGCCGGTCGTCACGCGAGATATCGTCAAGGAGACCCGGTTCGACTTTCCGGACTTCATGAAGGCTCATGGTGTCGTTGCACTTGTGAACGTGCCCATCTTCCTGCCGGGGGGCAATGCTTTCGGACTGCTGCAGGTCGATGCGCGCGAGACCCGTGAGTTCGGAGACGACGACATCCAGTTTCTGCGCACCTACGCCATGATCCTTGGCCCGGTCATCGACCGGCTGCGGAAAATCCGCGAGACTGAGACCAACACGGAACGCTTTCGGCTTATCGTCGAGAACGCCCGCGACTACGCCATCTTTCTTAGCGACCCGCAGGATATCATCACCGATTGGTTCCCCGGCGCCGAGGCGATCTTCGGCTGGAAGGCCGATGAGATCATCGGACAGTCCGGCGCTGTGCTGTTCACTGACGAAGACCAGGAGGCCGGGGTCCCAGTGATGGAGACTGAGGGGGCTCGGAAGCATGGCGCCGCGCCAAACGTCAGGTGGCACCGGCGGAAGGAAGGAAACCGGGTGTTCATCGACGGCCAAACCGTGGCCCTGCGTGACTCGCAGGGCACGGTGCGCGGATTCATGAAGATCGGTCAGGACACCACCGAGCGGCGGCGCAACGAAGAACGCCAAGGCATTCTCCTCGCCGAACTGCAGCATAGGGTTCGCAACGTACTGGCCATGGTGCGATCGATCGTTTCCAAGGGCGATGGCGCCTCTGTTGAAGAATTCAGGCGTGACTTGGAGGGCCGGATCACAGCTATGGCACGGACACAGGCACTGCTGACCCGCGGGGCAGGTGTTGGGGTTGATCTTGACGGGCTGATCCGCCAAGAGCTCCTCACTCACGCCGTTGCAGAGGAGCGTCTCACGATCTCAGGAGACGCGGTGACGCTGCCGCCCAAGGCGGCGGAAGTTCTCACCCTCGCAATCCATGAATTGACCACGAACGCGCTGAAGTACGGAGCCCTGGGCCAGCCCGACGGCCACTTAAATGTGTTTTGGTCGCGGGAGCGCAACGGAGAAAAGGATTGGCTCCGCCTGACCTGGCAAGAGCATGGCGTATCCGTCATTCCGGCTGGAGGACCCCGTCGAATCGGGTTCGGGACCGAGTTGATCACCAAACGCGTACCTTACGAGTTGCGGGGACAGGGGAGCGTGGATGTCCAACGAGATGGGATTTGCTGCACAATCGCATTCCCGCTCGCCCAGGGAGAGAGCATCTTTCAATCCGACAGTCCGGTCGCCTATCGCAACATTCAACCTTCAGGGGTCGCTACATGATTGCGCCCCATCCGCTCACCGGCGTTTCCGTTCTGGTGCTCGAAGACAATTTCTACATCGCCGAAGAATCGCAGCGAACATTGGAAGACGCCGGCGCGCACGTGCTTGGCCCCTGTCGGGACCTCGAGGAGACTTTGCAGGCGCTACAAGACAATCATCCTCATTGCGCAGTGGTTGACATCAACCTCGGCCAGGGTCCAACCTTCGAGCCCGCGAGAGCGCTGCGAGCTGCCGGCGTCGCGGTCCTCCTGGTGACCGGCTACGACTCCGCGATCATCCCGCCGGACCTCAAGGATGCGCCTTGCCTGCACAAACCTGTCGACGCGCGGCGGCTGGTCACGGCCGTTGCTTCGACATGCCACCGTAAAAGTTGAGGCGGTCAGGAGTCGCGGTTGACAGCCCTAAGAATAAAACACTGGACGGAATATCGCTTTGAAAGCACGGTCGGCCTCAACGCGCATCGATTATTGCTGCGCCCTCGCGAAGGTCGCGACCTGCGGCTTCTTTCTCATGATCTTCAAATAACGCCCTCTTGTGAGATAACCTGGGCCGAAGACGTCTTCGGAAATGCTGTGGCGATGGCCAATTTCATGGCCATGACAGACAAGCTCGTTTTAGAAAGTGTTGCAGAGGTTGAGCTGACCTCCAGCGCTTGGCCCGTGTTTCCCATTGCTGCCTCGGCCATTTCCTATCCATTCCGGTACAGCGACGAAGAGTGGACGGACCTGGGAGCACTCGCCACGCCTCAGTACCTGAATGGCGGCGATGCGTTACGAAAGTGGGCTCGATCATTTGTGCTCGGCAGCACAACGGACACTTTGTCCCTGCTCAAAGACCTGAACCAAGGGGTCACACAGTGGATACGCTACGAAGCCCGGGATGCCGAGGGCACTCATTCTCCGGATGAGACACTCCAGCTTGGCATCGGAACGTGCAGAGATATGGCGACGCTGTCCGTGGAAGCCGCTCGTATCCTTGGGTTCGGGAGTAGAATTGTTTCCGGGTACCTATACGACCCAGACATGAGCCGGGTGGGCTCAGCGGGTTCCGGTTCGACCCACGCCTGGGCCGAGGTCTACGTTCCGGGCGCAGGATGGATTACATTCGACCCGACCAACCGTAGTGTAGGAGGCCACAATTTGATCCCTGTTGCTGTTGCGCGGGACATTCGACAAGTGATGCCGGTGTCCGGAAGCTACTTGGGATCGACTTACTCCAAAATGACCGTGGAAGTCACTGTTTCAGCTAATTAAGAGAAGCCGCTTGGGCGCGAATCGGCAAGAAAGCTACTAGGTCGTCGGGCTGCAGCCGCGCGGAGTGATTCCAGCAACGATCTGACCACCCGTTTATTGTCCTCTACGACCGACTGAGGCGTTCTCCCGTGGCGTCGAAGCGCTTAGAGGGCGAGTTTACTCTTCCTGTGAGCCGGTCCCGGTTGTCTGAACAGAATCTCCGCATCGATAAGTGGAGCCTCTGCCGGGGTTAGGCTGCCGTGCGGAGCGGCAGCGAGGTGAAGTAGGCGTGATCCGGTGTGCTGCCGTCAAGGCTCGAATGTGGACGGCGGCCATTGTAGAAGTCGAGGTATCGGCCGATCGAGGCACGCGCTTCGCTGACGTTCTCGTAGGCCCGCAGATAAACCTCCTCGTATTTGACGCTGCGCCACAGCCGCTCGACGAACACGTTGTCCCGCCAGGCGCCCCGGCCGTCCATACTGATGGCGATGCCGTTGTCGGTGAGCACGCCGGTGAACGCCGCGCCGGTGAACTGCGAGCCTTGGTCGGCGTTGAAGATCTCCGGTTTGCCGTGACGGGCCATCATCCTCCCGTGTCGCGACGCAGAATGCCGCCTCCATGGTGATCGACAGCCGCCACGACAGAACCCGGCGGGTCGCCCAGTCCAGCACCACGGCCAGATAGACGAAGCCTCGCGCCATCGGGATGTAGGTGATGTCCATCGCCCAGACCTGGTTCGGACGCGTGATCTCCATACCGCGCAGCAGATACGGATAGATCTTGTGGCCGGGCTCGGGTTGGGTGGTGCGCGGACGGCGGTAGAGCGCCTCTATCCCCATCCGCCGCATTAGCGTTTTGACATGCCGGCGGCCGATCTTGCACCCCTCGGCAGCCAGCAGGCCTCGCAGCATTCGCGAACCGGCGAAGGGAAATTCCAGATGCAGCCGGTCGAGCCGTTGCATCAGCGCGAGGTCTTTGGGCGGCACTGGACGCGGCAGATAGTAGACGCTGCCGCCGCTGATGTTCAGAGCTTCCGCCTGCTTGCTGATCGGCAGATCGTGTTCACGGTCGATCATCGCTTTGCGCTCAGCAATCCCGCCTTGGTGAGCGCTCCTTCTAAAAAATCGTTCTCCAGCGTCAACTCGCCGATCTTGGCGTGCAGCGACTTGACGTCGACGGTGGGTTCGGCGATCCGACTCCCGCCGCCCGGACCGAAAACATCGGCAGCGCTGCCTTCGAGCTGGGCCTTCCACGATGTGATCTGATTGGGGTGAACGTCGAACTGCTCCGCTAGTTGCGCCAGCGTGCGGTCACCCTTGACGGCGGCAAGCGCCACCTTCGCCTTGAAGGCCGGAGTGTGGTTCCGCCGTGCTCGTCTGCTCATCGTCTCTCCTGACTCGCGGGTCAATCTTGCCCGCCGTCAGGCAGAAACTCCACTTATCGCACTGATCAGATTTGCGGGGCCAGCTCACTGCATGCAACTAGGGAGTCGTCATGGAACGCTATTTCTTCGACATCCAGAGTGGCCGAGACTTCTTTGCAGACGATCAAGGTTTACGCCTGCCCAATCAGAAGGCCGCCGAACTAGAGGCGATGCATACATTGACCGGTATCGCCAAATGAAACCCGTCGTGAGCGGCCCGATTTAGCAGTCGAAGTGCGCTCGACGAATGAACCCTTGTTCTGCGTTTCTATAGTATATCGAAATGTGAGCACCAAGCATTGAGGACGCCTCAGTCAGCCGCCTCTTTATTCGACCCAGCTCCGACCAAAGCTCGGCAAGAGCCACCTTCATCGAGCGAAGGATCTTGCGACATCTAGACCCGCGTCGATGGCCGCACGTTAATGCCTGCCAGCTGGCTACGCTCGTCTTCCGATAGTTGCCAATCCTGGCACTGACTGCAAAGCTGATCAAAAACATCATGTAACTTGCTGCGAGCGATCTTGACGACTTCAGTGTCGTCGAACTCGCGAGAGTTCAGGAAGATCGGCAAGTTGAAACTGGTCTGATGCCCTTCGATGTGAAACGTCAAACGAATGTCTTCACCTCGTTCGTTGCTTTCGATCATCTCAATACGAGCGACCCTCACCGTGAAATTGCCCATCATCTCGCTTCCTTGAATCGATCTATCAATTTTGCAACATGCGGCCCAAGTGTTGTCGCCGTGCTCGCCGAGGCCGGCCACCTAAAGGCGACCTCCTTCTCAGATGCCTCTCGAAATATGAGGCGTCCAGATCAGGATGGCTAAGAGGTCAAGCGGCTTGTTAGCTGTTGGATGGGCTTGCGTCGATACGCTGCGCGTCCGACAAGTCGGCAGGGCTGATCGAGATGGCCTCCATCGTCAATCCAGCCGAGCCTTCCGCCGGCACCTTGATCACGGTAGCAACGCGACGGAATGCCGCGAATGAAAGGCTCTCGATCATCTCCTCGTCCGTGACGACCTCGTAGACGCCGGCTGGCAGCTGTCGGTCGATGCCTCTTATTCGGAACGGATGGTTGAAGGTGACGACTTCGCGTCGGGAACGGATCGTCATGCACCGGTGCCTTTCGCAAACGCTCGCCCGCGCAAAGTTCTCTGCGTGGGAAACGGCGAGCCGATTTCGCGCGCCTTTTGCTGGACGGAAAACATGGATCGTCTCAGCACAACTGCTGCTCGAGCGACGGAAGCACCCCCGCTGACGAGCTCTTGTAGGCGCTCAAGTTTTTCAGCCGTCCAGGAGACAGATGTCACGCGTACCATTTGTGCCGCCTTAATCGTAGACCTTGCCGAGATAATCCAGCCAGCGGCTCGAGATCAGATAGAGGTCACTGCGGGTAGACCTTAAACGGCGACGTTCGACATTGTTCCTATCATCAAAACGGGTGACAGCAATCAGCAGGAGCTCGTAAAGGAAGGTTGCTACTTCTTGAGAGCCACAGAAGGCGGTAGCTCGCATGCATTTCGCCGCGTAGTCCGAGCTCTCGCCACAGTCGAGCGAGCCCGCGGGGCCCTCTTCCACGCCCCCACAACAAGGTGCGCATTCAGAAATTTGTCGCTCGGCCTCGCGCCTCTTGGCCTGTCTGACAATCGAGCCCGTAAACTGCGCGAGCAGCGCCGGATAGATCGACCATGTACGCAACATTCTCGCATGGCATTTTCCAGGCGCGGAAAGCTTCCCATATCTCCGCCGCCCGCAGTTGCTAGGCGGAGGCCAACTCGACGGCGGTTGGTCGACACAAAAAAACGGCCCCAGCTTTTGGCGGCTGGGACCGCTGGGACGCCTCCGGCAGCGCAAGGGGGGACTTGGAGCCGGAGCACGGTACCAATCCTGTCGCTTGCTACTAGTTCCTAGGGAAGAGGCTGCGGCTGGCAGAGGTCGGCTGTCGACAAACCGAACTGGGGCCGTATCCGAGATCTGAGATCGAGACTGCGATCCCGATTACGTTCTGCCGGGCCGACCCGCTTCAACCAGGCCTCGGCCGAGCCCCTATGTCCGCAGCGCCGAGGCATGGAATCGCACGGGCCATGGTCGCGCCGTGGCAAAGAGACCACAGGTGACAAGCCGCAGTCCCCCGCAATTCCGACCCCAGTCACGTGGATTCGTTCCAGCGGGAGCGGCTTTGATGCTGGTGTTCAGGAAGAGGAGACCAGTGATCCGGACGCTACGCGGCTCGGCCATCTCAGTGGGCGTTCCTCCCGCACGAACACTTCCCATTTTCATAGAAACTCGCTTCAGACTGCGTAAGTTTTCTAAACCGCAGGCGGGATCGCCAATCCTCAGCAGGTGGACGAGACCTACTGGAAAGCATCAACACGCAACTTTTTAAGGGAGAATGCCCGCACTCTGATGCTTTCGAAACGAGCCATCGCTGCGGGCAGCATCAGAAAGCAGCGCGCCCGGATCGGACGCCCCCGATGCCGACAGGAAATTGCGGTTTAGTCCCGGTCGTTCGCCTCTTCCTTGATCACAGATGGCGTGTGGCCAGGCTCAAGCTTTTGAGTCAATTGGGCGCGCTCCCCGTCTACCGGCTGGTCTTCTCCGCGGGTGCGCATGATGCCGTGGTCTGAGTGACCTCCTGCCGGACCAAGCCCGGCTCAACCCAACGTTCCAAATACGAGGATTTGCGCCGATGCCGCGAGCGGCACTGTCGCGTCATTCTGGCTTGCTTCGCGCGACTGGTCTCGTCGCTGTTATGAAGCCTCCGTTCTGAAACGTCGCCTTAGCCGCTTCCACCTCATCTCAATCCATCGCAGCGCGGCGAGGAGAGGCTTCTGCAGGATCGGAATGTCCTGCGCAATGAGAAGCAGTCCAAGGGGGAGCATCCAGAGGCCGAAGAGGGGCAGGAAGCTGAGGACGCCCCCGAGAATAAGTACCCCGGCGAAAATGAAACGGATCCAGATATTGGGAGGCTCTCGCAGCCAGCGAATGAAGGTCCCCACTTTCGTGGGCACTCGACGCTCAATCAATGTGAAGTATCTGTTCAGCCCCGTTTTGACGGAAGCCATGCCAATTCCGATGCGCGTGAGTGTTGAAGCAGCGCGTCCCGCAAGTACTCGGAACCAAACCGACTGGGGGGTGAAGTGTTCCTCCGTCCTGTCGCATCGGAGTTCAACTATGGAGGGGTAAAGCAGACGTGATGCAATTCACGGGGGCGACGCGAAGAGGGCAGGATTGCTGCGACAGTGGACGACCACATCAGCTCTCCCGGGTTGCGCACAGATGAAGGTGCGGCGAGCTCGCGTGGGTCGTGCAGAACGCAGTCAGGTACTCTGAGCTCGGGCCCTTGCTTGACGTTCATGTCCGCACAGACTGCCCCAGATAGGGGAGGCATTTGCAATCGCGCTGTAGACGTCCCGGCTTGCGGGATGACACCGCACAGGTCTCGAGAGATGCCCATCAAACAAAAGCCGCCGGGCGTTACACCGAACGGCTTTTCTTCGCGGCTCCCAGTCTCTTGGTTCTGCCGCCAGGTTCAAGCTGCCGTTCCACCCTTTGTTCCCTTAGAGCCGTAGGCTGTCAGCAGAACAGCGGACCGCGCGTCGGCTTGACCCGTGTAGGGGCTACTGTCAGTTGACCCCTTAAGTTTGCAAGCGGAATGCAGGCTCTTGCCACGGTCACTTGCGGAACGAACGAGCAATAGCCATGTGATACCCATCGAGTTTGGCCGAACGACTTGGCCTCGCCGCTTAAAGCGCGTCTGACTGACAACCTTGCTCCAGACCTCGGCATCGCGGATCGAGCAGCGGGCTCGCGTCATTAGGTGCGGAGGTCGTCGTAACCCTCGCCAACGAAATCTTTCAGCAACCCGTGAAGGAATACGATGCGCAAGTTTCCCGAGCCAACCGAGCGAGAGATTCAGGACGGACCTCAAAGGGTATCCTTCCAAATCGCGAATGGAAACGTGCGTCAGACTTGCGTTTTGCAAACCGGTTTTCCGACGAAAGCTCAGGCGCAGAGGTACCTTCTCTCGAATTGGCCGGCCATCGAAAAGATGGCGCGCGACGCTCTAGCGACGAGGGTTATTGAGGGCGGCCAGATTGAGCTCGTATTGCGCTGACCAACGGAGCGGGCGCCGGCCAATGGCTCCATTTCCGATTGGCGCAGCCAACTGTCTGTCTGTATCGTGATGCCCGAGCAACGGCTCGCGTTGCGCGGCAGTTTGGCCGGCAGATCGGTCGAAATGCAAAGGCTGTCTGAGCCGGCTGTTCTCCCTGCATGTCCCAAAACGAGCGAGCTCGAGACGAACGTCGACATGTTCCTCGTCATCATGTCTGGACGCCAGCACTCGACTGATCAGTAAGAGTAAATCTTGGGCCGGGGAGTGACAATGATGCTCTCCAAGTCGCGTTAGGAACGAAGGCTCCGCGGCGACCGTTGACGATGAGCTGCAACATTTCTCAATTCGCCTGAGTCATCGTGCAGATCACATGAGGTACTGCACATGGCACTCCCGCGAACACGCGCCGTTTCCCTCCAGTCCGACTACACGACTGTCTTGCGGAGACATCCCGCACTCATAGCACTTGCCGGGGCAGCCTCCCTTCTCGGTGCCCTAGCGATCGTAAACCGACGAGTCGCAAAGAAAGCGGAGCGCGATAACCCGCCCCGTGGGCAGTTCTTGGAGATCGATGGCGTCCGGTTGCACTACGTGGAACGCGGCAATGGGCGTCCGCTTGTGCTCCTGCACGGCAACGGCAGCATGATCCAGGATTTCGAATCAAGCGGCCTGATCGAGCTCGCGGCCAACAGGTTTCGGGTGATCGTATTTGACCGCCCTGGATTTGGACACAGCTCGCGGCCAAGAAACGTGATCTGGACCCCGGAAGCACAGGCAGATCTGTTCAGAAAAGCGCTTGATCGGCTGAGCGTCCAGCGTGCGATCGTGCTTGGACACTCATGGGGTGCGGCGGTTGCTCTTGCGCTGGCGACAAGACATCCATCATTTGTCGAAGCCTTGGTGCTGGCGTCGGGTTACTATTTTCCAACGGTCCGTGTTGACGCGGCGGCATCTTCGATGTCTGCGACACCTTGGATCGGCGATGCCGTCAGTCACACCATCTCGCCGATCTCGGGCCGCCTCCTATGGCCTTCCATGTTGCGCAAGATGTTCGGCCCGTCGCCAGTCCCAGACAAGTTCGCCGGCTTCCCCAAGGAGTTGGTGTTGCGACCCTCGCAGATGCGCGCCAGCGCGGCGGAGGCGACGTTGATGATACCCGCCGCATTCAAGTCGGCGAAGACCTACGACCACCTCAAGATGCCCACCATCATCATTGCCGGCGATGAGGATCGTCTCATCGATATCAACAAGCAATCGGTTAGGCTGCACGGTGAAGTCACTCATAGCAAGTTGCACCGTATTGCCGGTGCAGGGCACATGATCCAGCAGTCTGCCACGGTGCAGTTGATGGCGGCCATCGACGAGGCTGCTGCAGAGACAGACATCGGCGGAAACGCGCCACGCAGGTTTGCCAGAGCCTAGGAAAGCTCCCACAGGGAACGTGTGCTTTCTTGTCTCCAATCGGCGAACAGGCCCGCTGTGACCGAACCGTGAAGCCGGGCCGATTAGCTTATGTGACTAGAGGCCTGAAGCGGCATCGCCTTCCCGGCCGTTTGAAGCTGCCTCAGTTGGTCGGGGTGACAAGCCCAATATCGCGATGGAGAAAGCGTCGTGGTCTCACTGTCAAAGTTGCCGCAGGAACTCCCCTCGTCGCCAGGGCCGAATGTCGGCGTGCCGCAACCTGCTGCCTCGCCACCGCAGGCGGCCGACGATACCGACATGCCGCTGCCGTCCAGTCCGCAGACGTTCTTTCTCGGTAGTCTGTTAACACTAGCCGTGCTGACAGCCGTCCATGTGGCAAGCTCAATCATACTGCCCGTGGTGCTCGCCTTCGTGTTGCAGCTCATTCTGCAACCCGCCGTCCGTCTGCTCGAGCGTATCGGTCTTCCCCGTGCCATCGGAGCGCTCTTGGCGATCTTGATGGTCATGGGAGCCCTCGTGGGTTTTGTGGCAGCCTTGTCGCTACCTGCCGCGACTTGGGCGGAGAAATTGCCAGAGGGCTTGCCTCGCCTCGAAACTCACCTGGTCGTTCTGAAGCGCCCGATCGAAGCGCTGCAGAAAGTCATCCAGCAGGCCGAGCACGTCGCTGACGCTCCCGAGAAGAAGGGCGCCACCGTTGCGGTCCGTAACGATCTCGGCCTTACCGGCGCGCTATTCGCTGGAACGCGGGCTGTTATCGATGGCCTGTTTACGACCGTTCTGGTGCTCTATTTTCTGCTGGTTGCCGGAGACATTTTTCTGCGACGCATCGTCGAGGTCTTGCCGAACTTCGGCGACAAGAGGCAGGCGGTGGACATCTCTCAGCAGATCGAAGCGGACATATCTGCCTATCTTCTTACAATCACCGCCATGAATGCTGCAGTGGGAATTGCAACGGCCGTTGCGATGTATTTCTGCGGACTTGGAGACCCCTTGCTGTGGGGAGCCGCGGCCTTCCTGCTCAACTACGTTCCAATTCTAGGACCGCTGTTCGGGACCGTCATCTTCCTCCTGGCCGGCATGTTGAGCTTCGATAGCTTGTGGTGGGCGCTGCTGCCTCCGGCCCTCTACTTCGGCATCCACCTCGCCGAAGGCGAAACCCTGACTCCCATGCTGCTTGCCCGGCGCTTCACCCTGAACCCGGTGCTAGTCATCCTCTCGCTGGTGTTCTGGTTCTGGATGTGGGGGGTGCCCGGAGCGATCCTGGCCGTTCCGATGCTGGCCATCCTCAAGATCGTTAGCGATCGCGTGCGTCCGCTCAAAGCTTTGGGGCACGTCCTTGAAGGCTAGTCCGGTGTCGCTCCCGGAGAAGATTGAGGACCGCGTCGCCGGAAGACGGCCCTTGCAGTTTGCGCTTACGCAGCGGCATCCTGAAACGCGTCTCCGCGTGCCTCGATGCGACGGTCAGAGCGTCTCAATGAGCCTTTGCAACCTGAGAGGCGACTTGCGCAGCCGTAATTTCGCTGGCGTACGCGTTGAACAAGCTCTCAGCTACTCTTGCTGCTGTGAAACGAAAACGTGCTGCATAACAGATGACGTTTAATAACTTATAAGTTGCATTAGAGGAACAAATTCTAATGATGGTTGTTGTCTGCATGTTCCCTTGAGTGAGGGAGCGACAGGAGCATTAATGCTAAAATTTGTGGGGGCTGTAGTCCTCTCTGCAATACTGGCCACCATCGTCCTGGCGTTGCCGGGGTCCGCCCTTAGGGTGGAAGCGCGTGAAACTGCCGCGTTGGCCAAAGGGGACAGGCTCCGGGCAACAATGTGCTCAACTCAGGTCTGGCCAAACTTTACCTCGCCTTGCTTGCGCAGCCAAGGATCCGGTCCGCCAGTGCTGCAGGTCCGCCTCGTATCCAGCGGCCGCTGAAACTTGTCGAGCTACTCCCGACCAATCAAAGCTCACGCGGCGCGGATGCGGGGCGGCGACACCGCGGCCGGATCTGCTTTCCATTTTGGAGAAACCGATGACCATAGACCCGACCCAAGTCCCCAACGTTCTGGTTGTCGAAGACGAGATGATTTTGCGTATGCGCGCGGTGGACATCGTCGAGGATGCCGGTTTTCACCCCGTTGAGGCTGTCAATGCCGATGAGGCTATTTCCATCCTGGAAACTCGCTCCGACATATCTTTGCTGCTCACTGACATTCAGATGCCCGGAAGCATAGACGGCTTGAAGCTGGCGCATGCAGTGCATGAGCGATGGCCGACCATCAAGATCATTCTCGTCTCGGGTGAGGTGAAACCATCGGGTACGGATACGCCGGAAGACAGCAGGTTTTTTGGCAAGCCTCTCCACGTGGAACAGTTGATCGCGGAACTTCAGGGAATGGTGGGGTTTGGCGCATTGAAGATTGTTCCAACGACAAGCGCGGTGCCAGATGCCGCGTCGGCGATGTCCGCCGAAAACGAGAGCCTTCGTCTGTTGCTCGACCAAGCCGCGGTGGACGCCAAGGCATTGCTGGAGCAAGCCGGGGTCGAGGCAAAGGAGCGCGAGGCGGCCGATAAGTTGCAGAAGCTGATTATTGGCGAACTCCATCATCGCATCAAGAATTCACTGGCAACCGTAAGCGCAATTGCGTCCCAGAGCTTTCGGACGGCGACCAGCGTCGAGCAGGGACAAAAGGCAATGGAGAGCCGGTTGACCGCGCTGGGGCGTGCCCACGATCTGCTGATGCAGGTAAGCTGGTCAAGTGCCAGTCTAACCCATACTTTCAGCAGCGCCACCGAGCCATATGACGGCCATGGTGCCAGACGATTCCACTTCAATGGGCCGGACATCAAAATAGCTGCCGGCGCCGTCATCGCGCTGGCAATGACCTTCAACGAATTGTGCACGAATACCATCAAGTTTGGTGCGCTGTCGGTGCCGGAGGGGCATGTCGAAGTGGCGTGGACCGTAGACGCGCAGAACGGACGGTTAAAACTTGTATGGACCGAACGAGGTGGGCCGATAGTCCAGCCTCCGACACGCCGAAGCTTCGGGACCCGCATGATGGAGTCTCTCGGCCAGCAGCTGCATGGCCGAGTGCAGCTCGCTTACGAGCCATCCGGATTTACCTATGCGTTGGATGTGCCGCTCAGTTCAGTTAGCGCCCCCGTGTGAGATCTCGTCTTCTTCACCGGTCTGTTCATTCTTAATACGCGGCGCATCTCGCCGCCCCAGTAGGGCTCGTTGCGCCGTCATCGAGCCCAGCAAAACCAAAGGTTAAGCTGCATGTCCGACGAACCAAAAATCAACGAACGGCACCAGGCCGACAACTTGGAACACCGCATACGGGAGCGAGCACATCATCTCTGGGAGCTGGAGGGGCGACAGGAAGGGAGAGCAGACGAATACTGGCACCGTGCGATCGAGCAACTTCAGTCAGACGCGCAGGCGGCCTATCCGCCGTCGCACTCGCGTGGCCATCGGGCCTGAGCGCACGGCCTCCATCTTGGCGGACATCTCGTCGATGCAGACCTCCAAGCGGCCTGCCGTTTGTAGAGCTTCAGGTGGACGAAAATTTTGCGGACTCCTAGGCCTCTTTTTTGGAAGATACTTATGATCACCTCTAAGACCATCGCTATAGCCGCTGCCATCGGACTAATTGGTATCTCGGCAGCTCAGGCAGAATGCGAAATTGCCGACGCGAAATTAGAAGAAGCGGTCCAACAAAACCCGCGTTTTCGCGGTCCTGCCAACAGCCAGTACGTGCGGGATCTTCGCAGTCTCCGAGATGCCGCGATGACGCTTCGGTCTTATGGGCGTCATGAGGATTGTGAGCGACTCCTCGCCAATATCCGCGAACTGATCGCAGGCCCTCCGATGGGATCGCTGGGCGACAACGACGAAGAAGAGGCAGACAAGCAAATCGCCGCCAGCGAGCCGAAGATGAAGCGCGGGGCTGTCCTCGGCAATCGCAGCAAAAAAGACGCGAAACCACTCTTAAGGATCGATGAACTTGCCCCCGGCCTGAGGACTGATGAGATGATCGGCGCGGAAGTCCGCAGTTCGGACGACAAAATCGTCGGCGAAGTCAGGAACATCGTGTTCGGGACGAAAGACGGACGTGATTACGCGGTGGTGGCCTCAGGAGGATTTTTCACGGCCGGAAAGGACAGTATCGTCGTTCCAATCCGGTCTATCATGGTTTCGCAAGACCGTGCGAGCTTCTATCTCCCGGTCACCAAAGAGGTCATGAAAACCGTGCCCCTCATGCCAGATCAGGACTACAAGTGGTTATCCGACCAAAAGTGGCGCACCGAAAACGACGCCTTGTTCAAAACGCGCTAGAAGTTTTCTTCTAGTCTAGAGCATTGCGGATCCCGACCTCAAGCCCATCCGCCTCGCTCCCGGTAAATTCACCCGTTTCGATCTACGCACTCGATCGGTGCTCCAAGAAGCGGTGCAGCGGAGACGCTTCTAAGCCACAGTCACCGCGCTCAATGGGTTGGCAACGCTTAGCCGAGATTGGAATAGCAAATGAATGCCGAGGAACTAGCTCACAAATTTCGAGGCAAGATCGCTGCCGCACTGGCCGAAAAGCAACGACAAAGCGGCATTGCTGCCGACAACGCCGACAAGAGGGAAGCCGATGTTGAGTATTGCAAACTCGCTCTGGAGCGGGAAGTTATTCCGTTTCTTTCGGAGTTGAAGCGTCACCTGGGCGATGCTCAGTTCTCCTTTGCGTCTCAGATCGAGATGAATGACCACAGGCCAGTCGGGGTGTCCTTCACCATCGGCAGCGGCGCGCCGACCAGCATCACGACCGCCTACGGAAACATCGTCGTGACTCGAATCGGAGATAGCCGGACTGCCAAGGGCGTTCCCTACGTTTACGCGCCCGACGTGGAACCGTATATCTCCAATTCGGGAGATCTCACGCGCGAAAAAATTGCCAAGTTGATCGAGATGGTGATTGGAGACTAGCGCATTGAATCGGCAGTACAGCCCACCCGAAATGATCACGGCAGTTGCACCATCACACGAACAGCCAGGCGATCAGGGTTGGAGGAATTGGGCGGCGGCTGACTGACTGCACCCATTCGGGGTGTTGGGAGGTACTCGACATCTTGGTCTCGAAGAAGTCGACCCATCGCTCGGCCACTACGGCGAACCGCAGGCATGCGTTTGGAACGTCGTCAGCTTCAGCACACCATCCAAAACGGGCTCCCGAATACACTGCCACACTCTCCGGCAGCCATCTCGAGTTCATGCCGCCTGCCGGGTTCGTTCTTGCTCCTCGCCTAGAATGTTTGGCTCCAATCGGCTATCGCGGCAACTCTGCTCTGGTTAAGGTAACTGTCCACACGACCTAAAGGTCGATGTGCTGACGGTGGACGCTTTCACGCCAGCAGCATGTAGTCGGCTAAGCTCCTCGCTAGGAGAGGCGCGTGCTTATTTGGAAATGCCTGCTAAGCAATTGATATTACTAGAGGCGAATTGGCCCGTTTCTTCCAAATGCGACTTGAAATCATTAGATAATCGAACTGATTTTGATTCCGCCATTCTGGCGTTCGCTCAAGCCAGACGTTGGTGCGGAGTTCCTGGACTTAGCGCTCCACTCGGCTGTTCATTTGGAAGCTAGGATTTGGAAAGGGGCCGCGTTGCCGGCGGCCAGGAGCTAGCCCGCATCCAACTATCTCAGATCTCCCGCAAGCCCCGTTCTCGTCTAGGACGCCGCAACGAATTCGCAACGAATTGGGTGAAATGACCGTGAACAGAATGCGACCGATCCAGCCCCATACCAAGAAAGATCAATAACTTAGAAGATATCCACTGCGTTCGGGACGCAGGGGCGCGGGGCGGTCAGATGGCCACTTGGATCGAATGTCGGTATCGGTGGTTGCGCCAACCAAGACGACCAAAACTCCCGCGGCCCCGCGGGAGTTTCGTTTTTGGCGGTGTTGATGCGTTGTCGGATCAACGCGTGATCAGCGGCGCACGGCTCCGCTCCTGTTCTGTCGCGCGAGCTCGAGGAATTTGGCTTTGATCTGCGCGAACAGGCCCGGCGGAATGAATCCATAACTGAACGTTCGCGGCTTGCCGGGGACCGGCACGAGGCCCGCGTTCGGCCACTCGTCGACATGTATTCGGAGACGATGACCCAGCTCGGAGTATCGTCGAGGCCGATCGCTTGCTTGACCATCGTCGAGCGGCGCGTGCTCGCTTGTCCACCTCGGCCCGCTCGATCGCGTAGGAGCCGCCGCTGACGCCGGGTGTCAGCTTGCCTGGCTTGACATTCCCGACGCGCGTTCTCATTATGTTCTCATGGCGAGAGAGCTTCCTCGGGGCGGCGTCGGATGGAAGAAACGGCAACCATCCTTCACGCGGATTTGGATGCCTTCTACGCCTCGGTCGAGCAGTTGCTTGCCCCATCGCTGCGCGGCAAACCCGTCGCTGTTGGCGGTGGTGTCGTGCTGGCAGCGTCCTATGAGGCCAAGGCATTTGGGGTCCGCGGCGGCATGCCCGGCCGGCAGGCGCGCGAGCTCTGTCCGCAACTCATCTTCGTCGGCGGGCAGTTCAGGGAATATCAAAGGCTGGGGGACGCCGCCATCAAGGTGATCGGCGAGTTCACGCCGCTCGTCGAGCGCATTTCCATCGATGAGGCCGTTGCCGACGTTGCGGGCTGCACGCATCTGTTCGGTCCGCCTCCCGAAATAGCACGGGCGATCCGCCAGCGCGTGCGGGCCGAGCTTGGCCTTGCGATCTCGGTCGGCGTCGCGCGCACCAAGCATCTCGCGAAAATCGCCTCGCAAGTGGCCAAGCCCGACGGACTCGTGGTTGTCGCTCCCGACACCGAGTTGGAATTCCTTCACCATCTGCCGGTCGAACTGATGTGGGGCGTGGGGCCGATCACGCGGGCCCGGCTCGCCGACATCGGCGTGCTCACCATCGGGCAACTGGCCAACTTGCCGGGAAGGTCGCTCGAGCGCTTGCTCGGTCCCGCAGCCGGGGAGAAACTCGCGGCGCTGGCGTAGAATCGCGATCCGCGCCAAATCAGGTCGCATCGCCCGGCGCGATCGGCCGGCGCGCAATCGGCGATCGGCAGGAAGCCGGCCGACGTACGGGTCATTCGACCCAGTTTGCTTCACCTCGCCGACCGCATCGCAACGCGCCTCAGGGCAAAGTCGAGGCCCGGCCGGACCGTGACGGTCCGCGTTCGCTTCGCCGATCTAAGATCAGTCACGCGCTCGGTAACGGTCGATGCACTGATCTGTGCAACCATGGTCCTCGCCGAACTCGCCGAGGAGCTGGTGCGCGAAGTCTTCGCGGACTACCCGCGCGAGAAGGCCATCTCGCTGCTGGCTATCAGCGTGTCGCATCTCGAGGAGCACTGGGATCTCGCGCTGGAGCTGCCGCTTGGACTTGAGGATGAAGCACGCCGGCCCGGGACCAGGATCGGCATGGCACGCTGGGCGATCGACTGCGCCGTCGACAAGATCCGCGATCGCTTCGGTTGGGATGCTATCGGCTACGGCACGGCAGCGCTGGGCTTGTCCCGTTCCGTGCCGGACGAATTCCGCGAACTCGCCGAAAAGGAGCTGTGACGAGAGGCGGAGGTAGTAGGATTATAGCCGGCAAACACGCCGTGGATCGAAGGATGCACCCTCGGCCGCGGCACCTCGTTTTCGAAAACGCTGCAACGAATAGCGCTCTTGCGCGGACCGCGCGCTACGCCGCACTACGATTGTCTAAGCAAGACTGCGATCGCGACGGACGATCCTGTACTTGTGACGGCAGCGGTTTGAAGGCTAGTGAATTGCATCGGCTGAGCGAAAGACGCCACCGGTCGATAGATGCTGGCTGCCAGACCTGAAGCAGTAGGCCACTCCCGATCCAAACCCAGCTCCCCGCAATACTGCCGCAGTTATCGCGCCCCGGCTCCGGCCTCGCGGAAGGGAGCGATTCCCAAATGCGAATGAGTTCGCTGATCGAGGCGGACTGCATCTTCCGCATGACGTTGGCACGATGGAGCTTCACCGTCACTTCGCTAATTCCAAGATCGAAGGCGACCTGCTTGTTGACCCGACCGCAGGCAACTTTCTGAAAAACTTCTGCTTAATATTTGGGGTATTTGGGCCAGCGAACTCGCGCCTCCATTCTAGCTACCACGACGTCCGGCCGCACCTCATGGAAATCCATGTACTGCCTCGGGGCGTGGCGGCTGCCATACCCTTAGGCTCATTCTTCACGCGCGTTGCCCCTGCAGTGGTGATGGACCTAACGACTGGCAGATAAAAACTATTCCGACGTACAGTATCGCTCTCTCAATAAAGAACGCAGTGTTCCCCGGCACCAGCCACGGCGTTTGGACCGTCGCCGAGACCGCAAATGTGTTCGCGGCACCAGGAGGAAGTCATGCTCAATAAAACAGGCAAAGTCGACATCGTGACCGATGGCGCGAGCGGAATCGGCCAGACAACCGAGCAAGCCTCTGGGACGCCTTCTGTCCCTGTCACCCATCCCGACGCAACCTTGAGACATGGCGCCGTTGCATTCGAAAGCCGCAAACTCCCGCTGAATTGTCCGGCCTGCGGTACTGCAATGGAGCAGCGAAGCAGCAGGCATTTTGTTTGCACGCCGTGTCGACAGTCGACCCACACATTTGAGGTGATCGAGCATCAGTATCTAATTTGTCGCTGGACGCGGCACAAAGAGTGCCGTCTCGGTCGCCGAGGCCGAAAGCTTGTCGGAGAACGAATGTTTAGATCCGCCACTTAGGCGCTCTGCTAAAGGCGGCGCGATGTGCGTCTCGATTGGAGAGGCGCTCGGCTATTCCTCTCAGACGGCGTTCAAGCGGCTGTCCGGTGAAGCAACAAGCCATTGGCGACGACGCTCGCATTAACAGCAATCGCTCTGCAAACACCTCAATCGCTCTGGGGCAGAGGCAGCCCCAACTAGCTAAGATCACGCCAACTGCACGGAGATGAACAAATGGCCGGGATCGTCAGTCAATTTGCAAAAGCCCCGCGGCGAAACGTCCTCGCGAGCGGGCTCACCTACGCGGCTTCTTTGACCGTTCGTTCCTCTTCGGCCGCCGGCAAGGAAACCGATGTTTCGACATCAGGGGCCCAGGGGACCGATCTCATGACCTCCGTCACGACCAGGGACGGAGTAAAAATCTTCTTCAAAGACTGGGGACCGAAGTTCGCCCAGCCAATCGTTTTTCACCACGGGTGGCCGCTGAGCTCCGACGACTGGGACACCCAGATGCTCTTCTTCCTCGGCAAGGGCTATCGTGTCATCGCCCACGATCGGCGTGGTCACGGTCGATCGGCCCAGGTCAGCAATGGCCACGACATGGATCACTATGCAGCCCACGTCGCGGCCGTTGTCGAGCATCTTGATCTTCGCAATGCCGTTCATATCGGTCATTCCACCGGCGGCGGCGAGGCCACACGCTATGTTGCGCGTTATGGCAAGGATCGTGTGGCAAAACTGGTTCTCATCGGTGCTGTTCCACCGTTGATGCTGAAAACGGAGGCCAATCCGGGCGGCTTGCCTATCGAAGTGTTTGATAACCTGCGCACTCAACTCGCGGCGAGCCGCCCACAGTTCTATTTCGATTTCGCGAGCGGTCCCTTCTATGGCTACAACCGCCCGGGCGCAGAGCCATCGCAGGCCGTGATCTGGAACTGGTGGCGCCAAGGTATGATGGGAAGCGCCAAGGCACATTACGACTGCATCAAGGCGTTCTCTGAGACCGACTTCACCGAGGATCTGAAGAGCATCACCGTGCCCACGGTCGTCCTGCATGGCGGTGACGATCAGATCGTACCCGCAGCCGACTCTGCCCCTCTGTCGGCAAAGCTACTGAAGCACAGCATCTTGAAGGTCTATGACCAGCTGCCGCACGGCCTGTGCACGACACACGCCAACATCCTCAACGCCGAACTTCTTACGTTCATCTCGGCCTAGTCGCCTTTCACCCAACTCCTTGCATTCGACCCCAAATCACCGGAGCAATCACATGCGACTCGTTATTATAGGCGCCGGCTTTGCTGGCATGTACGCAGCACTTTCCGCCGCCCGTCTACGCGACATCAGGGGCGCTTCACCTGAAGAACTCGAGATCGCGCTGGTCGCGCCGGAGCCAACGCTGGTCGTTCGCCCGCGACTCTACGAGCCGAAGCCAGAGACCCTGACCGCGCCACTGCTGGATGTCCTCAAAGCCATCGATGTCGTCTACGTGCAAGGCCGCGCAGAGACGATCGACACCAAATCCCGGACCGTGGAGATCGTCACGGCCAAGGGCGCCAAGAAGAGTCTTTCCTACGATCGGGTGATTGTGGCGACCGGCAGCCGGCTCTTCCGTCCAAATATCCCTGGTCTCGCCGCGCATGGTTTCAGCGTTGACCAACTCGCTGACGCGATCGCGCTCGACCGGCATCTGCACAGCCTGGTCGATCGGCCGGCAAAGAACGGGCGCGACACGGTCGTTGTTGCAGGCGGCGGGTTCACCGGCATCGAGGCGGCGACGGAGATGCCGGCGCGGCTTCGTGGAATCCTCGGCAATGAGGCAAAGCCGCGTGTCATCATCGTCGATCGGAACAGCGCGATCGCTCCTGACATGGGCGAAGGCCCTCGCCCTCTCATTGAGGAGGCACTGCGCAAGCTTGGTGTGGAGACCCGGCTTGGTGCCGGCGTCGCCGAACTGGATGGTCCGGGGTCACGCTTTCCAACGGCGAACACATCGAAACCGAGACCGTGATCTGGGCTGCCGGCATGCGCGCGGCTCCATTGGCCGCGCAGATCCCCGCCGAGCGTGACAATTTCGGCCGCTTGCTGGTCGACCGCGATCTGCGCGTGCTGTCGGTGCCCGGCGTCTTCGCCACTGGCGACGCCGCTCGCGCAGCGTGCGACGACGTTGGCAACTACACGCTGATGTCGTGCCAGCACGCGACGCGGATGGGCGCCTTTGCCGGCAACAATGCCGCCGCCGAGCTGCTGGGCGTGCCGACCAGGCCGTACCACCAGAAAGGCTACACCACCTGCCTGGACCTTGGCGAGGCCGGTGCGTTGTTCACGATCGGCTGGGAACGCGAAGTCAAGATGGTTGGCGACGTCGCCAAGAAGACCAAGCAGGAGATCAACACCGTATGGATCTATCCGCCGAAGGCCGAGCGTGCTGCCGCGCTGGCGTCCGCAGATCCTGAGCGGGTTACCGACGTCAGCGGCTTTTTCTAACACCATACGGGCCGCGTATCGTCGAAGCGCGGAGCATCGGGATCTAACGCTGAGATCAAGCGCAGAAGTTTTCAAAGACGGATCAGATGATCCACAACAGGAGACGAACATGAACCTACACAACACCTCACACGCCGATAGATCGAAGCCCGACGAATTGGTTCCGTCGCGCTACGCGCTGAAAGTCGGCGACATTGACGTGCTCGTCGTCAGCGATGGCGTGTTACCGCTCCCAACCAAGATGCTGGCGCACAACGCTGACCCGGCCGTCCGGGCGGCCTGGCTGCACGACATGTTCCTGCCGCCGGACGCTTTCGATTGGGCGCTGAATGCGGTCATGGTACGCAGTGGCGGCAAGACCATCCTCATCGACGCCGGATTGGGATCCGACCCGAACTTGCACTTGCCGCGGGCCGGGCAGTTGATCAAGCGACTGGCGGCTGCCGGGATCGATCTCGCGTCCGTGACCGATCTGGTGCTGACCCATTTGCACATGGACCACATTGGCGGGCTGATGGTCGACGGGGTGAAGGAGCAGCTGCGCAAGGACCTGCGGATCCACGTCGCGGCCGCCGAGGTCAAGTTCTGGGAAGAACCCGATTTCTCCCGCACTGCCATGCCGGAAGGGTTCCCTGACGCGCTTCGATCGACCGCCAAGCGGTTCGTGAAGGAGTACGGCCCTCAGCTGCGGCTGTTCGATGACGCGCACGAAATTGCGCCTGGCGTCATCGCCCGTCGCACCGGCGGTCACACCCCCGGACACAGTGTAGTCCGCCTGGCGTCCGGCGGCGAGGCGCTGACATTCGCCGGCGACGCCGTGTTTACGGTCGGGTTCGATCACCCCGACTGGCACAACGGCTTCGAACACGATCCCGAAGAGGCGGCCCGCGTTAGGGTCCAACTTTTGCGGCAGCTTGCTGAGACCGGCGAGATGCTGGTGGCCACCCATATGCCGTTCCCATCCGTCGGCCGGGTCGCGGTTGATGGCGAGGCATTTCGCTTCGTACCGATCTTCTGGGACTACTGACCGCGTGTTGGGTTAGCACCGAAGCACGGCGCGTACTCATAGCGTCGATGAGTTCACATGCGAACGGGCCGCGCTTCGCGTGCCAAGGCGCGTCCCGTTGCCACCGAATAACGCTTCAGGAACCGACCGACGAAACACGACCGCACAATAGTGGCATCGGAGCAAAGAAAAATGCAGAGTGATAAAGTCATTATCCTGACCGGCGGTAGCTCCGGCATCGGACGTGCGGCGGCGTTACGATTCGCGCGACAAGGCCACAAGGTGCTCGTAACCGGCCGCCGTGCGGGCCCGCTCGAGGAAGCGGTTGCCGAGCATCCGAACCTCGTCGGCCTTGTTGCGGATGCGGCCTCCGCCGAAGATGCCAGCCGCACGGTCGCCAAGGCAGTCGATCTCTGGGGCAGGGTAGATGCTTTGATCAACAACGCCGCCGCTGGCGCGATCCTTCCGCTGGTCGATACGACAGCCGATCGGATCATGGATATCTTCTCGGTCAATGTGTTCGGTCCGAGCCTGCTTGCCTCTGCCGCCGTTCCGCACTTGAGCGCAACGCGGGGCACCATCATCAACGTGTCGAGCACCTTCGGCCACAAGCCGGCGGCCGGATTGTCGCATTACGCAGCCAGCAAGGCGGCATTGGAGCACTTGACCCGCTGTTGGGCGCTTGAACTCGCGCCGCTCGGCATACGGGTCAATGCCGTCGCGGCCGGCCCCACGGAATCCGGCGCTCTGACCGGCATGATGAGGCTAACCTCGGAACAGGCTGCAGCGGTCAAGGAACAGGAGCGTGCGCGCATACCACTCGGACGTCGCGGCAATCCCGAAGATGTCGCAGAATGGATCATGCGCCTTGTCGGTCCCGCCGCGGATTGGACGACAGGTCAGGTCATCGCGGTCGACGGCGGCTTGGGACTGACATAACCGCCACAGAGAATTCCCCTAGCATTCCTTGCCTCCAATGACCGCGCCTGCTCGCATTGCGTTACCGATCCAGATTGCAAACAATCAGCGTATCGACGCCGATCTGGAGCGCAGGATCAATGAGCTAGAACAGCAGCTGCAGTGCGGCGCAGCCGAGAACGTCCGCCTGCAAAACGAGCTTGCGATTGCGTTGGAGCGGCAATCCGTAACTGCAGAAATCCTTAATGTTATCGCCAGCTCGCCTACCGATGTGCAGCCCGTGTTCGACGTCATCTCAGAAAGCGCGCGGCGGCTGCTCGCTGGCCAATCGGCGCTCGTAACTCGCGTCGCCGGTGAGATGCTTCATCTGGCGGCTTGTACGGCAGGAAGCGCGGTCGGTGACGAGAAGATCCAGGCCTCATTTCCTGCACCACTTACGTCGTCGGGGATTCACAGCCGGGTTGCACTAACGTCGACCATCGCATTCCGCTCCGACATCGAGACCGCACCCGGCGTTCCTCAGGCCATCAAGGACATGGCACGTGCCAGGGGATATCGCAGCATCGTTGTGGTCCCCATGCTCCGGAAAGGCGTGGCGATAGGCACGATCGGTGTTTCGCGCGCCGAACCCAGACCATTCGCGGATAGCCAGGTCAATCTTCTTAAGACGTTCGCCGATCAGGCCGTGATCGTGATCGAGAACGCGCGGCTCTTCGAAGAAGTTCAGGCGCGCACGAAGGAGCTGGCAAAATCCCTCGACGATCTGCGCGCCGCACAAGACCGCCTGGTGCAGACCGAGAAGCTCATTTCGCTCGGTCAGCTCACCGCAGGCATCGCGCACGAGATCAAGAACCCGCTCAATTTCGTCAACAATTTCGCCGCGCTCTCGGCCGAACTGACGGACGAGCTGAATGAGGTCCTCACTCCGATCACGCTCCCAGACCGAGTACGCAGCGAAATCGGCGAGTTGAGCGGGCTTCTGAAGGACAATCTCCAAAAGGTCTTACAGCACGGTAAGCGCGCCGATTCCATCGTCAAGAACATGCTTCTGCATTCGCGCGGCAGCGGCGGCGAGCACCGGCCGGTAGATGTGAATGCCCTCGTCGAGGAGAGCCTCAGCCTCGCCTATCACGGAGCGCGCGCCGAGACCCCGCAGTTCAACGTGACCCTCAAACGCGAGTTCGATCTCCATGCTGGCATAATCGAAGCCTTTCCTCAGGAGATAACCCGCGTGCTGTTGAACCTGATTTCCAACGGCTTCTATGCAGTGGCAAAGCGTGGTGCCGAAGATGGCCTCGGCTACGAGCCTGAGCTCTGCGCCACGACGTGCAACCGCGGCCAATACGTCGAAATCCGTATCCGCGACAATGGCGTCGGTATTCCACCCGAGGTGAAAGAGAAGATGTTCATTCCGTTCTTCACGACAAAGCCTCCAGGCGAAGGGACGGGCCTTGGACTTTCCATGGGGCACGACATCATCGTGAAGCAGCATGGCGGGAGGATCGATGTCGAGACCGAGCTCGGTGAGTTTACCGAGTTCACTATCCTGCTGCCGCGCAACACCGCTCCTTCTCGCAATAACAGAGGCTAGTTATGACTATATTGGTTCTTGTGGTGGATGACGAACCAGACCTGGAGGTCTTGTTCCGCCAGCAATTCCGCCGCGATATTCGCTCAGAGCGATTTGTGATGGAGTTCGCAGATTCGGCGGCGCAGGCTTTGACTCGCATTGCGGATACGCGCGAAAAAACGCTGATCCTGATCGTCTCCGACATCAACATGCCTGGGATGAGCGGGCTGGAGATGCTACCTGAGGTGCGCGCGCGGCGGCCCGATGTTCCAGTCATCATGATCACCGCCTACGGCGATGCCGAAACGCGCAAGACGGCTCTCGAGCGCGGCGCGGAGGGACTATTGACCAAGCCGATCGACTTCGGTCAGCTCCGCCAGGAGATCGAGGCGAGACTGGAACAGGTCGCATGACTGCCACTATCCTGGTGGTCGATGACGAGCCTGACCTGGAGGCGCTCGTGCTACGGAGATTCCGCAGGCAGATTCGCGAGGGGCGCATGGGCTTCGTGTTTGCGCGTGATGGTCTTGAGGCACTCCGATCGATTGAGCAGCACCCCCATATCGATCTCGTGTCCTGGACATCAACATGCCACGCATGGATGGTCTCTCGTTACTGGCGAAACTGCAGGAGAGAGAGGATAAGAAGTCGGCCATCATCATCTCGGCCTATGGTGACATGAGCAACATACGCTGCGCGATGAATGGCGGAGCGTTCGATTTCCTGACCAAGCCCATTGATTTCGCCGACCTGGAAGCGACGATCAAGAAGACCATCCGTCACATCGAGGTCTTGCGTGAGGCACGCCGCCGCCAGGCGGAAGCGGAGCGCGCCCATGCTTCGTTGTCGCGCTACTTTTCGCCGGAGCTTGCCAGGCGCATTGCCGCGGGAGATGGCAGCGATGACATGCAGGTGCGCTGGCGAGACATTGCCGTGATCTTCACCGATATCACCGGCTTTACCTCGCCGGTCGAGGGATGTGCTGGCCGAACTGCTCAACGAATATGTCGGGGGTCTGACCGATGTGGTCTTCGCCCATGAAGGAACAGTGGCCAAGGTGATCGGTGATGCAATCCAAGTGATGTTCAATGCGCCCGGCGATCAGAGCGACTACGCTACCCGTGCGATCGCCTGCGCGCAGGCGATCGACCAATGGGCGGAGGCCTTTCGCCAGCGCTGGAAGCTAAAAGGGGTCGGTTTCGGTGTCACGCGGATCGGCGTACATGCCGGCCCAGCGCTGGTCGGCAATTTCGGCGGTGATCGCTTCTTCGATTACACTGCCTACGGGGACACGATCAATACTGCGGCTAGGCTGGAAGCCGCGAACAAGGCGCTGGGTACGCGGATCTGCCTCAGCCACGCCGTTGCGAGCTGGGCACCGGGATTCAGGGGGCGGCCAATCGGCGATCTTGCCCTGCGCGGACGCCGCGAGCCGTTGAGCGCTTACGAGCCTTTGTCGGCGGCGGAGTTCGATGCGCCGACCACGACGCAGTATGCGACCGCCTTTACCAAGCTCGAATATGAATGACTCTGCCGCCATGCCGGCTTTCGCCGCTCTGGTTGGCATGCACGCCGATGATCCGCTCGCCAGCTATCATTTGAGGCGGTTGCTCAACGGCGCCAAGGGCGTCCGCATACAGGTGGGATGAGCGAGCGTTGGGTTGACGATGACGGTCGGTCAGGCGCAACCACTCCAGCTTTCGCGGTTCGGACCGCGTTTGCTCGATATGAGGTTCGTGACCTTCAACGTGGCGTGCCCGCGCGTACTCGTCGCGTTGACGAGTTCACGCCGCTAGCCATGGGCGGCCAAGTGGGTGATTGCCTCCGGTCCTAATTGCCAACGATCCCAGTCCGGATCGGGGGTCGCGTCGACGCTCTTGTAGAAAGCCTGGGCCGGTGCGTTATCCTTCAGCACGAACCAGCAGAATTTTTCGTGCCCTATATCCATCGCATGGCGCGCCATGCGCCCCATTAGTCGTCGGCCGATCCCGCGGCCGCGCACATCCGGGTCCACGAAAAGCCACTTCATCATGAGCAGCGGCCGCAGCGTGTGCATGAGAGGAATCTCGTAGTGCACTGCCATGCCGGCGAGCCTGCTGTCGCCGCGGTCGGCGACGAAGGCGCCGAATTCAGGACGTTCGCCGAAGCCGCGGTGCAGCAGTTCGGCCTCGGTGAGTCGGAAGTCCGTGCCGCGCTCGAACTTGACAACGCCCTCCATCAGCCGCAGCAGCTCGGGCATGTCCTGGCGCACCATGGACCTGATCCACACATCATTTTCGACCATCTTACACTCTCCGTCTCGGGTGGGTTCGAGCGCACCGGGCGCCGATTTTCCGTTGATGCAGGCGCGATGCATTGCTATAGATTCCTAAAATTTGCTAATCAGTTCGGTATTCATGGAGACACCCTCCAATTTCGCCTTTGGCCCTTTCGCGTTTCACGCTCTAAGCCGCCGGCTGGAAAAGCAAGGCGAATTGGTGCCGCTCAATTCCCGGGCAACGGAACTGCTGTTGTTCATGCTGAGGCGAGCGGGGGAACTCGTCACCAAGGACGATCTGCTGCAGGCAGTCTGGGGTGACCGGGTCGTCGCGGAGAACAACCTCACCGTACACATGGCGGCGCTTCGCCGCGTGCTCCGCGACGGGGGGGAGGCGGACAACTACATTCGAACTGAGCACGGTCTGGGTTATCGCTTCGTTATGCCCGTCGCGGTCGCGCCGGCCCAAGGGAGCAGCGTGCCCAGCGGTTCGACGGTTCACGTCGCCACGCAGCTAGAGTCCCGCGGCATTTCCATTCTGATACCGCCCGTCCAAACCCTGCTCGACGACGAGCAGTCCCGATCGCTTGGAGTCGAGGTCAGGCGGCATCTCATGGTGCAGCTCTCGCGTTTGCCCGATGCGGTGGTCATCGGCGACGGTGATGCCCGCTATGTCCTGCGCGCGTCCATCCGGCCAGCTGAGGGCGAGGTCCAGGTCATTACCATGATCGATGATGCCGCCACCGGAGCGACCATTTGGGCGGATCGGTTCCAGCACCGACCCATCGGCCTCAGCCCGGTGGAGGGAGAGATATCAAGCCGGCTGGCACGCGCGGTGAACGTGGAGCTGGTAGACCGGGAAGCCGCCCTGGGCCCATCCGAAGAGGCGTCGCACAGCGCTGGCGCGCAGCACTGCGCCTTGCGCGGCTGGAGCGCCTTAAATCGCGAGCTGTGGGTTCCCCAGGATCTCGCCGAGGCACGGCGATGGTTCGACCGTGCGCTCCTTGCCGATCCATCGAACGCGTCGGCTCTGGCAGGGTCGGCCTACGCGATTGTCGCAGAGAACATAAGGGCCACTGCGCAAAGTCGTGATCTTGCGGATCGTGACGAGCTGCGGCAGGCTGACGAACTGGCGACGCGGGCTGTCGCGCGAGCACCGGACTGGCCTCGAGCCTGGTTCTGCCGTGGCTACGTGCGGGAGTGTCAGCGCCGTTTCGACGCGGCGCAAATTGCTTTCGGTCGTGCCTTGTCGCTCGATCCGTGTGACGCCGAGGCCCTTGCCTATACAGGCCATGTCCATTTGCTGATGGGCCGTCTTGAGGAAATGCGGGCACCAATCCAGCATGCGATTGCCCTTAGTCCGCGCGACCGCGGCGTCGGCCTGTGGCATCATTTCTTGGGCCAATATGACTTCTGGCATGGACGCGACGAACTCGCAATTCCGCATTTCGCGCGAGCCACCAACCTTGCTCCCAGCTTGGTCTATTGTGCGACTTTTCTCGCTGCCTCGCTTGCCCTTGCGGGTCGGATCGAGGAGGGACGTAGGTCTCTCGACTCATGGTGCGAGGCGATGGGGGGCTACCGCCTCACGATCGATAGTCTGCGCGCGCGAATTTTCTCCGACAATCCCACTTACCTCGCCGGGCATGAGCGCCATTACCGTGGCCTACGTCTAATCGGGGTCGCGGAGCGCTGATGCGACAAGCAGGTCCGGCGATTAGCGAGATTTAGGAAGCCCGCCAACGACATTGGCGGGACTCCTCCGGTAGAACGTCGGGCACGTCCAGCGCCAAGGATCAATGCCTATGCCGATGCAGACAAACGCGCTCTCCGCTTCGTTCGCGTGGTCGACCGCGGCGGGCGCCCGTTCAGCAAAGGCCGACATGGAAACGGATCGCCCACTCGCCTTGATCGTGGACGACGACGAGGACGTCCGGTCTGCGCTTCGAGAACTCCTGCTGTCGGTGGGAATCGACGCATCCTGCTTTGCTTCAACGCGGGAACTTTTGCACGCCGATCTTGAAGATCGCCCCGGTTGCCTGATCCTCGATGTTCGCATGCCAGGAGCAAGCGGGCTGGACCTCCAGCAACATCTTGCCGTAAACGGCAACGCGCGTCCGATCATCTTCCTCACTGGTTACGGTGACATCGCGATGTCGGTGCAGGCGATCAAGGCGGGAGCGGTCGACTTCCTAACGAAGCCTGTAAGAGATCAGACGCTCCTCGACGCGGTTGCGGCGGCGATCGAGAAAGATATCTCGCAGAGGAAGGCGGCCCGGCTCGTCAAGGAGCACATCGACCGCTACGCAAAGTTGACGCCGCGCGAGCGCGAAGTCCTGCGCGAAGTCGCAAAGGGCCGCCTTAACAAGCAGATCGCATTCGATCTCGGCATCAGCGAGGTTACCGTCAAACTGCACCGCGGCAGCGTAACCAGGAAGATGCAGGCAACATCGGTCGGCCAGCTCATCCGCATCTGGGAACTGCTGCCTGCGGGGATACGAGAGGAAAAATCATCCTAGACCAAAGGATGGTTACGATCAGGCCGGCAATGGATCAGATGAGGGAGACGGCCATCCGGCCGTGCTAGCGAGAGCCCCCGTTGTCCAACGCGCCTTTATTAGCGATCGTAGATGACGATGAAGCTGTGCGAGAGGCCCTTTCCGATCTCCTTCTGGTGCTGGAACTATCGTGTCGCACTTTCGATCGAGCGGAGGCCTTCATGGCGGAATACGTCCCGGGCAAGTTCGATTGCCTGATTACCGATCTGAACATGCCGGGCCGCAGCGGACTCGACCTGCTGCAGCACCTGCAGAGCATTGCCTCCGGGGTGCCGGTGATCGTCATCACGGCCGACACCAATCCGGCGACCCGGTCGCGCGCCATGCGATACGGCGCGTATGCCTATCTGACCAAGCCGATAGAAACTGACGCGTTGCTTCGGCATTTGCAGTCCGCCCTGGGGCTGACTGGCTTTCCATCCGGCGCCGAGTGAGAGAGACTTTTCCGATGGCCAGCCCCGTCCACAAGGCGGTAACAGACGGACGCGAAGCGCCCTTGGCGTCTCCGCCGGGAATGGAGCTGTCGAATCCGGCATCCGAGAACATAATTCGTCAACTAGAAATCACAGGTAGTAGGATCACGTCGGATGATTTGCGCGCAATGGACATAGTGTCGAGGCGGACTGACATGCTCAAGAGTATGCAAGTGCCCGCGGAAATCATGCGAAAATGGCAGGAGATCCTGGATCTGCTGGCCGATATTCTAGATGTTCCCTCCGCCTTGATCATGAGGGTAGAGCCGCCAAATATCAAAGTCTTCGTGTCTAGCGAGTCTAAAGGAAATCCTTACGAACCGGACGAGGTCGCATGTCTCAATACGGGCCTCTATTGTGAGACAGTAATGAACACTGGCCGACCATTGATTGTCCCGGACGCTCTGCAAGATGAGGCGTGGAAATCAAACCCTGACGTCAAATTAGGCATGATCTCTTACCTCGGCGTGCCGATAAGTTGGCCCGATGGCGAGATATTTGGAACGATTTGTGTTCTCGATAGGAAAAGCAACGAATACAGCGACCTCTATCTCAGACTGCTGTTGCAATGGCGTGACGTGCTGCAGGCGGACCTGAGGTCCATTGCAAGCATGCAGCGAGAGATTGAACGACGTGAGGCAAAAATCCGTCACCTCGTCGATGCTAACATCATCGGCATCGTCACCTGGGACGTGAAGGGTCAGATTCTTGATGCCAATAGTGAGTTTCTCCGCATAGTTGGGTATGATCAGAACGATCTCCTGTCCGGTCGAGTGAACTGGACGGACATGACACCTCCTGAATTGCGCGATCGCGATGCGCTGACGATATCCAAGCTAAAGAACAAGCAGGCCGTGCAGCCCTTTGAAAAGGAGTATATCCGGAAGGATGGCAGCCATGTTCCAGTGTTGGTCGGCGTCGCAAGCCTTGAAGGGACAGAGGACCAAGGCGTCGCGTTTGTGCTCGATTTAACCGAGCGCAAGCGGGCAGAAACAGAAGCGCGTGAGAGCGAGCGGCGATTCCGCAACATGCAGATGGAATTGGCCCATGCCAATCGGCTGGCAACATTGGGCCAACTCACGGCGTCTATTACGCATGAGGTCAAGCAACCGATAACGGCCACGCTTCTGAATACCCAAATCGCTCAGCGCTTCCTCAGTCGCCAGCAGCCAGATGTTGAGGGGGCGAAAAAGGCAATAGACCGAGCTGTAATGAACGGCATGCGTGTCAGTGAAGTTGTCGACCGGACGCATGCGTTGGTTAGGAAGGAGCCCGTGCAAAAGGACCGCTTGGAGGTCAATGAAGCCATTTCGGGAGTCATCGGATTGACGCGCGGGGAGGCCTTGAAAAACGACGTTCAAGTGCGGACTCAACTGGCGGAGGGTTTACCTGACATTCAAGGCAGTCGGGTCCAGATTCAACAAGTGATGCTGAACTTGATCGTAAATGCAATCGAGGCGATGAGCCAAATGAGCGACGACCGCCGGGAACTGCTAATCAGCACCGAGGCTGAAGCTGACTCTGTTCTCGTTTCGGTGCGAGACTCTGGCCCGGGTCTATCAGAAGACGCTATTGAGCGAGCCTTCGAGGCATTTTATACGACGAAGTCGAGTGGCCTAGGGATGGGACTATCCATCTGCCGTTCGATTGTCGAGCATCATGGAGGCCGATTGTGGGCGACCGCAAACGTACCAAAAGGTGCGGCGTTTCAGTTCACAATTCCTGTCAACTCGAACAGCCAGGACTGACTGCGTGTTGAGCCTCCAAACCTCGTGCAATCTTACTCGAAGTGGATCGCTGTGTTGACGACACTTGGCTCCCCGCTTCCCCGCGTGGGCCGCTTGATTCAGTTGCAGCAAGTGATCATCAACCTGCTGGTCAACAGCGTCCAGTCGATCACACAGGAGCAAATGCCGGATCGACATCGAGGCGTCGCTCGATGAAGAGGCTGGGCGTCTTTTCCTTCTTTGGCAATGGACCGGGCATTCCATCCGCGAATCTCGATCCGTCTTTGACAGCTTCTTCAGGACCAAGGAAGCGTGAATAGGCATCTGACTTGCGATTTGCCAGTCGACCATTGCCGCACACGACCGCCGCATTTCGGGTTCGAATAGCCAGGCGTCGGCGCCTGCTTTCGTTTGTCGCTGCCCCGACGCTCGTCGGGCTCGATTTCCGCACGGGCGAATTCGTTCGCCAGGAATATTCGTAGGCTTCCGCTTCGTTTGCGGACGCAATTGCGCGCTCCCGCCGACACCTATCCCAACGTACAGGTCGATCTATCCGCCGAACCTGACAGACCAGACCTGCTGGACAATTCCATCGGACGGCACTTGTCGTCATTGTTGCCACCACAGAGGTAACAATGTCGCGCTTCATGGTTCTGACGCATGGCGCGCCAAGGTGAGCACAAATCGATGAGCAAGCTAACCTTCCGCGATCCGTCGGAAACTCTATCAGCCGCGTCCGAGACGCAGCCGGACAGTGGGCCAAATGCCCACCGGCGTGCTGCAGATGTGGAGATGGCACGGGTGCTCGGGAGCGCACCATTTCGTGTGGCATTGGACTCCTCCAGTGCCGGGATTGCCCACTGGAAGGCCATGCGCCTCGCTGCGCACAGCAGCTCGCCAACCACGTGCCAGCCGATCATGGGTGGGCTTTCGCCGAAGGTCCTAGCCGGTGCCATCGAACGCTTGCGCTCGGACAGCGACGCCGACGTCTCCCTCGATGCCTTCGCCTCCGATGCCGGCCTGTCGCGCTTCCACTTCTGCCGCCCCTTCAAAGAAAGCACCGGGCCGTCACCTCACGTCTGGCTACGCCAACATCGGCTCGATCAGGCCATGAACTTGCTTCGCGATACTGACGCATCGATCGCCCAGGTTGCGGCCGAGCTTGGCTATGCGTCGCAAACGGCCTTCGCCGCCGCGTTCGGGCGATTGAGCGGCAAAACGCCGAGCGAATGGCGGCGGCGCGTGAGTTGGCAATAATCGCGCAGTTGACGAAGTGCCCAGCGAACGCGAGGACAACTCCATGAATAAGCCGATCCTGCACGATCCTTTGGCGGCTCTGCTTGCCGCACCGAGTGCGCGCCTCAGCGGCTCGCGGGTTGCCGAGCGGCGCGCGGCCGATGTGGAGATGGCGCGCATCCTCAAGACCGCACCGCTCCAGATGGCTTCGGACCCTTTCAATGGCGGCATTGCGCATTGGAAGCACGGGGCACTGCACGACGTGGTCGAGCCCATGACCGACCACGTCATCATGACTTATCCTACAGGTGTTCAGCGCCTGGAGCGGCGCGCGGGAAAATCGGTTGCGATTGGAACGGCGCGTTCCGGAGTTGTGACGATCATTCCGGCAGGTTCGAGCGCCAGATGGGATATTCCCGGCCCTGTCGATGTCATCCAGCTCTATCTTCCGCATACAACGCTCGAACGCGTTGCCCGCGAAGCCGACGCGCCCATCCCCGGCGATCTTCTGGAGCGGACCGGGCATTCCGACCGCGTCACGTCCGGATTGCTGATGAGCGCCGCGGATGTGTTGGAGGGCAATGCGGTCCTGGACGCCCTGTTCAGGCAGCGACTCATGGATCTCTTGGCTACGCGCATCCTGGCTGCGCATACTGGCGTGCCAACCTCCTTTGAGCCAACCATGGGCGGGCTGGCTCCCCATGCTCTGCGCCGCGCGATCGAACGCTTGCGCTCGGACAGCGATGCTGACGTCTCTCTTGCAGCACTTGCTTCCGATGCCGGCCTGTCCCGCTTCCACTTCTGTCGTGCTTTCAAGGAAAGCACCGGGCTTTCGCCTCATGCTTGGCTGCGCCAGCATCGGCTCGAGCAGGCCATGAACATGCTGCGCGATACCGACAGGTCGATCGTGTCGGTGGCGGTGCAGCTTGGCTACGCTTCCCAAACTGCGTTCACCGCGGCGTTCAAGAAACTGACCGGCGAAACCCCGAGCGATTGGCGAAGGCGCACGCGATAGTAGCAATCTCTCTGCAGGTGCCGCAATCGCTCTGGCGCAGTTGCAATTCCGGTCCGGTAGATGATCAGGGTCGCCCACGCTTCCAACAGACGGAGACAAACGATGACTTCGAAGACCTTCGTCACTGTCCTTGCAATCGCGCCGCGAAGGAGACTCGTCGCAACCACAATCATGTACGGACTTTCATTGGCAATTCGCTTCACCTCAGCAACCGGCGAAGAGGTGAAAATTCCGACACAATTCCTGAAAAGGACCAATCCGGCAACGTCCATCATGATCAACGATCGCGCCCCGCTTCCCTACGCCGACTGGGGACGCCCGAACGCCCATGAGCCGCTTTTCTTTCCCAACGGCGGGTCACGGCGAGCATCGTCGATGGCGAGCTGTTCCTCTCCCTAAGAACTGACGATTTCGTTTCACGTCTTCGCGAGGCGCCAGCACCGCGCGTATGCCCGAACATCAACCACAGGAGTAGATCACATGCGACTTGTTATCATAGGCGCCGGCTTCGCCGGCATGTACGCAGCACTTTCGGCTGCCCGCCTGCGCGACATTCAGGGCGCTTCGCCGGAAGAACTCGAAATCGCGCTGGTTGCACCAGAGCCGACGCTGGTGGTTCGCCCACGGCTCTACGAACAGAAGCCAGAGACGCTGACGGCACCTCTGCAAGATGTCCTCAAGGCCATCGACGTTGTCTACGTGCAAGGCATCGCAGAGACGATCGATGCCAAGTCTCGCACGGTGGAAATCGCAAGCGTCAAAGGCGGGAAGAAGAGCCTCTCCTACGATCGGTTGGTCGTGGCGACCGGCAGCCGGTTGTTCCGTCCGAATATTCCCGGCCTTGCCGAGCACGGCTTCAGCGTCGACCAGCTCGACGACGCAATCGCCCTCGACCGCCACCTGCATAGCCTGGCCGATCGGCCGGCGAAGAACGGGCGCGACACGGTTGTCGTTGCCGGCGGCGGTTTCACCGGCATTGAGACGGCAACCGAGATGCCCGCGCGACTTCGCGCAATTTTTGGCAAGGATATCAAGCCCCGCGTCGTCATCGTCGAACGGAATGCCGCAATCGCGCCCGATATGGGCCCTGGTCCTCGCCCCGTCATTGAGGATGCTTTGCGCAAGCTCGGTGTGGAGGCCCGGCTCGGTGCCGGCGTCGCGTCGCTCGACAAATCCGGCGTCACGCTTTCCGACGGCGAACGCATCGAAGCCGAAACCGTGATCTGGGCGGCGGGCATGCGCGCCGCTCCGCTGACTGCCCAGATCTCCGCCGAGCGCGATAATTTCGGACGGCTACTTGTCGACCGCGATTTGCGTGTGCCCTCAGTGCCTGGTGTTTTTGCCACCGGCGATGCCGCTCGCGCAGCATGCGACGATCTCGGCAACTACGCGCTGATGTCCTGCCAGCACGCGACGCGTATGGGCGCCTTTGCCGGCAACAACGCTGCCGCCGAGCTCTTGGGAGTTCCGACCAAACCATACCACCAGGAGGCGTACGCCACCTCTCTCGACCTAGGAGATGCCGGTGCGATTTTCACGCTTGGTTGGGAGCGGAAGTTGAAACTGGTCGGTGAGGAAGCAAAGAAGACCAAGCAGCAGATCAACACTGTATTGATCTATCCGCCACGCGCCGAGCGTGCCGCTGCACTGGCGTCAGCCGATCCGGAGCATGTCGGCGAAGTGTAGGCGCCTTACGCAAAGCGGGCCGCGCTGGCCACGGATCAGCACGGCCCGATCACCATCACCAATTGGAGCCTATCATGATGAAGCAAGAGACCGTTCGCGCGACAGCGTTCGCCATGCCACTGACAAACCCGGCCTTTCCACCCGGCCCGTACCGCTTCATCAACCGCGAGTACTTCATCATCCAGTACCGGACAGATCCGGAGGCGCTTCGCCGGGTCGTGCCAGCACCGCTCGAGGTGACCGCGCCGGTCGTGAACTACGAATTCATCCGCATGCCGGATTCCACGGGCTTCGGCGACTACACCGAAAGCGGCCAGGTCATCCCGGTATCCCACCAGGGCCAGGCCGGCAGCTTTACCCATCAGATGTTTCTCAACGATCATCCGCCGATTGCAGGCGGGCGCGAGCTCTGGGGCTTTCCCAAGAAGCTGGCACAGCCGAAGCTCGCCGTCGAGATCGACACGCTGGTCGGCACCTTGAACTACGGCTCGGTCCGCATCGCGACCGGCACCATGGGGTACAAGCACCGTGCCCTCGATATTGAACTGGAAGCCAGGAAGCTCGCCGCGCCCAATTTCCTGCTCAAGATCATCCCGCATGTCGACGGCATGGCGCGCGTGTGCGAGCTCGTGCGCTTCCACCTCGAAGACATCACCGTGAAGGGTGCATGGACCGGGCCGGCAGCACTGGACCTGTATTCGCATGCCCTGGCCCCGGTCGCCGAGCTGCCTGTCCTTCAAGTGCTGTCGGCCAAACACATCGTTGCCGACTTGACCCTCGGGCTCGGCACCGTGGTCCACGACTACCTGTCGCCAGGCGTGCCCGCACAACGATCCCCATCCAAATCCGAGACACTCATCGAAGCGAACGCTGGTTGATCGGATCAGTCACGGGATCAGGAGTTTCGAACATGCTGAAGGTGACGCGCGAGCAAATCAGTCCTGTGGCGCTGGAAACCAAGCTGTTGCCGTACGATGTCGTCGCCCTGGTGCTGCAGGGTGGCGGTGCGCTCGGAGCCTACCAGGCCGGAGTCTATGAGGGCATGCACGAGGCTGGCATCCGGCCGAACTGGCTGGCCGGCATCTCGATCGGCGCACTCAACGCCGCCATCATCGCCGGCTCGCCTGAAGGCGAACGCGTGGATCGGCTGCGCGAGTTCTGGGAGACGATCTGTGCCTTTTCGATCGAGTGGCCCGCCGGCGAAGGGCTGGCCAATGCCTTGCCCTTTACCTTCGACATCAGTTCGATCCGCAACGCGCTGGCCGCGACGAGGGCCTTGGCCCAGGGCCAGCCCGGCTTCTTCAAGCCGCGCTTCCCGCCGCCGCTCTGGTCGCCGTTCTCGGGCGATGCCGCGACCAGCTTCTACGACACGGCGCCATTGCACCGGACGCTCGAGCGGCTCGTCGACTTCGATCGGTTGAACTCCGGCGAGGTGCGCGTCAGCGTCGGTGCGGTCAACGTCCGCACCGGCAACCTGACCTATTTCGACACCGCCGAACGCCGACTGGGGCCGAAGCACTTCATGGCTTCAGGCGCGCTGCCGCCAGGATTCCCTGCCGTCGAAATCGAAGGCGAGCACTATTGGGATGGCGGCGTAGTCTCAAATACGCCTCTTTCACGCGTGCTCTCCGGGGAACCAAGCGACACGCTGACATTCCAGGTCGACCTCTGGTCGGCCAAGGGCCGGGTTCCTTACGACATGATGGAAGTGTCGAGCCGTCAGAAGGACATCCAGTATTCGAGCCGCACACGAGCCGTCACCGACCAGGTGCTGCGGATGCAGAAGATGCGTCAAGCATTGCAGCGAACGATCGAGAAACTGCCGGAAAGCGCAAGGCAGGATCCGGAAATCCGCGCCATCGCTGATCTCGCACGCCATCGCTCCTACAACATCATCCACCTGATCTATCAGGCCAAGCTCCATGAAGGCCATTCGCGGGATTACGAGTTCGGCCTGAGCGCAATGCGCACCCATTGGCAGAGCGGGCTGGAAGACATCCGCCGCACGCTGGCCGACGGGCGGCGCCTCGACCCGCCGCCTCCCGAGCTCGGCATCGTCACCCATGACATCCACCGCTGCGATTGAGTGTTACAGACGGAAAAAGCCATGTCGACACTCTCCTATGCTCCCGAGCAGAAAGCCAAAACGGGCCTTCGCCCGTCGGGGCAGCACATCAAACGCGCAGCGTTGGCTCTTGCCGTGGCGCTCGGCGTCGCTGCGGCCGCCGGCTTCGGCCATTACTACCTCACCTCCGGCCGCTACCTGGAAACGACCGACGATGCCTATGTCAAAGCCGACTCGACAATCATAGCGCCGAAGGTCTCCGGCTACATCGCGCAGGTGCTGGTAAACGACAACCAGCCGGTGACAGCCGGTCAATTGCTGGCGAAGATCGACGATCGCGATTTTCGCGCGGCGCTCAGCCAGGCCCGGGCTGACGTCGCCGCGGCGGAAGCGGCGGTGCGCAATCTCGACGCCCAGATAGCCCTGCAACAGCCGATCATCGAGCAAGGCACGGCTGATGTCGCCGCTGCCGAGGCCAATCTGAAGTTCGCCGAGGAAGAGCAGTCCCGGTATGACGGCCTGATGAAGACCGGTTCCGGCACGGTGCAGCGCGCCCAGCAGACAGACGCGGCGCTGCGCGCCAGCAATGCGCAATTGCAGCGCGCGAACGCCGGCTTGCTGGCCGCCGAGCGCAAGGTCGACGTGCTCACCACCCAGCGGGCGCAGGCGGTCGCGCAGCGCGATCGTGCCAGTGCGGTGGAGCAGCAGGCAGCCTTAAATCTTTCCTACACCGCCGTCACCGCGCCGGTCGACGGCACGGTCGGTGCGCGCTCGCTCCGGGTCGGACAGTTCGTGCAGGCGGGTACACAGTTGATGGCCGTGGTGCCGCTCGATGCAGTTTATGTAGTCGCCAATTTCAAGGAGACCCAGCTCACCCATGTGCGCAGCGGCCAGCCGGTTGAGCTGACCATCGACAGTTTCCACGCCACCAGACTGCGCGGTCATGTCGACAGCCTGTCGCCGGCCAGCGGCCTCGAATTCGCGCTGCTGCCGCCCGACAATGCCACCGGCAACTTCACCAAGATCGTGCAGCGCGTGCCGGTGAAGATCGTGCTCGACGACAACAACTTGGCTGGCCTGCTCCGCCCCGGCATGTCGGCCCAGCCGACCGTCAACACCAAGGCCACGGTCGTCGCCGAGCGTGAAGCTGCAAAGCGCCCCGCGTCACGCGGCGGCGAGCCCCGCAGCTAAACGGCCACGAAAACAATCTCCCTCGCACGCGACGATGAATCACCATGACCGCCCCGCAAACAACCATCGACGATGTCCCGGCCAGCGATCACAGGCCCGCCGCCGAAGTCATGGAGGCGCCCGTCTCCCCCACGACTTGGATTGCGGTGGTTGGTGCCACCCTCGGAGCCTTCATGGCGGTGCTGAACATACAGATCGTCAACGCTTCGCTGGCCGACATTCAGGGCGCGATTGGTGCCGGCATTGATGACGGCGGCTGGATCTCGACCTCCTATCTGATCGCCGAGATCGTCGTGATCCCGCTGAGCGGCTGGCTTGCCCAGGTGTTTTCGATCCGCATCTACCTGCTGACCAACGCCTCCCTGTTCATGGTGTTCTCGGTGGCTTGTGCGCTCGCGCAAAACCTGTCGCAGATGATCGTACTGCGCGCGGTGCAGGGCTTTTCAGGCGGCGTGCTGATCCCAATGGCCTTCACGCTGATCATCACGCTGCTGCCGAAGACGAAGCAACCGATTGGCCTTGCGATGTTTGCTATTTCCGCGACCTTTGCACCCGCGATCGGACCGACCATCGGCGGGTATCTCACTGAGAACTGGGGCTGGGAATATATCTTCTATGTCAATCTGGTGCCGGGCGCACTGATGATCGGCATGTTGTGGTTCTCTCTTGAATCCAAGCCGATTAATCTTGCCTTGCTGCGCGAGGGCGACTGGTTCGGCATCGCCACTATGGCCATTGGTCTCGGCGCGCTGCAGACCGTGTTGGAAGAAGGCAACAAGGAAGACTGGTTCGGTTCACCTTTCATCGTCAGGCTGTCGATCGTCGCCGCAGTCGCACTGTCGGCTTTCCTTTGGATCGAACTGACCGCCAGGAAGCCGCTGTTGAACCTGCGCCTGCTGGTTCGCCGCAATTTCGGCTTCGGCATTCTCGCCAACTTCCTGCTCGGCATCGCGCTGTATGGCTCGGTGTTCATCCTGCCGGTCTATCTGTCGCGCATCCAGGGCTACAACGCCGAACAGATCGGCATGGTATTGGCATGGACCGGCTTTCCGCAACTGTTGCTGATCCCACTGGTGCCGCGGCTGATGCAGCGCTTAGACGCTCGAATCATCATCGGCATCGGCTTCGCGCTGTTCGCCGCCTCCAACTTCATGAACATCCACATGACGAACGATTACGCGACCGATCAGCTGTTCTGGCCGAACGTCGTCCGCGCCTTCGGCCAGGCGCTGGTGTTTGCGCCACTGTCAGCTGTCGCTACCGCCGGCATCGAGGCGGAGAATGCCGGCTCGGCCTCGGGCCTTTTCAACATGATGCGCAACCTCGGTGGTGCCTTCGGTATCGCGTTGTTGCAGACGCTCCTTACGAAGCGCGAGCAATATCATTCCAATGTGCTGATGCAGTCAGTTTCCATGCTGGAGCAAGCGACGCAGGCAAGAGTCGAGAAGCTGACGCAATATTTCATGAGCCACGGTGTGATCGATCGCATCGATGCCGCCCGTCGGGCCTATGTCGCGATCGGAAAGATCGTGCAGAAGCAGGCGTTCATCCTGGCATTCAGCGACCTGTTCTTGCTGCTGGGTGCCGCGCTGATCGTCGCACTTGCTGCTTCCATGATGCTGAAGAAGCCCGGCCAGCTCGATGCCGGCGGCGCCCACTGATCATCATTTTCAACCCGCACCTAAGGAGCAACGACCATGAACCCCCGTATGAACTTCGACCAAGCGTTGAACGGAATTCCCATGTTGAAGGAGAAGGTGGCAATCGTCACCGGATCGACCAGCGGCATTGGGCTGGGAATTGCCCGAGAACTGGCCCGGCTTGGCGCCGACCTTGTGTTGAACGGTTTCGGCGACGCGAGCGAGATCGAGGCAATCCGCAAGGGGATCGAACACGACCACGGCGTGCGCGCCGTCTACGACGGTGCCGACATGTCGAAGGCAGATGCCGTGCGCGGATTGATCGCCGCGACGGTCGAGAAATTCGGCCGCCTCGACATCCTCGTCAACAATGCCGGCGTCCAGTTCACCGCGCCGGTCGATGAGTTCCCGGCCGCCAAGTGGGATGCAATCCTGGGAATCAATCTATCGGCGGCGTTCCACGGTATCGCAATAGCGGTGCCTCATATGAAAAAACAGGGTTGGGGGCGGATCGTCAACATTGCCTCAACCCATGGCCTCGTCGCTTCAACGCATAAAGCCGCTTACGTCGCGGCCAAGCACGGGCTGGTCGGCTTGACCAAGGTGGTTGGCCTGGAGACGGCGGGAAGCGGCGTTACTTGCAATGCTGTCTGTCCCGGCTGGGTGCGAACGCCTCTGGTCGAAAAGCAGATCAGCGACATGGCTGCGCAACGCGGCATCAGTCAAAAGCAAGCCGCCGAGGAACTGCTGTCGGAGAAGCAACCGTCTCTCGATTTTGTCTCCCCGGAGCAGCTTGGAGGCACCGTGGCCTTTCTGTGTTCACCTGCGGCGGACCAGATCACGGGAACAGCGATCTCCGTCGACGGCGGCTGGACGGCACGATAGCTAAGCCCAAATGAGCAATTCTTCACAAATATCGAATGCCGAACGAGCTCTCGCACATGCGCCCTGGCGCGATGCGATCCGCAGTCCCTGCTGCTGGCTCTTGCTAACGGAGAAGCATTATGAAGACGCCTTCGCTTTGGAAGGTTGTAGGCCTTTGCCTTATGACCCTGGCATCTGTCGCACACGCCCGGTCATCCTATGACGGATCTTGGGATCTCGTCTTCGTGACACAAAGAGGCGCTTGCGATCCAAGTTACACTTTCACCGTCAATGTTTCAGACGGGATCGTCTCGCATCCGAATCTTCTGAAATTCAGAGGATATGTGGCAAGATCGGGGGCGGTTCACGCGTCAGTTGCAGTACATGACAAGCACGCCTCGGGATCTGGAAAGCTCGCCGGAGCCACCGGCCACGGCAGGTGGAGCGGCCGCGCGGGGAGTTCGCTATGCTCGGGCTATTGGACCGCTCAACGCAATTGACCGATAAAAAGGGCGAAGCAACGGGCGCCGAGCCGCTGACTTGCGGGCGGCATTGAAGACCACCGCGCTGGCAGCCACGCTCCTGTTCGCTCACGGGCAGACCACAGAACGGACGATTACGGTCGCCGAGCGGCTTGGGCGCGCGCTCGGCGTGGCGGTAAAGGTGCTGCCTTACTGGGGCGAACTTATCGTCGAAATCGACGGCGCAGCCGTCTTTCAAATCGTCCCAGCCAAGCCACTGGGCGTCGATATGGGCAGGGTGCTGGCCGTCACGAGGGTGGTGGATCAGGTCTGCGACGGAACGTTGCCCGCGGAGATAGCGCAATCCGCGCTCATGTCGGCTGGCCGCCTGCCGCCAGCTTCCACGCCACGTTTCACTTTGTTCGCAGCCATTGGCGCGGCTTCGCTTGGCATCATTTATGGCGCTCTCGACGTGACGAGCCTGCTGCTGATCGTGGCCAGCGCCACCATCGGCGCACTCGCCCGCCGCGGGCTCTCCGGCTTCAGTACCAATCCACTGATCCAGCCTCTTTGCGCCGCGTTTATAGCCGGTGTCGTGGCTGCTGTTGCCGGCCGCCTCCAGACATCAAACGCAATAACGCTGGTCGCTCTCTGCCCCTGCATGGTGCTAGTCCCCGGCCCGCATATCCTCAACGGTGCTATCGACCTCGCTCGTACGCGCATCGCGCTGGGAATCGCGCGATTAACTTACGCCGCCGTGATCGTGATCCTGATTAGCGCCGGCCTCCTGTTCGGGTTCGCGGCCGTCGGCACAAATCTCCCGATAGGCGAACCATCTCCGCCGGTGCCTCTGGTCATGGACGTGATTGCGGCAGGATGCGCCGTCGCCTCATTCGGCACGTTTTTCTCAATGCCGTGGCGTCTGTTGGCGTTCCCGATCGCCGCAGGCATGCTCGCCCACGCCGCACGCTGGGCACTGATCACCGTCGCGGGAGGAAGCGCCGTGACTGGGGCGCTAGTGGCCTGTATGCTGGTTAGCGTCATCGCAACGCCGCTCGTCGATCGTCTGCGTCTGCCCTTTGCAGCTCTCGCTTTCTCTGCCGTTGTCTCGATGATACCCGGCTTTTTCCTGTTCAACGCGGCCGCAGGCGTTGTCGAATTGGTCTCGATCGGGCCGAGCGCGCCAGTGGCTCTGCTCACAAGCATAGCTACGAGCTGCGCAACGGCATTTCTGATCATCATGGCCATGACGTTCGGACTGATCCTCCCGCGCATGCTGTTCGAGCACTTCCTTGCTCCATCTGTCTGAACGCGGCACAAGCATCCTACGCATCGCAAGGCCGTTCAAGAATGCCTCGGTTTCAGCGAGCCGTTTGATGGCATTGTTATCGATGACGGGTCATTGGCGGAGCAGGCTTTTTGTTGGAGACGAGACCCATTTTCGGCTGTAGCTCAAAGGGTATGTTTTGGTCTGGTGATCTCGACAATGCGTTAGTTACCAACGGAGGTTGACTCCACTCTCGCCGCACCGCCTCCATTGTATCCGGTCGTTCGAAGCGACAGCAATTAAGTGAATTGCGCGACAGCAGCCGTCGCGCTAGTTCCGTGATGTTACCCTTAGTCGCCGCGCAAACTGCAGCTTCCGAGCGTGGGTCGGTGGACGGACGTGGCGCACGGAACTCGAGCGATTGAGGTCGGATGCGAAATGTGACGATCGGCCCGTCGGTTAGATCGCAACCCGAACGGAATGTCGGTATCGGTGGTTGCGCCTCCCCGCAACCAAGTTGGCAAATAACCTCAGCAGTCTGAAGGACTTGCTGGGGTTATTTTTTGTCTGAAATCGAGCCCAATAACATCAACGGCTTAGCCCACAGGTTCAAATCAACCCGCAACCACACTCATCGCTTCGTCACGGTTGCAGACATTACTGCTCCGGCTGCGCTGAGCTTGGCCATCCGAATCCAGAAAACATAACGCGTGCCGGCCGAGCACGGCTTATCTTGGCGATTTTTAGGATTTCATTCATGAGGAAAGAGAACGAAGAAATTCCGATCACTGCCACTTACGTCATTTCAATCCGCGCAGATCAGGCCCTCAAGACGCTCGCTCGTCTGATCGGTCTTGCACGCGAGCAGTTCGAAGCAAACAGGCCCAGCCGCACAGGCATCGCTATCTCGCCCAAAAGGACGAATCGCAACTCGCAGGCAGCACTATAGCTGCATTCGCCCTGCTTTCAGGCGTTCGGAAATGGACTTTGGTAAACGGTCCCAGCGCCAAGCTCGCGCTCGATTTCGAGTAGGCGATCGTATTTCGCGAGCCGCTCACTGCGGAACAGTGATCCGCCTTGATCTGTCCACTGCCCATGGCACGGTCCTCACGGAGCATCGCTTCATAGCCTCAGCTCAACGCGTGACCGGCTAGCCCGTAGACCCACGGTTCATTTTCCTTGCGGTTCAGGAATCGCCGGCCCTTAGACATCGTTGTGACGGTCTCGGTCATTCCGAGGCGGCTCTGTTGGAGGAAGTCGGCAAACAGACCCGTCTGCTCCCGCGTATCGACGCGGACGAATTGTCCCGCGAGATCCTTAAGATGCACAGCGGTGAGATGGATCGCGTCACAATCATTGCTGGCGACGATCGGGCCGATCACATGACCGCGCCCGAATCCGCGTTTCATGGAAAAACCGACGGCCTCTCCGCCGCGGCGCAAGACGGAGATTGACGCACCTTCAGAAAGCAATGCGAGCAGCCTCTGCCTGCTAGTTCCGAACGCGCGTTCATCCAGTGCCGCGATCTCGCCGATGTTCGCCGTGGACAGCGAGCTCACTTCACCGACCAGAGCCGGCACCGGCGGAGGTGGTGAGACGATTTCTCCTTGCCACAGATATACGGTGGCTTCCTTCGTGAACCCCAGCGACAGATATAGATGATAGGCGGCATGGGTTGAGTTGAGGGCTAAATTCCGGTCGCCACACCGCTCGAAAACCTGCTCCATGAGCCAGCGGCCAGTACCTTGTGCCTGGGTTCGGGGCGATGTGATCACTAGGCCAATCGTCGCGAATTCCTGACTATAAGGGAACCACATCGCGCTGCCGAAAACGCGGTCTATGCCATCAACGGCGACGATACCGTGGCCGGCGCGGCGTAGGAAATCCCAGTCCTTGGGGCGATGCGGCCAGCCGACTCCGATCGAAAGCGCGTGGAGCAGCTTCACATCAACGTCATTGATGTCCTTGGCCACCAGTTCAAAGGACTTCACGCGTACCGTTCGTCCCATTCAGCTCATCCATTCCTTCGCGGGGCTCAAAGCCCGCGGCCTATCTCCCGCCGGCCTTCTGCTGCGTGCCGCACAAGCCCTCTTTTGCAGCAGCATAGCGCAGAAGGCCAGCAGGTTTCACCTGTTTGGCACGCGGTATTCGGAATGATCCGCCGCCAGTGCAACTCGATTCAGCAGGGAAAGCTACTGGTTGCGGCCTATCGATAGCCAGCAACAGCAGACAGGGTGAGCCCCCGTGAACGTTGTAGGCTTCGCTGGAGGGCTCGCCGCCTTTCCAGCCCTCGGTGGCGGGCCAGGCCGCTCTCAACGCGCCGCATCCCGGGCGAGGACCTGAGAGGACCACGTCAATGGCGTTCCTTTTCAATTCCGATGCTGCTCGGGCGGCTATTTTCCGGCAGGTCTTTGCGCGCGAGCTCCCTGATCTCGAATTCTATCATTCCAGCGAATCCTTCGAGCCGGAAGAGGTACGGTACCTACTAACCTGGAACGTGCCCGACGATCTCTCGCGCTTTCGAAATCTGGAGATGCTCTTTTCCATCGGTGCGGGGGTCGATCAATTCAAGCCGGAGACCATACCCGACCGCGTCAAGCTCGTGCGCATGGTCGAGGATGGCATCATACGCATGATGCAGGAGTACGTCGTGCTTGGGGTGCTGACACTCCATCGCGAGATGCTTGCCTATCGGGAGCAGCAGCGAAGAAGCCTATGGCAGGCTCTTGCAACGCCGCAGGCGGCCGATCGGCGCGTCGGCTTTCTGGGCCTCGGCATGTTGGCGCAAGCCGCGATTGATTGTCTGAAGCCGTTTGGATTTCCGCTTGCCGCGTGGAGCCGCAGCAACAAGAAGATCGAGAGTGTCTCCTGCTTCCACGGCGATGGTCAGCTTGGCGAGTTTCTGAAAGCAACGGACGTTCTGGTCTGTCTTCTGCCCCTGACGGAGCAAACAAGCGGCATCCTGAACGCACAGCTGTTCTCTCTCCTGCCGGCCGGAGCAAGGCTGCTGCATGTCGGCCGCGGTCCGCAGCTTGACCAGGGCGCACTCATCGAAGCGCTCGATAGCGGGCGTCTGGCCGCAGCGATGCTCGACGTGACCGATCCCGAGCCGCTGCCGGAAGACCACGCGCTCTGGTCGCATCCGAGGGTGATCATCACGCCGCATATCGCGTCCGTGACGCAACCGCATACGGCCGCGCAATCCGTCATACAGAACATCCGGCGCCATCACGCCGGACGAAATCCGATCGGCCTCGTCGATCGAACGCTCGGCTACTAACAGGAAAGATGCCATGTCACTTCTGATTGCCATCGACACGAATCCGGACTTCGCACCGAAGAAGGCCGTGCCGGCTCCGGAACGGCTCATTTCGGGCAATCCGTCCTTCAAGACCTGGGCGCAGGACGCCTCGAAAGGCGAGAAGGTGCTGACTGGCGTCTGGGAGGCAACCCCCGGCGAGACCCATTCCATCAAGGGCACCACCTTCGAGTTCTGCCATATCATCTCGGGTCGTATCGAAATCGAGGAAAAAGGTGGTGAGACGAAGACGTTCCGCGCCGGCGACAGCTTTGTGATGAAGCCGGGCTTTGTAGGCGTCTGGCGCACGATCGAGACCGTGCGGAAGATCTATGTCTGCCACTATGACTGAGCACGATGCCTGACTGCGGCCTCACTAAACGACGGCCAGAACAATCGACTTTCGAGATCCCATCTGACCGGATTCAACGCGGCCAGACGCTTCCTTCTCGATGAAATATGCGGCGCGCGGTGCTGTATGAGACGGCTTTGTCTCGCCAATCACATATCCGGCAGTGATGGCGGTTTGACCCCGAAGAGCAAGGGAACAAATACATGGTTGCATTGAAAGACGAGGATCTGTTTCGCCAGCAGGCACTGATCGGCGGCCACTGGCGCGACGCGAGTGCGAAGGCGACGGTTGATGTCATCGATCCTGCTAGCCAGCAAGTTCTCGGCACCATCCCCGATATGGGGTGCGAGGAGACCAGGGCCGCCATCAACGCTGCGGCTGACGCGTTCAAGCATTGGAAGACCACGGCTCATGCTGAACGTGCAGTTCTGCTGGAGCGCTGGTATGACCTCATGCGGCGCCACGAGCAGGACCTCGCGCTGTTGCTGACGTTGGAGCAGGGCAAGCCCTTGGCGGAATCGCTCGGCGAAATCCGCTATGGGGCCTCCTTCGTCAAATGGTTTGCGGAAGAGGCGCGCCGGATCAACGGATCGACGATCCCGTCACCCACGATCGATCGCCGCATTCTGGTTTTAAAAGAGCCAGTCGGCGTCTGCGGGATCATTACGCCCTGGAATTTCCCCAACGCGATGATTACACGCAAGGTGGCACCCGCGCTGGCCGCGGGCTGCACCGTCGTCATCAAGCCCTCTGAATTCACACCGTTCTCGGCCCTCGCGATCGGTGTGTTGGCGGAGCGGGCAGGAATTCCACCTGGCGTGATCAACATCGTGACGGGCATGCCGGCGGACATTGGCAAGGAGCTGATGGCCAATGAGACCGTCCGCAAGATCTCGTTCACGGGATCGACTCGCGTCGGCGCGCTGCTAATGAAAGGTGCCGCCGACAGCATCAAGCGGCTCAGCCTCGAGCTCGGCGGCAATGCGCCGTTCATCGCCTTCGACGATGCCGATATCGACAGCGCCGTGGAGGGCGCAATTGCATCTAAATTCCGTAACGGCGGACAGACATGCGTCTGCTGCAATCGCATTCTCGTGCAATCAGGCATCTACGATACCTTTGCACAGAAGCTCGCCAGCAAGGTCGCGAAAATGAAGGTCGGCGCCGGTACGGAAGAAGGAGTCGCGATTGGGCCGATGATCAATGGCGCGGCGATCGAAAAGATCAGGCGGCACGTCGTGGATGCCCTGGACAAGGGCGCAAAGATCATCTCGGAGAGTGAGGCGGTGCCGGAAGGTCGGCAATATGTCCGGCCCCTCGTGCTCGGCGGCGCGACGACTGAGATGCTACTGGCTTCGGAGGAGACCTTCGGGCCGGTCGCGCCGCTTTTCCGGTTCGAGACGGAGGACGAGGCGATAGCGATCGCAAACGGTACGCCCTTCGGTCTTGCGGCGTATTTCTACACTGAAAACCTGAAGCGTTCCTGGCGTGTTGCCGAAGCGCTGGAGTTCGGCATGATCGGCCTGAACACCGGCCTGATCTCGACGGAGGTCGCGCCTTTCGGCGGTGTCAAACAGTCGGGACTGGGACGCGAGGGATCTCAGCTCGGGATCGAAGAATATCTCGAGAGCAAGGCTCTCCATGTTGGCGGCTTGGGCTGAGCGTCCATCGCATCTGAAATAAGAAAGGGGGCGGTTTGAACCGCCCCCTTTTCCTTGACCAGCGCAGATCTCTATTACTGAAGTGCCGCGAGAGATCCCGAAAGAACTGCGCTCAGGCGCTTTTGCGAAGAGGCTCCAGGCCGACTGCGGCAGCCAAGCCACCGATGCCGGAGACCTCGGTGTATTCATAGAAGGGGTTCGCCGGCTCGTGACCGCGGTTCACCCATACCTTGCTCTTGATACCCAGATCGTAGGCCGTCATCAGATCGTAGCGGAACGAGGAGGAGACGTGAGTGATATCTTCCGGGCCGCAGCCCAGCTTGTCGAGCATGTATTCGAAGCCTTTCATGTGCGGCTTGTAGGCGCCAGTCTCCTCGGCCGTGATGACCATGTGGAAGGGAGCGCCGAGCTTCTCCACGTTGGACATGATGAGGTTCTCCATTGAGTTCGACAAGATGACCAGCGGGATCTCTTTGGCAACCTTGGCCAGACCAGCCGGGACGTCGGCATGCGGACCCCACGTGTGGATCTCTTCATTGATTCGCTGGGCATGCTCCGGCTGAAAGACGATACCATTGCGCTTGCAGGCGCGCTCCAGGGCGTTGTGCACCACCTCGAAGTACGGTTTCCAGGCGCCGAGAACCTCGTCCAGGCGATAGGCTGAAAAGTCCTTGATGAGCTTTGCCATCGCCGCGGCAGAAAGCTCCGAGCCATAGACACGGGTCGCCGCGCCGGCCATGTCGAAATTGGTCAGCGTGCCGTAGCAGTCGAAGGTGATATATTTGGGTCTGAACGTCGCCATAGCTCCAATCCTTGCGATCTCGCACCGCTTGCCGGTACGACACCCACCATAGCGAGCAGCCGACGAGATAAAGCGCCGATGTCGCGGTGGTCGGGAGCAGATTGTGTCGTATCGGATCGCAGCCGTGGTAGAGAGTTGCGCGACGACGGCTCTCCTCGTTTCGCCTCAATGCCGTCGCCGCACCATGCCGGCATAAGATGCCACAGTGGTGCCCAATCAAAGTCAAAACGCCCTTCGTCCATGTCCTGCCTGGGAGCAACTGCTGTCTTCGGCAACTTATGTTGAGCCTGCACACAACGGGCTGCTCGCACAAACATCGCGGCCGATCTGGAGGACAATATGTTGAGCAACTCGCTGATTGAGCTCGATCGCGCGCATCTGATTCACCCGGTCTCTTCTTATCGAAGTCATGAGGCGACGGGCGTCCGCGTGCTGAAGTCAGGCAAGCGCGCGACGCTGACCGATGCCTCGGGACGTCAATTACTGGATGGCTTTGCGGGTCTGTGGTGTGTCAATGCCGGCTACGGACAGGACAGCATCGTTGAAGCGGCTACGCGGCAGCTGCAGGAGCTGCCTTATGCGACGGGTTACTTCGGGTTGGGCTCCGACCCGGCGATCCGGTTGGCCGCAAGGCTGGCTGAACTGGCGCCTGGCGATCTGAACCATGTCTATTTCACGCTGGGCGGCTCCGATGCCGTCGACAGCACGATCCGCTTCATCAGGTACTACTATCATTCCAAAGGGAGGCCGCAGAAGGACCAGTTCATTTCCGTCGAGTCTGGCTATCATGGATCGTCGACGGCAGGGGCTGGCTTGACGGCGCTGCCCGCCTTTCATGCAGGCTTTGGGGTGCCCCACACCTGGCAGCACAAAATCCCGTCGCACTACGCCTATCGCAATCCTGTTGGTTCCCATCCCCAGGCCATCATTGCGGCGTCGGTCGCGGCCTTTCGGGCCAAGATCGCCGAACTTGGCGCCGAACGCGTCGCCGCCTTCTATGTCGAGCCGATACAGGGGTCAGGAGGCGTCCTCGTTCCGCCGCCGTCCTGGCTGAAGGCCATGCACGCAGTCTGCAAGGAGCACGATATTCTGTTGGTTGCCGACGAGGTCATCACTGGCTTTGGCCGTGTCGGTCCGCTCTTCGCCTGTGAAGAGGATGACGTCGTGCCGGATCTCATGACCACGGCAAAGGGGCTGACCTCGGGTTACGTGCCGATGGGGGCCGTTCTCATGTCCGACAGCGTCTACAACACGATTGCCGATGGCGCCGGGAAGGCGGCCGTCGGCCACGGCTACACCTATTCCGCTCATCCCGTCAGCGCAGCCGTTGGGCTCGCGTGCCTTGATCTCTATGAAAATGGCTTGCTGGAAAACGGCCGGAAGGCCGGGCACCGCCTGATGGAAGGTCTTCGCGCGCTGGCCGATCATCCGCTTGTCGGCGATATCAGGGGTCGCGGCATGCTGGCGGCAATCGAGCTTGTCACCGACAAGGAGCGCAAGACACCTTTGCCGGCGGAGGCCGACGCGGCGCGCCGCATTTTCGACCGTGCATGGGATAACGGCCTCGTCATCCGCGCCTTCGCGCAAGGCGTGCTGGGCTATGCGCCGCCGCTGTGCTGTACGGATGGGGACATCGCCGGCATCATCGAGCGGACCAGGATGACGCTCGACCAGACCCTCGAAGACAAGGACGTCCGCGCGGCGATGAAAGGATAAGGGCCGAGCCTGTCGCTAGCCGTTGAATATGCTTTCGAGCGGCAGATGCGATTTCACGATCGGGGACTTCAGCACGACGAAACTGAAATACTTATCGATCCCGATATCCATCTCGACCAGCCGTTCCATGACGGCCTGGTATTCGCTGATGCCCGCCGTGATGAACTTGACGAGATAGTCGTACCCGCCCGAAACGAGATGGCATTCAACCACGGAATCGATCTTTTCAATGGTCGTGAGAAAGCGCGCGAAATCGATCTGCCGGTGATTCTTGAGGGTGATTTCAGCGAAGACAGTTAGAGTTTGTCCGAGCTTGGCAACATCGATCTGGGCGGAATAGCCGGTGATGAAGCCTTCCGTCTGGAGCCTTTTGACGCGCATCAGGCACGGGCTCGGGGAAAGATTTATCAGCTCTGCGAGCTCGACGTTGGAAATCCGCCCATTTTTCTGCAGTTCGCATAAAATTCTGATGTCGATCTTGTCGAGCTTCATAGAGATGCCACGAGATGGGGTGAGACAACGGCGTCTAGGCTTCGAGCTTCAGCGTCATATGTAGTCTCATAGCATCAATCAGCATCTTTTCCCAACCGGGGCGGAGACCGGATCTAGAACTCGCTGACCTTGCCCCAGGCGCTCATTTTCAGTCGCTCCGGCCTGTAGGGGCGTGGATCGACGATCGGCGTACGACCAGTGATGATGTCGGCAATCATGTGCCCTGCGCCGGGGCCTATTCCGAAGCCGTGACCGCTGAACCCCGCCGCGAGGATGAAACCTGGAATTGCCTCAACTTCACCGATGGCCGGCACGCCGTCCGGCGTGCTGTCGATATAGCCGGCCCAGACGTTGGAGATTGCAACGCGCCGGAGTTCAGGCAACAACTCGCAAGCTCGTTGATGTGTCAGCCGAATCTGCCTCATGTCCGGACGGGGATCAAGTATCCGATTCAGCTCCATCGGGGTGACCTGATCGAGCGCCCACTTCCCCATAGATTCATGCCCCTGCCGCAAGCCCTCGAAGGCCCCAGGGGCAAGGCTTCGCCACCGCCGGACGAACATGGGCAGGAATTCGCGGCTGAACCTGAACTGCTGCGGCGTCGGGTCGACGCGTGCGCGACCACTGATTGCCAGCGTGTATCCGCCGTTGCCACGTCGCGTGACCGACACCAGCGAGTTGTGCATGGCGTCAGGCAGGCCAGTTGCGCCGGGTCCCACGGCGAGAATGGACTGGCGCACCGATGCCTGCGGGAATCGAATTCCGAGCTGGTTGCAGAACGACGAAGCCCAGGCGCCTCCCGCCATCACCACCGTCTTCGCCCGGATCGTGCCCGCCTCGGTCACCACACCGCTGACCCGGCCGCCACTGAGCTCGATGCCGCGGGCCGCGCAAAGCTGGTGCACCGTGCCGCCCGCCGCCATGATCCCGCGCGCGGCGATGGGCACTGCCTTTGAGGTATCTGCCGTCCCATCGGTTGGAGAGAAGACACCGCCTTTCCATTTGCGGCCCGTCGCCTTGCCTCGCTCGCTCGCCTCTTCCAAGCTCAACATATGTGTCGTGACGCCAACGGTCCTGGCGAAGTCGCGCCACTTTGCCCAGCCGGCCAACTCATTTTCGTCGTTCGACAGATACAAAAGCCCGCAGCGGCGGAAGCCGGTATCCTCACCGGTCTCATGGGCAACCTTCTCCCAGAGATCGAGGCTCTTGGTTGCAAGCGGCAGCTCGCGCGCGTCGCGGTTCTGCTGGCGGCACCATCCCCAGTTGCGGCTGGACTGCTCGGCTGCGATGCGGCCCTTCTCAAGCAAAGCAACTTTGAGGCCGCGACGGGCGAGATAGTAGCTTGTGAATACGCCCACGACGCCGCCGCCAATGACGACGACGTCCGCCTCACGGGGCAGGGACGGACTGGATTCGATGTGCAGGACCGGCGCGCTCATCGGGGTATGATCTCCGGTGGTTGCCGCATCGTACCCGGCGGATTGCGGCAGGCCCGGCGGACTTTCACGGCGGGACCAAACATCGTGCGGTTTGCTGCCTTCGATACAGGCAATTATTGCGTAATTAGTTTGCTCGCCGCAGCTTGCAGCCTTTGGGGCTGATTCACGCGCCTCTCGCATTCCATTGGCCTGCCTCCTGAGCAGGGGGCGTCGCAGGCATGGCGGCGCAGACTGAAATGCCAAACCGGCCTTCGTTTTCAGAAGTTCATGCTGCCCGGATGCCACCTTTCGGCGACTCCGCGGTGATCGAAATCATCAAGATTGGCAGCACCAATCGATCGATCAGCCAAGGTCCACGGAGGCAACTTGCATGAGCCGTGTCCAGGAGCAGGCCTTCGCAGAAGCGATCAAGCCATGACGTGGATGCCAGCTGAGGTTCGCTTTGATCGAAAAGGCCGATCGGGTCGCTACGCTCTGAGCAATAGCTCTTGCTTCATGCGCGAAGAGGCCTGAATCATGTCGCAGCCTCCAATGAAGGAATGGCAAGTTGAGCGGCGAATTATCGACCTGCCCAGGGAGCGCGAAGGCGCAAGGATCCGAAGGCGCCGGCCGCGTCAAGATGACGGCACTGGCTTGAAAGGGGAGGATGCTCATATGGCTTCTGGCATCCAGGTGGTAAGCCCCGCCGATGTCGCGCTGTCGGTGCGCGAGCTGACGGTGAGTCTGCCTGAAGGAATGGAGCGGGCCCACGCCGTCGAAAACGTCTCTTTTGATCTGAAACGCGGACAGATTCTCTGTATCATCGGGGAATCTGGATCGGGCAAGTCGGTCACCGCCAATGCGATCATGGGGCTTCTGCCGAAGGTGATCAGAGTCACCTCGGGGGCGATCCACCTGAATGGGACGAACATCGTAGGCCTCGCGCCTGAGAAGCTCCGCAGCCTGCGCGGCCGAGTCGTCTCGATGATCTTTCAAGATCCTCTCTCGGCGCTCAATCCGCTGATGACCGTGGGCGCGCAGATCGAGGAGGTGATGGCCGCGCACGACGTCGGTACGCCGGCCTCGCGTCGCAGCCGGGCGATAGACTTATTGATTGAAGTGGGTCTGCCTGATCCGCAGCTCATGTATCACCAATATCCCTTCCGGCTTTCGGGCGGGCAGCGGCAGCGGGTGATGATCGCCATGGCTCTGGCGCTCGAACCCGCGATCCTGATCGCGGACGAGCCGACCACCGCAGTCGACGTGACGACCCAGGCGCAGATCCTGCAATTGATCCGGGACATTCAACGCCGCAAGGGAATGAGCGTCATGTTCATCACCCATGATTTCGGCGTCGTCGCGGAGATTGCCGACCACGTTGTGGTGATGGAGAAGGGCCATTGCGTGGAGCAGGGCAGTGCCGCGCAGGTGCTGAAGTCGCCCGGTCATCTCTATACGCGCCGCCTGATCGCAGCCGTGCCCCACCTGACCGGCAAGGACCGCGTTCCCTCGGAAGCCGGGGAACGAGCGTCGATTCTGAAGGTCGAATGCCTGGCAAAGACTTATCGCAGCGGCAGCGCGCTTTTCCGTACGCAGCGCATCGTGCCCGCGGTCAATGGGGTCAGCTTCGACCTCACGTCGGGACGCACGCTCGGCGTCGTCGGGGAAAGCGGTTCGGGCAAGTCGTCGCTCGGGCGGCTGCTGATCAAGCTCATGGCGTGCGACGGCGGCTCGATTCTGTTCGAAGGCCGCGACATCGCCGGGCTTTCCGAAGCCGAGTTTCGGCCGCTACGGCCGAAGATCCAGATGATCTTTCAGGATCCTTTCGCATCGCTCAATCCGCGATCGACGGTCGGGCAAATTCTCGCAGTCGGCCCGGTCGCGCATGGCATGCCTTATGACGAAGCTTGCGAGCGCGCGCGGGAGCTTCTGGCCCATGTCGGGCTGGATGCAGGCGCCTTTGAGCGCTATCCGCACGAGTTCTCCGGCGGGCAGCGCCAGCGCGTCGGCATCGCGCGCGCGCTGATGTTCAAACCAAAATTGCTGATTGCCGACGAAGCGGTCTCGGCGCTCGACGTATCGATCCAGGCCCAGATCTTGAAGCTGCTCGACCAGATCCAGCGCGAGACCGGCGTCTCGATGATCTTCATCACCCATGATCTGCGCGTCGCAAGCCAAATCTGCGATGAAATCGCCGTCATGCATCGAGGACAAATCGTGGAACGTGGGCCGCCGTCCCAGATCTTCCTCGATCCGAAATCCACCTACACGCGAGAACTGGTGGCAGCGATCCCGGGCGAGCAACCCGGGAGCATGCCCGAACGTGCAGATTATAGCGGACAGCACAACGGAGGAGCTACGTTATGACCAAGCATTCTGCGACGACACCGAACTACTCGCGGCGCGATGCTCTGCGAATGGTGGCCATCGGGGGAGCTGTCGGCATCTTCGCGCCAAACCTGTTGGGCAAGCCTGCGTTTGCTCGCGCTTCGGCAAAGCCAAGTGGCCGCGTGATCGTCGGGCTTGGACAAGAGCCGACCGTTTTCAATCCGCTGATGGCCCACATTGAAGTGGATGATGGCGTGCATTTCTCGGTCTTCGATGCGCTCTTCCGCATCGATCCTCAAGGCGTCATTCAGCCAAATCTCGCCGTGGAAGTGCCGAACCAGAAGAACGGGGGCATTTCGGAGGACGGCCTGAAATGGCGCATTCGCTTGCGCGACGACGTCCGCTGGCACGACGGCAAACCATTCAGCGCCGAGGACGTGAAGTTCACGCTTGAACTGATCACGAACCCCAACTTCCGGAGCTGGCGCACGGCGGGCCATGCTCTCGTGCGCGACATCACGGTGGTCTCACCCACGGAGATCTCGTGGCGAATGGAAGAGGCTTTTGCGCCGTATTTGTCCTTCCTGACCGAAACCTTCATTGTGCCCAAGCACATCCTCGAGAAAGAGGCCAATCCGAACAACGCCGCCTTCAACCAGGCGCCGGTCGGAACCGGTGCTTTCAAGTGGGAAAAGCGGGTTGCCGGCGACCATCTCGAGCTCGTGGCCAACACCGATTATTTCGGTGAAGGCCCGCATATCGAGCGGCTAGTGTTCAAATACATTCCCGATCTCACCGTCCTCTACACCCAGTTCAAGAGCGGCGACATCGATCTCGTAGGTCAACCCTACATCACGCCCGATCACTATGCGGAAGCCAAGACGCTGCCGAACCGTGTCGTGACGCTGGTCCCAAGGACCTCGTTCGAGTCCTTCTACCTGAATCTCGAGCGCCCGCAGTTCAAGGAGCTTGCGGTTCGCGAGGCGCTCTATGCGGCGATCGACAAGGAGTCGATCATCCAGGGGCTCTATTACGGGGTGCCGACCGCGACAGAGACCTTCATGCCCAGGCAGTCCTTCTTCTTCAACCCCAATCTGCCCCCGCACCAATTCGACGTGAATCGCGCGGGCAAGATTCTCGATCAAGCCGGCTGGGCTAAGGGCGCGGACGGCATTCGTGCCAAGAACGGCGTTCGCCTGTCCTTTTCCAATTCGACCACGTCGGGCGATCCGCTTCGCGAGCAGCTGCAGCAATTCCTGCAGCAGACCTTCGCGCAGCTCGGCGTCGAGATGAAAATATCGAACCTACCGGCCGCCGTGATGTGGGGCGAGTTCTGGATGCAATCGCAGTTCGATTCCGTGATCGTCGGCAGCTCGTATCTGATTGGCGCCGATCCGGATGTCACCAATCGCTTGCACTCGCGCTCGATCGGAGCGAAGGGCGGCCGCGGCTCGAACAATGCGCAGTATGCAAATCCGGAGGTCGATGCCCTCCTCGACAAAGGCGCACGCACCTTCGATCCCGAAGCGCGTCGCGCGATCTACTCTCGCGTACAGGAACTTGTGCGCCGCGACCTGCCTTTCCTGCCGCTGTACCAGAGCAACTCGGTCGAAGGTCTCAAGAAGGGGATCAATGGATTCGTCCCGAACGGCAATACTCGCACTGAGTCCTGGAACGCGCTTGCCTGGTATTGGGCGAGCTGATGTCTTGCCAGACCGACCGCTGCGGATGGCATTGCCACGCTAATGGAGGACTCAAATGTCCGCCTTCCTGCTGAATCGTCTCTTCCAGAGCATCGTGCTGCTGGTGATCGTCTCGATCATCGGTTTCACGGTTCTCAACCTCATGCCGGGCGGCCCCCTCGCGCAATTCGGGCTCGACCCCGGCATGACCCAGAAGGACGTCGAGCGGCTCGCTTCACAACTGGGCCTCGATCGCCCCCTGTGGATCCAGTATCTCGACTGGGCCTGGCGACTGGTGCAGGGCGACTGGGGACACTCTTTCCGCGACGGCTCTTCCGTGCTCGCAGTGATCGGCCGCCATCTGCTGGCGACGCTGCTGCTGATGGGCACATCCACCGCGTTGGCGATCGCGGCCGGCACGTGGATCGGAATCCGCGGTGCCACCCACCGCTATTCCCTCTTCGATTACTGCGCCACTGTCGGCGCCATGGTGGCGCTGTCCGTTCCGACTTTCTGGTTCGGCCTGATCGGCATCTACATCTTTACTCTGAAGCTCGGTTGGGTGCCCGCAGGCAACATGTACACGATCGGCGACGGCTCGGTGCTGGACTATCTGCATCACCTGATCTTGCCGAGCCTGGTGCTGTCGCTGGTTCATGTCGCGATCTGGAGCCGTTACATGCGGACGGCAACGCTCGATGCGCTCAGTCAGGATTTCGTCAAGACGGCCCGGGCCAAGGGCGTGAGCGAACGCCGCATCTTGCTGAAACACGTCATCGGCAATGCGCTGTTGCCGATGATCACGCTGGCCGGGATGCAATTGCCCAGCATTCTCACCGGCGCGCTGGTCACGGAGACCGTGTTCACCTGGCCGGGCATGGGGCGGCTGTTTCTCGACAGCCTTGGCTACAGCGACTATCCGGTCGTGATGGGGCTGTTGATCTTCTCGGCCACCCTGGTCGTGTTGGGCAATCTGATCGCAGATATCGTGATCGCCACCGTCGATCCACGCATTCGCCTGGCCTGAGCTTGCGGACTCACGCCAGATAAGAGGAGCGAGTAGATATGACCGCCATCGTCGCGCACGCAGCTCCGACCCGCTGGTGGAGCAGCCGTGCCGTTAACCGCTTCATGCGCCACCATCTGGCACTGCTGGGAATCGCGATGATCACGCTGCTTGTGCTGGCGTGCGCCATCGGTCCCTATGCTCTACCCTACGACTCCCTCCAGATCGATCTACGCGCCCGCTTTGCTCCGCCCCTGACAGGCAACCATTATTTCGGCACGGATCCTTTGGGGCGTGACCTCGCCGTGCGGCTCTTGATGGCCGGGCGCGTCTCGCTGGCGGTGGGATTCTCCGCGATGTTGCTATCGACGTTGATCGGTACGCTCGTCGGCGTGACGGCCGGTTATCGCGGAGGCTGGGTCGGGGCGGCACTGATGCGGATGGTGGATGGCTTCCTGGCCTATCCCTCGATCTTCCTCGTGCTGGCGCTGGCCGCAACGCTGCGGCCGAGCCCGGTCATGATCACCGTGATCATTGCCGTCACGAGCTGGATGGAGACGGCGCGAATCGTCGAGGCGGAGGTCCGCTCGCTGCGCGAGCGCGAGTTCGTCCAGGCTGCGCGCATGGTCGGGCTTAGCAGGGCGCACATCATGTTCCGCGAGATCCTGCCCAATGCCATGGGTCCCATCATCGTCGCCGCAAGTCTGGCCGTCGCGCGCGCGATCCTTCTGGAGGCCTATATCAGCTTTCTCGGCTACGGCATCCAGCCGCCGCTGCCCAGCTGGGGCAACATGCTCAATGGCGCCCAGCAATATCTGGCGAGCGCTCCCTGGCTCGCCATCATTCCCGGCGCCGCCATTACGATGGCGGTGACGAGCTTCAATTTCATCGGTGACGGTCTGCGCGATGCACTCGACGTTCGAAACGACCACATCTGAACGATTTGAACCGAGCCGCGGCTGAACCCATCAACCATACGAGAAGCAAAGCCATGCACGCGCCGAGAGTCGCCGAGAAGGCCACGCCCTATTGGTGGGAAGCCGCGCCGCTTGAGCCGCCGTGCCAGCAGCCAATAGCCAAGAAGCTCGACGTGTTGATTGTGGGCGCGGGCTATGCAGGGCTCTCGGCCGGTCTGGTGCTGGCGCGCGAGGGCCGCTCGGTTGCGGCCTATGATGCCATGGACCCTGGCGAAGGAGCTTCGACGCGCAACGGCGGTATCACCAGCGGATCCATTCGGCCCGACTACGCGACGCTCACGCGCCGGTTCGGAGATGAGAAGGCGCTGGCGATCGAGGCGGAAGGCAAGGCCGCGCGCGAGTTCCTGTACGATTTCATCAGGATGGAAGGCCTCGCCTGCGACTTCCAGCCGGTGGGGCAGTTCAAGGGCGCCTTCGGCTATGAGCAATACGAGGCCATGGCGCGGACCGCGGAGAGGCTCGCAAGGAAACTTGGAATCGAAGCTTACGCAGTTCCGTATGCCGAGCAGCGCAAGTACATCGGCACCGATTTCTACCGCGGCGGGACGGTTCGGATGGACATCGGCGGGCTGCACCCGGCGAAGTTCCACGCCGAACTGCTGCGGGTCGCGCTCGCTTCTGGACTGACAGTCCACGCGCGGACGCCCGTGATCTCGATCGACAGAGATGGCTCCGATTTCCGCGTCGTCACCGCGGCCGGTCCGGTGCAGGCGCGTCAGGTACTGGTGTGTACCAACGGTTACACCGACGGCGCCGTACCCTTCCTGCGCCGCCGGCTGGTCCCGGTCCGCAGCCGGATCATTGCAACGGAAGAGCTTGCACCCGAAGTCATGGCGCGGTTGATGCCGAAACGCATGATGATCACGGAGAATCGGGAGGTCGGCTTCTATTACCGGCCTTCGCCCGATGGCAAACGAATTCTGCTCGGCGGCCGCGACAGCTCCCGCGTCGGCGATCCCATCGCTCCGAAGCTGCTTTTGCGCAAGGGCTTGGTCAATCTATTTCCGGAACTGGAGAGCGTTCGCCTCTCGCACAGCTGGTTCGGCAATGTCGCCATGAACCGCGACATGATTCCGCGCATTTTCGAAAAGGACGGCATCGTCTATGCAACCGGCTTCTGCGGCTCGGGCGTGGTCTGGGCGCCATGGGTCGGAATGCATGCCGCCCAAAAGCTCATGGGACACGAGGAGCGGGCGCGCACCGCGTTCGACTTCAGGCCTCCAGCCTTCATCCGGTTCTATCGCGGCAATCCGTGGTTCATGCCTGCGTTCATTCAGGGCTACCGGATGCGTGACCGGATCGCGATGTGGCGCGCCAGCCGCTGACGGCAGATTGGCTGCGATGCTGCATCATCTTCGAAACACTATGCCGAACTTTGCTCCAGCTTGGTTGCGTAATGCCGTCGAGCTCAAGATACGCTGCAGGCGATCCGAGGACCAACAGAAAGCCCTCATCACCATCGGCCACTGGCGATTAGTCGGGCAACTCCGAGCAAAAGACATCGAAGCATCATGACAAGCGCAGCGTACCAGGGAAATCGTGTCGAAGAAAACGTGGTCCTGGTTCCCTTCGCCAGAGAGCATCTGCAAGGCGCCCTAAAGCTCTCGCAGGAGATGTCCTGGCCCTATCGGCTTGAGGATTGGGATGTCGCGCTGCAGTTGGGCCATGGCTATGTTCTCCAGCGCTTAGGTGAGGTGGTCGGGACCGCGGCCTGGTGGCCGTATGGCGACACCTATGCGTCCGCCGGGATGATTATCGTGGCGAAAGCCGCCCAGGGCCGCGGCTACGGGGCGCGCCTGATGGACGCGCTCTTGGCGTCCGCGCGCCCACGGACGGTCATGCTGAATTCGACGGCGGAAGGCATCATGCTCTACCGACGCCGTGGCTTCGTGCCTTTAGGGACCATCCATCAGCATCACGGCATCCCACGAGGGCGTTTTGAGATGCCGCCGTCCGGCCTCATCAAGCCGATGGCTGTATCGGATTTTGAGGCCATCACGCGGCTCGATCAGGAAGCTACGGGTTTGGAGAGGCGGCGGATGCTGGATCGACTCCTCCAGAGCGGTGATGGCTATGTCCTGCAACGTGGCGGCACGCCGCGCGGCTACGCCATCTGTCGCCTCTTCGGCCGCGGCCATGTCATCGGCCCTGTCGTCGTCGATAGCCCGGCCGATGCCCGCGCGTTGATCGAGGCTGCGCTCGCACCGCTCGGGCGTTCCTTCGTCCGCATCGACACCTCTGCCACGTCGCAGCTCGGAGAGTGGCTCGATGGCATCGGCCTGCAGCAGGTCAGCGACGCCACGACCATGATCCTGGGGACACCGGCGCCTTCGACCGGACCAGCACGCCTGTTCGCGCTCGCTAACCAGTCGTTTGGCTAAGGAGACATCGACGTGGGAAGCTCGGATTTGCGCGGACTGACTATCGGAAGCAGCGAGACGGCCGAAACGGTGGGCGCGCTGGCAACACCGGCCCTCCTGCTAGACAAGGACCGGCTCGACCGCAATCTCGCCCGTCTATCATCGCGTATGGAAGCGCGAGGCGTCGTGCTGCGTCCCCATATGAAAACGGCGAAATCCATCGACGTCGCGCGACGCGCTCATCGGTCGGGTCCTGGGCCAATCACCGTCTCCACCTTGGCGGAGGCAGAGTATTTCGCCCAGCACGGTTTCCGGGACATGACCTATGCCGTGGGCCTGGCGCCACACACCGCAGAGAGAGCAATGCGTCTGCGAAAAGCGGGCATCGATCTCAAGGTGCTGCTCGATTCCTCTGAACAGGCGAGGATGTTGGGTGCGGCGGGTCGTGTCGCCGGCGTGACCCCATCCGCCTTCATCGAGATCGACTGCGACGGTCACCGCGGTGGGCTGACCGCCACCGATCCCAAGCTCGGCATGGTCGCGGTCGCCCTGGCCGAGGCCGGGGTTAAACTTGCCGGCATTCTGACCCATGCGGGCGAGTCCTACAGCCTCTGCACGCCGGAGGCTCTTGAGGGCGCGGCCGAGAATGAAAGGGCCGTGGCTGTCGCCGCTGCGGCGGCGTTGCGGGCGGCCGGGCATCAATGCCCCATCGTGAGCGTCGGCTCGACGCCGACTGCCCATTTCGCGAAAGACCTGACCGGCGTCACGGAAGTGCGGGCGGGCGTCTACATGTTCTTCGATCTGGTGATGCACGGTGTTGGTGTCTGCACGACGGACGACATCGCGATCTCGGTGCTCGCTACCGTGATCGGTACGAAGCCGGAGAAGGGCTGGATCTTGGTCGACGCAGGCTGGATGGCGCTGTCGCGCGACCGCGGCACCGCGGCGCAGCGGGTCGACCAGGGATATGGTCTGGTCTGCGACGTGGCCGGCAAGGTCTATCCAGACCTGATCGTTTCGCAAGCAAGCCAGGAGCACGGGATCCTCGCCATCAGGCCCGGGTCGACGCACGCTTTGCCCAATCTTCCGATCGGTGCGAAGGTCAGGATCCTCCCCAATCACGCCTGTGCGACGGCGTCGCAACACGAGTTGTACAACGTCCTCTCCGCCGGCAGCGACGCGATTCACGCCCGATGGTCCCGGTTGCGCGGTTGGTAGGGCTGGCCGACCATTCCGGGCCACCTCGGCCTCCATTTGTTCCTGCCGCTGATCGGCGCCTCTTACCGGATCAAGGATCGCTTCCAATGACCTCGCCCCTTCGACACCTGACGGAAGCCGGCTGCCTCGGAAAATTCTACATCGACGGAGAATGGCGGAAGCCGATCGGATCAGTCGCGGCAGCAGCAACCGTCGTCAATCCGGCGACGGAGCAGCCGATCGCCGACGTCGTGCTCGGCGATGACGATGATGTGGACTGCGCCATCGCAGCCGCCAGGCGAGCCTTCGCCGGCTGGTCCATGACACCGCCTGCTGAGAGAGCGGCGTTGCTCGACCGGATGCACGCTTTGCTCCTTGAGCGGCTGGAGCTGTTCGCGCAGGCGCTTACCTGCGAGATGGGAGCTGCGATCACCTATGCGCGCCGCGCTCAGGTGCCGTTGGCCGCCGAACATATCCGCGTCGCCCGCGACAATCTCGCGAATTATCCGTTCATCGCCGCGCGCGGCAGCACCGCGATCATGCGTGAGCCAATCGGCGTCTGCGGCCTCATCACGCCATGGAACTGGCCACTTTATCAGATTACTGCGAAGGTGGGCCCGGCGATGGCGGCCGGTTGCACGGTGGTGTTGAAGCCGAGCGAATTATCGCCGCTGAGCGCTTTGCTATTCGCGGAATTGATGGACAATGCCGATTGTCCGCCCGGCGTCTTCAACCTCGTCAATGGGACAGGTCCGATCGTGGGAGCCGCTCTCGCGTCGCATCCGTTGGTCGACATGATCTCGATCACCGGCTCGACGCGAGCGGGCGTTCTCGTCGCGCAAGCGGCAGCATCCACCGTCAAGCGCGTTGCCCAGGAGCTCGGCGGAAAATCGCCGAACATCATCTTGCCGGACGCCAATCTCAGCCGTTCTGTTCCGCTTGGGGTCGCCGCCGCCTTCCGCAATCTCGGTCAATCCTGCAGCGCGCCGACGCGCATGCTCGTGTCTCGCTCACACATGGAAGAGGTCGAGATCCTTGCAGCGGCGGCCGCTTCTCAATTGGTAGTCGGCGACCCGCTTGCGGAAAACACGACTCATGGTCCGATTGCGAACCGTCCACAGTTTGAGCGAGTCCAGGCCATGATCGGTGTCGGCCTGGAAGAAGGCGCCAAGCTCGTCGTCGGCGGACCCGGGCGGCCCGGCGATCTTCAGATTGGCTTCTATGCGCGGCCGACCATCTTCTCGAACGTCCGTCCCGACATGAGGATCGCGCAGGAGGAGATATTCGGCCCGGTGCTGTCGATCATTCCCTACGACACCGTGGACGAGGCGATCGCGATCGCCAATGACACGGTCTATGGTCTCGGCGCCCACGTGCAGGGCACCGATATGGAGACGGTGCGAACCGTCGCCGGACAGATCCAGTCGGGTCAAGTCCATCTCAATTATCCTGACTGGGACCCCAATGCTCCCTTTGGCGGATACAAGCGTTCTGGCAACGGTCGCGAATACGGCATCGAGGGCATGGAGGAGTATCTTGAGACCAAGGCCATTCTCGGATTTTATCGATGAATGCTGGCAGTCATCAGAAGCCGCTTTCAAGCACCGGCATAGAAACACCCGTGATTGCAACAGTCGACCAGCTTTCTTGCGCGTCAGCGTCAACCGAAACCTATTTTCGCGCGGCCGTCGCAGTCCTGGCCATGCGGTCCGACTCCTCCGGACCGGACATGTCGGCGGCGCTGCTGAAGCGTCACTACGGAGTGACCGGCTCGATCGCGACGTTGTCCTCCGAGATCGAGCGCACCGTTGAAGTCGACACCCCGGACGGCCGCCGGTGCATCCTGAAGACGTCGACCAGACCGGAGGCTGTCGACAGCTTCTGCTTCCAGACGTCAGCCTTGGCAGGCTTGGAGGGGGCTGTGGGCTTCGTTGCACCCGCAGTGCTGCGAACGAGCAGCGGGGAATTGATGTTTGAGGAAGAAGGCATATGCGGGTTCCTGCAAACCCGGCTCGAGGGCATTCCGCTGCACCAGGTGATGCGCACTCCCGACCTGCTATTTCGGACTGGACGCGCCCTTGCTCTGCTTGATTTAGCGCTTGCGCAAGTCAAGGTGCCTGCAGCCCACCGGCCCGTTCTTTGGCACGTCGGGTGCTGGTCGCGCCTGATGGAACTAGAGCAGTACCTGCCAAGCGGGAGCATTGCCGATTGCGTTCGCGCCGCCATGGCCGAGTATCTGGAGTTTGTTGAGCCACAAATCTCGAATGTCGTCTGGCAGGTCACTCATAACGATCCCAGTCCGTTCAATATGATTGTGACTGGCCGAGGTCTGGGCTTCATCGATTTTGGTGACGGCTGCTGGAGCCCCAGGATACAGGATCTGGCGATCGCAGCAGGCCACCTCGTATCAGATCCGACTCTTCCTCTCGGTGGCGCCGAACATCTCATTGGTGGCTATGCCTCTGTCATTGCGCTTTCGCCGCTTGAAGCAAGACTCCTCGTCGGACTGATGCGGGCGCGACAAAGCGCATTGATATTGGTCAATTACTGGCGCGCCCACCTTTTTCCAGCCGACGCCCAGTACATCAAAAAGAACGTCGCGCGTGCCGAGCACGGCCTTTCTATCCTGGAGCCTATGGATGGCGCATCGGGCGAGGCGGTAGTCATGGCGGCAGTATCGTCGTGCTTGCCGTGATGCCGCTTAGGTTTGGTCGATCGACAGGCCGTAAAATTGCGAAGTGACCCCAGTATTCTTTCAGACAGGCAGCAGCACATGTCCACAGATCTCATGCCCAATCGCTACCGACCTGGCGAATCAAGCCTTCCCAGGCGCGAATCCGAGCTGATTGCTCGTCGTGACAAAGTTCTGGGCGCTTCTTACCGGCTCCAGTACCGCCGGCCCGTGCACTTCGTTCGCGGCGAAGGTATGTGGCTATACGATCCCGACGGGCGGGCCTATCTCGACTTCTACAATAACGTGCCGTGTCTCGGCCATTGCCACCCGGAAGTAAACGCGGCCATGGCGGAGCAGGCGGGCCGAATAAGCGCCAACACACGCTATCTCGAGCCGAAGCTTGTCGATTATGCCGAGCGGTTGGTCGATACTTTCCCAAACGAGCTCGACCGCGTGGTGTTTACCTGCACGGGGAGTGAATCCAACGATCTGGCGCTTCGCATTGCGCGGTGTGCCAGCGGCAATGAGGGCGTGATCGTTTCCACCTACGCCTATCACGGCACGAGTGCTGCGACGGCCGCGGTTTCGCCGAACCTGGGCGACTCAGTCAAGCTCAGCCCGTTCGTGCGGATGGTGTCCCTACCCGGACCAGCGGGCATACCGGAAGCCCAGGCTGCGGATTTTTTCGAGACACAGATTCGTTCAGCCATGATGGATCTCAGCCGTCGTGGCATCGGCGTTGCGGCCATGCTCTTCGACAGTATTTTTTCCAGCGACGGCGTATGGGTGGATCCTCCTGGATTCATCGCGAGCGGAGTCGCGGCGGTGCAGGAAGCGGGTGGTCTCGTCATTTCCGACGAAGTTCAACCGGGCTTCGGACGAACCGGCGCCTGTATGTGGGGCTTTGAGCGCCACGGGATCGTTCCGGATCTTGTTACCCTCGGCAAGCCGATGGGCAACGGATTCCCGATTGGCGCTGTCGTTGGTCGCAGAGCATGGATGGACCAATTTGGTGCCACCTCTCGCTATTCGAACACATTCGCTGGAAACACAGTCGGAATAGCAACGGCGAACGCAGTGTTAACGATCCTGCAGCGCGACCAAATCCCGCAGAAGGCGCTTTCGATGAGCGAGCGCCTCCGCGCCGGACTGGAGAAGCTTGCAAAGCAACGTCATGAGGTTCGTGCGATCAGAAACGCCGGTCTCTTCTTTGGCGTCGATATAGGGCCCGAAGGAACCCCGGCGCCAAGCTGTCGTGCGATGGCTTTGGACCTGGTCAATGCAATGCGGGATGACGGCGTGCTTATCAGCACGACCGGGACCAATGAAGATACACTTAAAGTGCGTCCTCCGCTCGTTTGCCAAGCCGAGCATATTGACCTGTTCCTGGCAGCCATGGAGCGCGCGCTCATCAATATCGCACGCTAGATCGCAGACCTCATCGGAGCGGCACCCGTTCCGGGGGCGAGCTGCGGCGCGGGCTACCAAACCCGATCACGCTTTAAACGAAATCTGCACCTGTCTTGGCAGCCACTACGCCGCCCTGCGCCGAACTGGGACTCGTTCGCGCTTGAGCAGCTTGTATCACTGAAGCGGTCAGAAACACGAACATCTTGCGAAGCCCTAGATGATTTCAGCACATTCTATCGGGCGCACCGTGCGAAGAAGGGCTGATCGGAACTGTGCTTCCGCGTTCTTGGCAGCCGAGGTTCGTTGGAACATGTCGCCCCACGTCGAGCGCATTCACAGCGATGAGCGTCTCCCGGCCGAGGCCGACGTGGTCATCGTCGGCGGCGGTATCCTCGGCTCTACGGCCGCCTATTACCTGGCGAAGCGCGGCCTCTCTGTGGCGCTGCTCGAGAAGGGCCACATCGCCTGTGAACAATCGAGCCGAAACTGGGGTTGGTGCCGTCAGCAGAACCGCGACCGGCGCGAACTGCCGCTCTCGGTGCTCTCCATGCGGCTGTGGGACGAACTCACGCGCGACATCAATCGGGACCTTGGATTTCGTCGCTGCGGTCTAGTCTACGCGACCCATGACGAGGCTGTGCTCGCGGGCTGGGAAAAGTGGCGCGAGGTCGCCAGGGAGTACGGCGTCGATACCCGTGTGCTGAGCCGGGCCGAGGTGGCCGAGCGCGTCCCCGAAGCGCGCGACAAATGGGTCGGCGGGACCTATTCGGAACGGGACGGCAAGGCCGAACCTGCGCTCGCCGCGCCGGCGATCGCTGAGGGGGCCAGAGTTCTGGGCGCCACGATCCACCAGGGATGTGCGGCGCGGGCGCTCGACTTGACCAATGGCAAGATTGCGGGCGTGCACACGGAGAAGGGCTACATCAGAACCAGCGCGGTGCTTTGCGCAGCCGGCGCCTGGTCCTCGCGCTTCCTTCGGCCGCTCGGGATCAGTTTGCCCCAAGCGAGCATTCGGCAGACCGCGCTGCGTTCCACCCCCACAATCAATATCGGCGAGGCGGTCTCGACACCCTACTGCACGATCACGCGCCGACTGGACGGCAGCTACACACTTGCGATCAGCGGCAAGGCGAACCTCGAAATCACGCCCCAGGCTATCCGGTATAGCCGGGAATTCATGCCGCAGTTCTTGCGTCGCCTGAAGAACGTCAGGCTCGGCGTCGGCCAATCGTTCGTTTCCGGGCCGGATTCACTTCCGGCGCTGCTGACCAACGACGATCGGATCTTCGAACGGAATCGCGTGCTGGATCCTCCGCCCTTGAAATGGCTGGTGAGCCAAGTGGTGGAGAGCGTCCGGAAAACCTTCCCCCAACTCGGCGAGATTAAGATCGACAGCGCCTGGGGCGGCTTCGTCGACTGCACGCCGGATGCAGTGCCCGTGGTGTCGCAGGTGGACGGCGTGAAGGGCCTTGTGCTCGCAGCGGGCTGCTCGGGCCACGGCTTCGGTCTGGGCCCCGGGCTCGGCTATCTGGCCGCAGAGCTTGTCGTCAACGACACGCCTTGCGTCGATCCCACACCATTCCGGCTGTCACGTCTGGTCGACGGCTCCAAGCTGGACATCGCCGCCATCTGAAGATCGAGCCGGAACTCAGGCCTGACGCGTACCCTGGCGTTTCCTCCCCAACTTGAGCCACTCCTTCGGAGTGGCTCTTTCTTTCTTTATGGACAAGACGATTTGGTTGATCGAGGCGGCCTCAGCCGAAGACCCACCGTTTGGGCCTGGACAAAAGCATCGCAGTTCGCCGGCCGACGGTTCATCAGGCAGACTTCCCGAACGGACCAACGATCGCGCCTGAGTTCATGATATCCGCTGGATCAAAGGCAGTCTTGATACGGCGCATCGCAGTGATGCGGCCGGCATCGCCGTACCGCTCCAGGAGATGCTTTTTGAACCGGCCGACGCCGTGCTCTGCGCTAAACGTGCCGCCGAGCGCGGCGGCCGTGTCGTAGAGTTGCAGCGACAGGCCGCTTTCGATCCGCCTGGTGAACTCCATGCGGTCGGCCTCCGGAGGAACGAGAACGTTGTAGTGCAGGTTGCCGTCGCCGACATGGCCGTACACGGACAGCTCAAGCTCGGCGTCGTACGATCGCACCTGCGAGCCTGCCAGATCCAGGAAGCGCTGAATGGACGAAAGCGGTACCGAGATGTCATGCTTGACCGATCCGTTCCGCCGCTTCTCGCCCTCCGGGATGGTCTCGCGGAGCCGCCACATCGCGGCCCGCTGCGATCCGCTCTGCGCCAGGAGCGCATCCTCGATCCATCCGGACTCGATCGCCTCAGCCAGAACGGCTTCCATCAGCTCGTCGAGGTCGAGATGGCGTGACGAAGAGGCGAACTCGACGAGGACGGCGCCTTCCGGGCCTGCTCGAAGGGTGGACGGATCGGTCATTGCTTCGGTCGCGAGCGCGATCGATCGGGCTGCCATGAACTCGAATGCGGTCAGCAGGTCCGCGGATTCACGACGGATCAGAGCGAGAAGATCGGCGAGCGGCGCGCCCCGCGCCAGTTTCAGCCAGGCCGTCGCGCGGCGGGTCGGCAAGGGCGCCAGACGCATCACTGCGCCCGTGACGATGCCGAGAGTCCCCTCGCTTCCGACGAAGCACTGTTTGACGTCGTAGCCGGTATTGTTCTTCCGCAGCTTGCGCATGTCGGAGACTACCGTGCCGTCCGACAGCACCGCCTCGATTCCGAGTAGCAGATCGCGCGTCATCCCGTAACGCACGACGGATAGCCCGCCGGCATTCGTCCCGATGTTGCCGCCGATCTGGCAACTGCCTTCCGCGCCGAGGCTGAGCGGCAACAGAAGTCCGGCGGCCGCCGCGGCGTCCTGTACGTTCTTCAGGATGGCGCCGGCGTCCACAGAGATGCTCATGGAGACCGGATCGATTTCGCGAATCCTGTCCATCCGCTCGAGGCTCACGATAATCTGGCGTCCAGAGGCGTCCGGCGTCGCGCCTCCGCAGTAGCTGGTGTTGCCGCCCTGCGGAACGATTCCGATACCGTGGTGGGCCGCCAGCCGCACGATGTCGGCGACTTGCTTCGTCGTCGTCGGCTTCAGCACGGCAAACGTCGAGCCCGTGGAGAGCTGGCGTTGATCCGTCGTGTAGGTAGCCATCCGCTCCGGGTCGTCAACGAAGCCTCCGTCGCCGACAAGATCGCGAAAGGCCCGAACGTGTACTGACTGGGACATGCTCAGCTCCCGATTGGCATCGGGTCATATTTGCGCGCTTGTGCCGCATTGGCTGCCGTTCGGGGGGCATTCGGAAGAAACCAATGCCGAATTGCTACGATTGTCGGCAGCTTGCGCCGCTGTCGAACACTTGATCGCGAAGCCTTTGGGACTTGAGAGGAGTGGTCGATGACTTCACAGGTAACCGCGCAAACTGTGGCTTCGGAGCGTGGGGTCGGAGGACGGACGTGGCGCACGGAGCTCGAGCCGATCGACGTCGGATGCGAAATGTGACGATGGGCCCTTGGTTAGATCGCAACCCGAACTGAATGTCGGCATCAGTGGTTGCGCCTCCGCGATTTGAACCTGCTTGGCTCTGCGTACGAACGGCGCCTATTGACGAACTATCGCGGGCTCAATTCGCCAGTTAGGCTGCCCTTCGATAGGAAAACAAGGCCTCCGAAATAGTGGGTTTAGCGATGTAGCGGACCCCCGCTTCCAATCGCGCGATCTTGTACGCCACACTACGATTTTCTTCGATTCCGCACTCTTGGTGCTGGACGCCTGAATCGCTCATTCAGATCGCACGGCCGCTGAAAGGCTTTCGACTCACTCCAGAGGTTCGGACCGGGCGCCCTCGTGTCGCGCTCATCCCGCGGCCTTCTTTCAACTGATGTTGACTGACACTCTCTTGCGACCGACTCGACGAGTCGCAGTGGGGTTCATTTCTGCGTCGCACGCTTGCCCGCCCTCGATGTCTTGCGGTTGTTCGACAGCCCGCTTGCGAAGCCCTGGGCCGCCACGATCAGCGCTTCGATCGCCCGCGATGGTCTACTCCTGGTCGGCTTCGCCACTCCTGCAACGCTCTTTCCAGCTCCCGTTCTCTCAGGGCGGAGTTCTTTGATTCATCTCGTTCGGCCTTGACTCGCCGCGGCACGAAATTCATAGTTACCATAATACGATTGAATTAATCGTAATGCGATTATCGCGTGCCGGTGCTGCCGCAGGGCGGCAACACCAGCCTGTGCGGCGGTGCCACGCCCTTCGAGCAGGGTGAGCGCCCCGTCATCGTCCTTCTGACTCGCATGCGGCGGATCCGCTCGCTCGATCCCGTCAACAACACGATGGTCGTCGACGCCGGCTGCGTACTCGCCTCAATCCAGGAAGCGGCGGCAGCGGCCGGGCGGCTCTATCCGGTCAGCCTCGGCGCCGAAGGGTCCTGCCAGATCGGCGGCAACATTGCCACCAATGCCGGCGGCACCGGCGTCTTGCGTTACGGCAACACCCGCGACAACGTGCTCGGTCTCGAGGTTGTGCTGCCGGACGGCTCGATCTGGGACGGGCTCTACGCGCTGCGCAAGAACAACACCGGCTACGATCTCAAGCATCTCTTCATCGGCTCCGAAGGTACGCTCGGCATCATCACCGGCGCGGTGCTGAAACTGAATCCGCTGCCGACAGCGGAATCGGTCGCCTGGCTCGCTGTTGACAATCCGCAAAAGGCGCTCGACGTGCTCGGGCTGTTCCAGGCCGCCTGCAATTCGCGCCTATCGGCGTTCGAACTGATGAACGCCAAGCAGGTCCGGTTGGTGATCGAGCAGGTGCCGGGGCGGCGATGCCCAGTCGCGGACATCGACACTTGGCACGTTCTGGTCGAGCTCTCCGACACCGGCGACATCGCAGCGTTGACCGCAACGATGCAGGGTCTGCTCGAGCAGGCGCTTGAAGCCGGCATGATCCGCGACGGCGTCGTGGCCTCGAGCGAGGCGCAGCGCAAGGCAATGTGGCTGGTGCGTCACAGCGTCTCGGAAGCCAACAAGAAGGCGGGTGTCGGGCTGACGTCGGACAGCGCCGTCCCGGTTTCGGCGGTCCCCGCCTTCATCGCGCAGGCAATGCGCGCGGTGAACGACATCGTTCCGGATCTGCCCTTCGTCATCGTCGGCCATGTGGGGGACGGCAACATCCATTTGATCCCGTTCTTCACTTTTGCCGAGTGGGACTCCATGCCGGATCGCGATGCGGTCGGCGAGCGCATTCGTCATGCCGTCAACGATGTCGCAGCCTCACTCCGCGGTACGTTCAGTGCCGAACATGGGATTGGCCGCACCTTGATGCAGCAGATGTCGCGCTACAAGCCGCCGGTCGAGCTCGCGCTGATGCGCGCCGTGAAGCAGGCCTTCGATCCCAAAGGCCTTTTCAATCCCGGCCAGGTTCTGCCGCCGCCGTCACCAAGTGCCTCGCCATCAATCGCGCCATCACAGAGGGGACTGAAGACATGAGCCATCTTCCGAAGATCATCACCTCCCGCCGTCGCCTGCTGCTCGGTGCCGGAGCCGGCGCAATGGCAGTTGCCGCACCGGCGGTCTGGTCGCCCACCCGCGCCGCGGGCAAGCGCATCGTGGTGCGCGACGACGGCGGTATCTACACCAAGGCATATGGCGCGGTGTTCTACCGTCCGTTCACCGAGGCGACGGGAATCGAGGTCGTCGGCGTCCAGGCCAATGCCGAGCCGGTCGCCCAGATCAAGACCATGGTCGAGACCAAGAATTATACCTGGGACATGACCAAGATCAGCTGGCCCGCGATCCTCCTGCTGACCACCGGCAACAAGCCCTATCTTGAAAAGCACGGCCTCGAGGCCGAGCCGGTCATCAAGTCGATCCCCGCGGAATTCATGTCGCCCTACGGCGTCGGTACCAACGTCTACACCACGGTCCTGGCCTATCGCACCGATGCCTTCAAGGGTCGCAAGGCGCCGCAGTCCTGGGCCGACTTCTGGAATGTCGCCGAATTCCCGGGCCGCCGCGCTGTGCGCAAGCACCCGTTCGACACCGTCGAAGAGGCGTTGATGGGGGCGGGCACGCCGACCGCGCAGGTCTATCCTTGCGACCTCGACAAAGCCTTCGCCTCGCTCGACAAGATCAAGTCACACGTTGCGGTGTGGTGGACCAGCGGCGCGCAGGTCGAGCAGATGCTGACCTCGGGCGAGATCGACCTGCTGCCGACCTGGGTGTCGCGTCCGCAGGCCGCGCAAGCAGCGGGCGCGCCGATCGAGATCGTCTGGAACCAGGGCATCTGGGGCGGCGACAACTGGTCGATCCTGGCCGGCACGCCAAATGCGGATGCCTGTCGCGAGTTCATCAAGTTCGCTTCCGACCCCAAGCGCCAGGCCGCGCTGACGGAATACTTCCCCGCCGGTCTCACCCAGCCGGAGGCCTTCCACTACGTCAAGCCGGAGATCGCCAAGAACTGCCCAACCTATCCCGACAACATCAAGGTCGGCCTGAAGATCGATGCGAAATACTGGCTCGACAACCAGGCGGCCGTGATCGAGCGCTTCAACAGCTGGGTCCTAAGCTGAGCCGCACTGCCGCGGATTGGAGCCGTCCATGGTCTCGTCGAGCCTGCGCATCTCGAAGCTGTCAAAGTGCTATGGGGACTTCGTCGCCTTGGCGCCGACCAGTCTCGACGTCGGCAAGGGGGAGTTCCTCACGCTGCTCGGGCCGTCGGGGTCGGGCAAGACCACGCTGCTCAGCCTGATCGCTGGCCTCGCCCATCCCGACGAGGGGCAGATCCTGGTCGACGACGCCGATGTGACGCATAGCCCGGCCTATGAGCGCGACATCGGCGTGGTGTTCCAGAACTACGCGCTGTTTCCGCATATGACCGTGGAGGACAACATCGCCTTTCCACTGAAGATGCGGAAGGTGAACGATGCCGAAGCGCGCAAGCGGACGATGGAGGCGCTGGAGACGGTGCGCCTGCCGCAGGTCGCAAAGCGCTATCCGCGCGAGCTTTCGGGCGGCCAGCAGCAGCGCATCGCGCTGGCGCGCTGCATCGTCTATCGGCCCGCGATCATCCTGATGGACGAGCCGCTGGGCGCGCTCGACAAGAAGCTGCGCGACCAGATGCAGCTCGAGATCAAGCGCATCCATCGCGAGCTCCGCACTACCATCGTCTACGTCACCCACGATCAGGAAGAGGCGATGACGATGTCGGATCGCATCTGCCTGATGAACGCCGGTGCGATCGAGCAGCTCGGCACGCCCGAGGATCTCTATTTCCGTCCGCGTTCGGTGTTCGTCGCGGACTTCCTCGGCGAATCCAATCTGCTCGGCGCCACGGTGCGCGGTGTCGATGCGGAGGGGCTCGACATCGTGCTGGCCCATCAACACGCCGGATCGCGCGCCGTCGGCAACGGATCGCGCTTTTCCGCCGGCGAGCCGATCAAGATCATGGTGCGGCCGCAGAACCTGCACGTCGAGGCCGCAGCAAACGGAGCCGGCGGACTGACCGGCAGGCTGGTCGACGTGATGATCAGCGGCAGCCTGACCCGGCTCTATATTGCGCCCGAAACGGCCGGCCTGCCGCAGCTCGTCGCGGCCTACCCGACCCGCTCGAGCTCGGTTCCTCACGAGATCGGGCAGCTCGTTTCGCTCGGCTGGAATCCGGCGGACGCGGTCGCGATCCGCGACGGCGGAGGGCATTGAACCATGGTGTCGGCCAAGACACGCGTGCTGCCGCAAGGCCAGATCTGGCGCTGGGTCGCGATGGGTGGCCCCCTTGCGCTGTTGCTCGCGTGCTTCCTGGTCTACCCCGTCGGCCAGTTGCTGCTGCTGAGCATTCATAACGACAACGGCTTCACGCTCGCGCAATATCGCCAGCTCTTCGCATCCTCGGTTTACGTCGACGTCCTCCTCATCACCCTGAAGATCTCGCTGATGACGACGCTGGTGTGCGTCATGACCGGCTATCCCATCGCCTATCTGATCTCGATCGTCGGCAAGGAGCGTAAGGCAAGGCTGCTGTTCTTCGTGCTGCTGTCGTTCTGGACGAGCTTTTTGGTGCGTGCCTTCGCCTGGGTGGTGCTGCTCGGGCGCAACGGCGTCATCAACAAGCTTCTCGCCTCGCTCGGCATGATCTCGACGCCGGCCGGCCTGCTCTACAATTTCGGCAGCGTCCTGGTCGGGATGGTGAATGCACTGCTGCCGCTCGCCGTACTGACGATGTTGTCGGTGATGGATAACATCGACCGCAACTTGCCGCGTGCGGCGGCAACGCTCGGGGCAAGGCCCGGCATGGCGTTCTGGAAGATCTATTTCCCGCTGTCGCTGCCCGGCGTCGCGGCCGCGGGCATCATGGTGTTCGTCACCGCCATCGGCTTCTTCATCGTGCCGGCGCTGCTCGGCGGTCGCCGCGAGACCATGATCACGCAGCTCATCATCGACCAGATCCAGCAGACCATGAACTGGGGCTTTGCCGGAGCCATCTCGGTGCTGCTCCTGCTCGTCGTGCTGATCGTCTTTGCCGCCTATGACCGGCTGCTCGGCCTGTCGACGATGACGGGAGCCGCCACCGCAAGGAAGGCCAAGCCGTCGCGCCTGAGCGGTCCGATCCAGAAGGCCGGCGATGCGCTGTTGACTATGCTAGGCTTGCTCTTCGACGGCATCATTGACCTGCTCTCCTCGCAGCGACGCAAGTCCAATCCGGACCAGCCGGGTCTCGGCTTGCAGGTCTTCGTCTGGCTCATGCTCCTGGTCATCAGCCTACCGACGCTCCTGATGATCCCGCTGTCCTTCGGCAGTGGTGGTCTCAACTGGCCGCCGCAGGGCTTCACGTTGCATTGGTATGAGACCGTGCTGACCTCGCCGGTCTGGGCGCAAGCGCTGCTGCGTTCGCTTATGGTCGGCGTTGGCACGGGGCTGCTTGCGATGCTGATCGGCACGCCCGCAGCCTTCCTGCTGGTGCGGAGCGAGATCCCCGCCAAGGCTGCCTGGCTCGCCTTCATCCTGTCGCCGATCGTCGTGCCGCGCATGATCATCGCGGTCGGACTGTTCTACGTGTTCGCGAGCATCGGTCTGGTTGGCAGCGCCCTCGGTCTGATCCTCGGGCATACGGTCGTCGCGGTGCCCTATGTGGTGATAACCATGGTGGCGGTGCTGCGCAATTACGACACGCGGCTTGACCTTGCGGCGCAGAGCCTCGGCGCGCGGCCGGTCGCGACGCTACGATACGTTACGTTTCCGATCCTCGGCGCCGGCATGATGTCGTCGTTCCTGTTTGCCTTTGCCACCTCGTTCGACGAGCTGACGATTGCGCTGTTTGCGACCGGCAGCCTCAACGCCACGCTGCCCAAGCAGTTCTGGGACGAGGTGACGCTTCAGGTCTCGCCCGTGATCGCTGCCGTCTCCACCTGCCTGTTCGTCTTCATGGGGCTCTTGATCTTCTTCGCGGAGCGCCTGCGCCGGCGCGCCGCAGCGACCTAGGCCTTCAACGCCATCAAAACTGAGGTTTCTCTTCCATGCTCACTGCATCTCGTCTCCGCGGCCTGTTCCCCGCGATTCCGACCCCGGTGAAGGCCGACGACACCATCGATGCCGCCGCGGTCTCGGCGTTGTTCGCCTGGCTGATCAAGCAAGGTATCGACGGCGTCGTGCCGCTGGGCGGCACTGGCGAATATGGCGCGCTGGCGCGCGCCGAGCGCATCAAGATGGCGGGGCTGTCGGTAAAAGCGATGGCGGGCAGGGGGCCGGTGATCGCGGGCGTGCTCGACACCGGCTTTCACGATGCCCTGCAGGCGGGGCGTGAATTCGCCACTGAGGGCGTGGACGGTTTGCTCGTCCTGACCCCATACTACACCAATCCGACTCAGGCCGGCATCCGCGACTACTTTCTACGCTATGCCGATGCCTCGCCGGTGCCCATCCTGATCTACGAGATCCCCTACCGAACCCGGATCGCGATCGAGCCCAAGGTCCTCCATGAGCTCTCAAGGCATCCCAACATCATTGGCATGAAGGCCTGCAATCTCGACATGTATCACTTCCTCCAGGTGGTTGCTGACGTTGACGATAGCTTTGCGGTGCTGAGCGGCGAAGACAGCCTGTTTCCGCTGCACCTCGCAGCCGGCGCGAAGGGCGGCATTATCGTCACGGCGTGCCTTCTGCCGCGCGCCTGGCGCCAGATCTATGAGACGGGGATTGCGGGCCGCACGGCGGAGGCACTGAGCCTGCATCGCCGGTTGGTCCCGCTCATGAACATGGCGTTCGCGGAGACCAATCCGGGGCCGATGAAGGCGGTCATGGACATGATCGGCATCGACGCGCCACGCATGCTGGCACCACTGCTGCAACCGGCGCCGGCGCTGGTGTCCGCCCTGCGCGCCGAGTTCGGCAAGCAGTTGGCGGTTTCCGAGAACGTTGGATGACGGAGGCACGGCAACATGGCGCGTAGTGGCCAGGGTGGTCCACGGAAAACCGGCAAAGCCAAAAGCCCGCCGAAAGCTCGTGCGGGGACGGGCTCTGAAAAAAGGGTGGCCAAGAGCACGACGCCGGCACGCTCGTCCCTGTTCGTTGGCTCGACCGAAAAGGCATTCCAGGTCCTGCACGCCTTCGATGGGCCGCGCCGCTTCATGACGCTCGCCGATATCGCCCGCGCGGCTAATCTCGATCGCAGTGCCACCCAACGCCTGGTCTATACGCTGGAATCGCTAGGCTACCTCAGGCGGATCGAAGGTACACGCAACTACGGTCTGACCGCGAAGGTGCTGCAGTTCTCGCACAGCTATCTCAAGGCCCACGAGCTCATCGACAAGGCCTCGCCGTATCTTCTGGATATGAGTCGAAATCTCGGCGAGACCTGCAACCTGCATGAGCTCGATGGCCATGAGGTGGTGTTCGTCGCTCGCTTTCCCGGCCGGCATCTCATTCATATCGACTTCGTGATCGGCAGCCGGCTGCCGGCCTACTTCACGGCGTCCGGTATCGCCATCCTGGCAGCCTTGCCAGAGAATGAGCGGCAGGACCTGCTGAAGCGGACACGGCTCGAGCCGCTCACGCCGTACACGATCACCGATCCCGACAAGTTGCGCGAGCAGGTGCACCTCGCGGCCGCCCGCGGCTATTCGATCCAGATCAACCAGAGCGTCATGGGGGATATTTCTGTCGCGGCGCCGGTCATCGACGAGCACGGACGAGCAGTTGCCGCGGTCAACATTTCCGTCCCTACGACGCGTTGGACCACCGAGCGTGTCGAGGCCGAGCTGGTGCAGCACGTGCACGTCGCCGCGACTTCGATCTCGAAATCCAAGTTCAAACGCCACGCGGCTTGAAGATGCCGATGCTCCTCAATGCAAGCGATTATCGTCAACGCGCTCGGCAAGTCCTTCCGCGCGGGCTGTTCGAATATATCGATCGGGGCACGGAGGACGAGACGGCGGTGCGGCGCCTGCGCAGCTCGCTCGACGCTATCACCTTGATGCCCGCAGTGCTGACAGGGCATGACAGGCGCGATTTCGAGACGATGCTATTCGGTCGAAAGCTGGCAGCGCCCCTCGCTGTGGCGCCAACCGCGCTTGCCGGTCTCGGCGCGATCGCGCGCTGACCGAGCGTCTTCTGGAACGGGCGACTGCCTGTGGCTGCGAGAACCTGCTCGTGACTGTCGACACGCCGGTCTCGCCGAACCGGGAATATAATCAGCGCAGCGGTTTCGGTATCCCATTCACTCCGCGGCTGCGCAGCATGATCGACATGGCACTGCATCCGACGTGGCTGTTCGGGGTCCTTGCGCGCTATCTCGTCACCGAGGGTATACCGAACTACGGTCACTATCCGCACACATTTCGCACCGCCGTGACCCGCGCCGATATCTGCGAGGCGGTCCGGCTCGAGCCGCGGCTGAGCTGGGACGACATGCGCTGGCTGCGCGAGATCTGGCCAGGCAGGCTCACCATCAAGGGTGTGCTCACGGCTAAGGATGCCGAACAGGCAGCCGAGATCGGCGCGGATGCGATCGTGGTCTCCGCCCATGGCGGACGGAATCTCGATTGCCTGCCGGCGCCCGCGGACTGCATTCCAGCGATTGCGGGAGCGGTCAAGGGGCGTCTAACCATTCTGGCGGACAGTGGCGTCCGCCGCGGCACGGATGTCCTGAAATATCTGGCCTTGGGTGCAGAGGCAGTTCTTCTCGGCCGCTTGCCGCTATGGGGTCTTGCCGCGGGAGGAGAGACGGGCGCCGAAGCCGCCCTGCGCATGATCTTGCGCGAGATGGATACCGCGATGGCCTTTCTCGGAGCGGATCGCGCTCCGGACTTGCGTCCATGCGCGCAAACGAACAATTGAATTTAGACCGCCAGTACTTGGAAAACCGCCATGTCCACCAGATCAGCATCGCCTAAGTCCTTCAGCAGCGCCGGTGTTGCCGGCGAAGTCGACGGACTCCTCACAAGCCTCGGGGTTCCCCGTCCCGACTATACGGAAGGCACGCTGGTCGTTCGCACGCCGATCACCGGCGGAATGATCGGGCGGGTCACCGAGATCGGCGCCGCCGAGGCCGCTTCCGTGATCGAGAGGACCCACGCGGCTTTCCTGGTGTGGCGCCTCGTGCCGCCCCCCAGGCGCGGAGAGCTGGTGCGGCTGTTCGGCGAGGAACTGCGCGCCAACAAGGAGGCTCTCGGCCGGCTGGTCTCGATCGAGGTCGGCAAGATCGCTTCCGAGGGCCTCGGCGAGGTCCAGGAAATGATCGACATCTGCGATTTCGCGGTCGGGCTGTCACGCCAGCTCTACGGCCTGACGATCGCGACCGAGCGTGGCGAGCATCGCATGATGGAGAGCTGGCATCCGCTCGGCGTCACCGGCATCATCTCGGCTTTCAACTTTCCCGTCGCCGTCTGGGCCTGGAACGCTGCGCTGGCCTTGGTGTGCGGCAACAGCCTGGTCTGGAAGCCGTCGGAGAAGACGCCGCTAACCGCGCTTGCAACGCACGCTCTGTTCGAGCGCGCGCTCAAGCGCTTCAACGAAGCCGGCGGCGGCGCGCCGCAGGGGATTGCAGCGGTGCTCTTCGGCGGCCGCGAGATTGGGGAGGCGCTCGTTGACCATTCGAAGGTCCCCCTGGTGTCGGCGACCGGCTCGACGGCAATGGGTCGCGCGGTCGGTCCGCGGCTCGCCAAACGGTTCGCCCGCGCGCTGCTAGAGCTTGGCGGAAATAACGCGGCGATCGTCGCGCCGACCGCCGACCTCGATTTGACGCTGCGAGGCGTTGCCTTTGCCGCAATGGGGACCGCCGGGCAGCGCTGCACGACGCTGCGCCGCCTGTTTGTGCACGAGAGCGTGTATGAGAGCTTCGTGCCGCGTCTGAAGCAGGCCTATGCATCCGTGACGATTGGCTCGCCGCTGGAGAGCGGCACGCTGGTGGGGCCCTTGATCGATGCAGGGGCCTATCGCGCGATGCAGAGCGCACTCGAAGCTGCAAGGGCAGCTGATGGAAAGGTCTATGGAGGCGAACGGGTCGTTGTCGAGGGCGCGCCCGACGCTCACTATGTCCGCCCTGCTTTGGTTGAGATGGCAGCGCAGACGGGGCACGTCGAGCACGAGACCTTCGCGCCGATCCTCTACGTGATGAAGTATCGCGATTTCGATTCCGTGCTCGCGTTGCACAACGCCGTCCCGCAGGGGCTGTCGTCGTCGATCTTCACCAACGACCTGCGCGAAGCTGAAACGTTCCTGTCGGCGCGCGGCTCCGATTGCGGGATCGCAAACGTCAATGTCGGCCCGTCCGGCGCGGAGATCGGCGGCGCATTCGGCGGCGAGAAGGAGACCGGCGGGGGGCGTGAATCCGGATCCGATGCTTGGAAAGCCTATATGCGGCGCGCGACCAACACCACCATCAATTACGGTCGCACGCTCCCGCTGGCTCAAGGCGTCGAGTTCGACGTGATGTGACGAGCTTCGGTCCGGGAAATTTTGCTCGATGGGTAGATCTTGGCGTGAGGGATTTCCAAGAAGCACTCTTGGCGAGTTATGCTGCAGAGCGATAGCAAACAGGTGTTTAGCAGTGGTCCGCGCGGCTTCCCGCACAGATCACCGGATGAGAATGGCTGACGTAGCGATGTGCTAACGGCCTCTCATGTGAGCAGGTCGGTGCCGTTCGAATACCCATCCCTTGCAGGGCGAGACGCTTCCACATTTGGAAACGCCTGATTTCTCTAGAGGCGAATTCGACCATTTTTTCCAAACGCTTATTGGAATCATTGAATAATCAAACGGATTTTGATCCGCCATTCTGGCGTTCACTCAAGGCAGACGTTGGTGCGGAGTTCCTGGACTTAGCGCTCCACTCGGCTGTTCATTTGGAAGCTAGGATTTGGAAAGGGGCCGCGTTGCCGGCGGCCAGGACCTAGCCCGCATCCAACTATCTCAGATCTCCCGCAAGCCCCGTTCTCGTCTAGGACGCCGCAACGAAATCGCAATGAATTGGGTGAAATGACCGTGAACAGAATGCGACCGATCCAGCCCCCACACCAAGAAAGATCAATAACTTAGAAGATATCCACTGCGTTCGGGACGCAGGGGGCGGAGGTTTAAATCCGCTCGCTCCGCCCATTTTTTTCAATGTCCAGCGACATGCGATCTTCACCTTGGCATCTGCGTCTGCCCTGAAACCATGACCACGAGGCAAGCGGGCAAGCGCGGCCTGATCAGGCCTTCGCGTCCAACGCATCGACGGTCGCGAGCTTAAACTTTAGCGTCGAACTTCGTGCCAGCGGACTTGTTGAAAGTTGATAGAGCCAGCTGCGAGAACGCGTTCCAGTCCGATCGCGCGAGGCGATAGCCCGTTTCATGGTCTTGGCGAAAGGTCGTCGCGGCAGGCATTGAGCATGATCAGTCGAGCTGCCTTGTAGGCGCGACGGCGAACAGCCATGCTCAAGCCCCACCGTCTCGTCGAGAACGTCACAGCCGGTCTCTAGGATCGCATCGGTAGGGATCAGCGACCAGCATCCGGATTAGCTGTCTTCTTTTGTCATTCGGCCGGTGAGTCCTAGCCTGCGTTCGCCTTCAACCCCGCCGCCTGGATGCCCGCGACCGCGCAGGCCTCGTCATTGTCGGAGGTGTCGCCGGAGACACCGACGGCGCCGAGAAGCGTCGTGCCGTCCATAATCAGCACGCCGCCCGGGACCGGCACCAGTGCGCCCTTGGCGATCGTGTTCACCGCGTCGATGAAAAAGGCCTGCTCCTGCGCGCGCTGGAACAGCGCGCGTGAGCCCATGCCCATCGCCAGCGCGCCATAGGCCTTGCCGTGCGCGATCTCGCCGCGCATCAGGCTGGTGCCGTCCTGCGCAGCCGCGAGCTTGAGCACGCCGCGCGCGTCCAGGATGGTGACGACCACCGGCTTCAGCTTGAGCTCGCCGGCCTTCGCGAAGGCGGCGTCGAGAATTTTGCGGGCGGTGTCGAGGGTGAGCTCAGCCATGGCTGGTTTCCTTTGTAGCTGGAGAACTGGAATTGGGTCCGTCGCGATCGAGGCTCATGGCCAGCACCCGCGCGACGTGAAGGGCCTCGCGCCCGGCACCGTCGTGGATCTGGTGCCGGCAGGAGGTGCCGTCGGCGACGACCAGCGTAGTCTGGTCCGCGCGCCGCACGGCCGGCAGCAGTGACAGTTCGGCCATCTGGATCGAGGCATCGTAAGTGTCGGCACCATAGCCGAACGCGCCGGCCATGCCGCAGCAGCTCGATTCGATGGTCTCGACCTCAAGGCCGGGGACGAGGCGCAGCACCTGCTCGACCGGCTTGAAGGCGCCGAAGGATTTTTGGTGGCAATGGCCGTGCACAATGGCTTTGTCGGCCAGGTTACCGAGCGGCAGTTGCAGCCGTCCGGCCTCGGCCTCGCGCACCAGAAATTCCTCGAAAGTCAGCGCGTGGGCACCGACCGCGTTGGCGTCGTTGTCCTTGCGTAGCGAGGCTAGCTCATCACGGAGCGTCAAGAGGCAGCTCGGCTCTAGACCTATGATCGGCACGCCGCGCGCGGCGAAGGACGCGAAGGTGGCCACGAGACGATCGAGCTCGGCATTGGCCTCGTCGACGAGGCCGGCTGACAGGAACGTGCGGCCGCAGCACGGCGCGCGACTGCCGCTCGACGGCTTCGGCAGATGCACGCGATAGCCCCCGGCCGCAAGCACGCGCAGGGCAGCTTCGAGATTTTCGCGCTCATAGATGCGGTTGAACGTATCGGCGAACAGAACCACTTCGCGGCCGCTCTCCGGTCCCACGCTGTCAGCCGGCGGCACGAACACATCCTTGCGGAAGGCGGGCAGGGCACGGCGCGCGCTGATGCCGGCAAAGCGCTCGAACAGCTTTCGCAAGAGCGGGCTGCTGTTGCGCAAATTCGCCAGCGGCAAGAAACGCGATGCAAGGTCGGCATAGCGCGGGAGGTAGCCGACCAAGCGGTCGCGCAACGTGAGGCCATGGGACGCTGCGCGCGCGGCCAGCACTTCGATCTTCATCTTGGCCATGTCAACGCCGGTCGGACATTCGTGGCGGCAGGCCTTGCAGGAGACGCAGAGTTTTAGCGTTTCCATCATCTCGTTGGAGGAGAGCGCATTGGGGCCGAGCTGGCCGGAGATCGCCAGCCGCAACGTATTGGCGCGGCCGCGCGTGACGTCCTTCTCGTTGCGTGTCGCGCGGTAGGACGGACACATCACGCCGCCCTCGAGCTTGCGGCAGGCGCCGTTGTTGTTGCACATCTCGACCGCGCCCTGGAAACCGCCGCCGGCCCCGGGATAGGCGGACCAGTCGAGCCTGGTCTTCAGCTCGCCCACCCCGTAATCGGGCGGGTAGCGGAACAGCCAGCGGTCGTCCATCCTGGGCGCATCGACGATCTTGCCGGGATTGAGAACGCCGTCGGGATCGAAGCGCTGCTTCACGTCCTTGAAGTCGGCGACGAGGCGTTCACCGAACATGGTCTCGTGGAATTCGGAGCGCACCAGGCCGTCGCCATGCTCGCCGGAATGCGAGCCCTTGTATTCGCGCACCAGCGCAAACGCCTCTTCGGCGATGGCGCGCATCGCCTTGACGTCCTTCTCCAACTTGAGATTCAGCACGGGCCGCACATGCAGGCAGCCTTCGGACGCATGCGCATACATGGTGCCGCTGGTGCCATGCTTGGCAAACACCTCGTTCAGCCGTGCGGTGTAGTCCGCGAGGTGTGGCAGCGGCACGGCGCAGTCCTCGACGAAGGAGACCGGCTTGCCCTCCTGCTTCATCGACATCATGACGTTGAGGCCGGCGGCGCGGAAATCGGCGATGCCGCTCTGGAGCGCCGGCTCCGTGATCTCGACCACTCCGCCCCATTTGCGCTTGTCGTTGTTCCAGCCGAAGCCGAGATCGCCCATCAGCTCGCCCAACTGCTTGAGGCGCGCCAGATTGTCCGCCTGGTCTTCCTCGGCGAATTCGACCACCAGCACGGCGTCTGGATCGCCCTTGATCGCGGCGGAGATGATCGGCTTGAACATCGCGATGTCGCGGCCGAGCGCGATCATGGTGCGATCGACCAGCTCGACTGCGATCGGCTTGAGCCTGACCAGATGCTGGGCCGCATCCATCGCTTCGTAGAAACTGCCGAAATGGCAGACGCCGAGCGCCTTGTTGCGGATCACAGGCCACAGCTTCAGCTCAACCTTGGTGGTGAAGGCCAGCGTGCCCTCGGAGCCGACCAGGAGATGCGCCATGTTGTTGGGTGCATTGCGCGGCACCAGCGCATCGAGATTGTAGCCGCCGACGCGGCGCTGCACCTTGGGAAAGCGCGCGGCGATCTCCTCGGCCTCGCGGGCCCCGAGATCGAGCATGTCGCGGAACAGGGCGCGTGCGCTGTCGCTGGCCTCGACGTCGGAGAGATCGCGCGAGACCTCGCCGAAGCGGCTGAGCGTGCCGTCGGCGAGCGCAGCTTCCATCGACAGCGTGTTGTCGCGCATGGTGCCGTAGCGAAGCGAGCGGCCGCCGCAGGAATTGTTGCCGGCCATGCCGCCAATGGTGGCGCGCGAGGCCGTGGAGACGTCGACCGGAAACCACAGGCCGTGCTTCCTGAGCTGGCGGTTGAGGTCGTCGAGCACGATGCCGGGCTCGACCACGCAGGTCCGGCCCGCGACGTCGAGCGACAGGATCCGGTTCAGATGCTTGGAGAGGTCGACCACGAGCCCATCATTGACGGTCTGGCCGCATTGCGAGGTGCCGCCGCCACGCGGGGTGACCTTCAGCCCCTCGTCGCGGGCGATGGCGAGCGCCCGTAGCGCCTCGTCCATGCTCTTGGGCACGACCACGCCGGCCGGCATGATCTGATAGAACGAGGCGTCGGTGGCGTAGCGACCGCGGCTAAAACCGTCGAACAGGACGTCGCCGGTTATTTCCGCGCGCAAGCGCCGTTCGAGCGAAGAGGCGTTTGTCATCCCTGATCCCGGACCGATCCAGCGAGGTGGTCCAGCCTTGCTGAGTTATTCACTATGTCTCGCGTTCGATTACATTGTGAATTCAAAATGAGCAACCCGGCCGTCCTCAGGACTAGGCCGGTGCGTTCTCTTGGGGCTCGGTCAGGTGCTCGATCGCGGCCGCCCGCTTGTTGCGCAGGTGTTGGAACAGGATGTCGCTGAGCTCGCTCGCGGCCCGGCGGCGCAGCGCATCGAGAATGGCCTCGTGCTCGCGCATCGCCTCCGCCCAGCGCTGCCGCTTGCGTGCGAAATTGGCGGAGTAGCGAACGCGCCGGATCCGGCCGGCGAAGTTGGCGTAAGCCGTCTTCAGCGTCTCGTTGCGCGCGGCCGCGACGATGCTCTCGTGGATCCGCTGGTTGGCCTGGAAATAGCCGTGCATGTCGCGATGCAGGTAGCGGCCGTACATCCCGTAATGCAACTGCTCGATCGCGGTGATTTCCGCGTCGGTGATGGCTTCGCAGGCGAGGCGCCCGGCGAGGCTCTCCAATCCCGCCATCACGTCGAACAGCTCCTCGAGGTCGCGCTGGCTGAGCTGACGCACCCGCGCGCCGCGGTTCGGTAGAAGTTCGATCAGCCCCTCGGCAGCAAGCACCTTCAAGGCTTCGCGCAGGGGCGTTCGCGAAATGCCGAGCATCTCGCAGAGCTGCCGTTCGGGAACGCGCCCACCTTCCGGAATATTACCCTCGACCACGTAGTCGCGCAGCCGCAGCAGGGTCTCGCCATGAAGCGAGGCCTCCTGGCGGTCGCCGCCATTTGTGGCGGGCGGGGCAATCGGAACCCCGGTGTTGGGAATCGTGGATTTCATTTGCAGCACAGTAGTTTGCCTGTTTGGTCGCGTCGACGGCCACAATCGAATACCAAAATTCGATTGAAAGGACAAAAAATGAATGCAAAATAGCCGATGGGGCCGGTGAGAGTCCCACCGACCGGGAGGTTTCCATGCATCAGGGACGCCATTTCCTCCAGATTCCAGGTCCGAGCCCGGTCCCCGAGCGCGTGCTGCGCGCGATGGACATGCCGGTCATCGACCACCGCAGCGCTGAATTCGCCGAGCTCGGCCGCGCCGTGCTTGAAGGCAGCCAGAAGATTTTCCAGACCAAAGCTCCCGTCGTGATCTTCCCCTCGTCGGGGACCGGCGCCTGGGAGGCCGCGATCGTCAACACGCTGTCGCCGGGCGACAAGGTGCTGATGGTCGAGACCGGCCATTTCGCCACGCTGTGGCGGCAGATGGCCGGGCGCTTCGGCATCGAGGTCGATTTCGTTCCGAGCGACTGGCGCCGCGGCGCCGATCCCGCCGTGATCGAGGCCAGGCTCACCGATGACACCGCGCATGCGATCAAGGCCGTCATGGTCGTGCACAACGAGACATCGACCGGTGCGACCAGCCGCATCGCCGAGATCCGCGCCGCGATCGATCGCGCCTCGCATCCGGCGCTCCTGATGGTCGACACCATCTCCTCGCTCGGCTCGGTCGACTACCGCCACGACGAGTGGAAGGTCGACGTCAGCGTCAGCTGCTCGCAGAAGGGGTTTATGCTGCCGCCCGGTCTCGGCTTCAACGCGATCTCGGACAAGGCCCGTGCCGCGTCCAAGACCAACAGGATGCCGCGCTCCTATTTCGACTGGGAGGAGATGCTCAAGCCCAACGCGAAAGGCTTCTTCCCCTACACGCCGGCGACCAATCTGCTCTACGGCCTGCGCGAGGCGATCGCCATGCTGCTCGAAGAGGGCCTCGACAACGTGTTCGCTCGCCACCAGCGGCTGGCTGCTGCGACGCGCGCTGCCGTCAAGCACTGGGGCCTTGAGATCCTGTGCCAGGAGCCGGCCGAGTACTCGCCGGTGCTCACGGCCGTGCTGATGCCGCCGGGACATGATGCCGACCAGTTCCGGAAAGTGGTGCTCGACAATTACAACATGTCGCTCGGCTCCGGCCTGTCGAAGGTCGCCGGAAAGGTTTTCCGCATCGGCCATCTCGGCGAATGCAACGCCCTGACGCTGCTCGGCGCGCTCACCGGCGTCGAGATGGGCTTGTCGGTTGCGGGCGTGCCGCATCGCTCCGGCGGGGTCGACGTCGCGATGAAGCTCTTGGAGCAGCGCCCGCAGGGCAATGCATCGCCGCATCTGAAGGTCGTCGGCACGTAAGGTGGTCGCGGTGAAAGGGGAGGGTATCCGAGGGCAGGTCGGCCCGTTATGCACGGACGGACCCTCTTGGAGGAGGGGACAAGCCGGTCAAATGGTGCTATTCGGCGCCCACAAACCAAGGCTAGACCGGGAAGGACGCCGATGACCGTGCATACTGGAAGGCATTTCTTACAGATTCCAGGACCGACCAATGTGCCCGACCGGGTGCTGCGGGCGATGGACATGCCGACCTTGGACCATCGCGGTCCGGAGTTCGCCGAGCTCGGTTTTGCGGTCCTCGCCTCGATGCAGCGGGTGTTTCGCACCAAGCAACCCGTGATCATCTTCCCCTCGTCCGGCACCGGCGCCTGGGAAGCGGCGATGGTCAATGTGTTCGCGCCCGGCGACAAGGTTTTGATGTGCGAGACCGGCCAGTTCGCCGTGCTGTGGCGCGGCATCGCCGACAAGTTCAAGCTGGACGTCGATTTCATTCCAAGCGACTGGCGTCATGGCGCCGATCTCGCCGAGATCGAGAAGCGTCTTGCCGCCGACAAGCAGCACGCGATCAAGGGGGTCTGTGTCGTGCACAACGAGACGTCGACCGGCTGCGTGACCCCGCCGCTCGAAGTGCGCAAGATTCTCGACCGCACAAAGCATCCGGCGCTGCTGATGGTCGACACCATCTCTGGCCTCGGCTCGATGGAATACGAGCACGATGCCTGGGGCATCGACGTCTCCGTCGCCGGCTCGCAGAAGGGTCTGATGCTGCCGCCGGGGCTCGGCTTCAACGCCGTCTCGGAGAAAGCGCTCGCGGTGGCGAAGGCCAACCCCGGCATGCGCTCCTACTGGGACTGGCAGGAGGTTATCAGCTTCAACAGGCTCGGCACCTTCCCCTATACGCCCGCGACCAACTTGCTGTACGGCCTGCGCGAGGCAGTGAAGATGCTGGAAGAAGAGGGGCTCGAGAACGTATGGGCCCGCCACAAGCGCCACAGCGTGGCGACGCGTGCCGCGGTCAAGGTCTGGGGGCTGGAGACGCAGTGCGCCGATGCCAACGCGCATTCGCCGGCGCTGACCGGCGTGCGCATGCCCGAGGGCCACGACGCCGACGACTTCCGCAAGGTGGTGCTGGAGAATTTCGACATGTCGCTCGGCACCGGCTTGAACAAGGTCAAGGGCAAGGTGTTCCGGATCGGACATATCGGCCATTTCAACGATCTGATGCTGATGGGCACGCTGGCCGGCGTCGAGATGGGGCTGGATCTCGCCAAAGTCCCGCACCGCGGCGGCGGCGTGCTGGCGGCCATGGACGTCCTAAAGGGACGCGACGTGAGGCCGATGGCCAAGGCGCAGGTCGCCTGAACCACTCTAAAGCGCAACAAGCTTCGTCGCGCTTTGGATCTATCGTTTGAGCATGATCTTTTTCGGAGAACCGCTGCACACTTTTCCGGATCATGCTGCAGTTGAACTGAAGAGAGCGCGCGATGAACCTACCTGCGACCGCCAACGAAGACCTGCTCTACTCCGTCCAGGACGGCATCGCGCGGATCACCTTCAACCGCCCGCAGGCGCGCAATGCGCTGACCTTCGCCATGTACGAGCGCATGGCGGAGATCTGCCAGGAGATCAACGCCGACCGCTCGATCAAGGCGCTGATCCTGACCGGGGCCGGCGACAAGGCATTTGCCTCCGGCACTGACATCTCGCAGTTTCGCGCCTTCAAGACCGCGCAGGACGCGCTCGACTACGAGGCCCGTATCGACCGCGTGCTCGGCACGCTCGAGCAGTGCCGCGTGCCCGTGATCGCTGCGATTGCGGGAGCTTGCACCGGCGGCGGCGCCGGCATTGCAGCCTGCTGCGATCTCCGCATCGGCACCGAGACGACGCGGATCGGCTTTCCGATCGCGCGAACGCTCGGCAATTGCCTGTCGATGTCGAACATCAGCCGCGTCGTCGCGCTGGTTGGTCCCGCCCGCACCAAGGATTTGATCTTCAAGGCGCGCCTGGTCGAGGCGCCCGAGGCCCTGGCGCTCGGCCTGCTCAGCGAGGTCGTGCCTGACATCGAGACGCTGCAGCGCCGCGCCGACGAGACCGCAAAGCTCGTCGCCAGCCATGCCCCGCTGACGCTGGAGGCGACCAAGGAGGCGGTGCGTCGCATCCGCCGCACGCTGTCGCGCGAGGAGGGCGAGGACCTGATCCTGAAGGCCTATATGAGCGAGGATTTTCGCGAGGGCATGGATGCCTTCCTCAACAAGCGCACGCCGAACTGGAAGGGCAAGTAGGGAATTTGCTCAAAGAGCGATCCTGATCGAGAAAGCGAAACAGTTTCGTTTTCTGCTTCGGTATCCAATTCGCGCGACGATTGACCGAAACTTTCAGCGCGTAGGATCTTCTGGAGCGCCGCAGGCGGCCGGCGCTTTATCGGGCCAGTCGAAGCGCGTGCTTTTCGGCGCCTACGTCGAAACCGTTCAGCAGACTATTCTACGCTGATTATGCAACGTTGCGAAATCGACCTGCCTCCACCGGTTGGACTCGCCAAGCGTTCGCAGAGATGAGCGCCGACTGTGGCCGGCCAACGAATTTCCGAAATCACCTCGGCCGTTACGAAGAAAATCCTGGTGCAGGAATTCATCGGTATGTGCACTCGATCCTCGTGCCAAACAGGCTGCCATCGGTCTGTTGGACGCACGCCGCATCTCCAATTCTGATAGATGCATAGTGGATGGAGATTAGTTTGGTTACGAGCTCTCATCATGCTTGGCTTGGTGCCGACGACTAGCTGATATGCAAAGCACCAAAGTAGTGCTTTTGGTATTTACATATTTCCGAAAGCGAAACAGTTTCGCTTTTTAAGATTTTTTGTTTGAGTTAATCAAATTGCCTTGACGGAATTCCGAAGCGCTCTAATCTTTCTTGCGGGGTAGGGCGACAGTCCTGCGGGGGGTCCACAGGATTTCAGCGTGAGAGGGACCGCATGAGGGACGTTGAGAATTACGACTTCACCAAGATTCCCGCCGAGTGCCGCGAAGAAGTTCGGCATCTGACGATCCAGATCCGGGCGTCTTTCCGATCTTCCACCGAACGCAACATCGAGGCCGGCAAGGCGCTGATCGCGGTGAAGTCCAAGCTTAAGCGGGGTGAGTTCGCCACCTACTGCGTCGAAGCTCTCGATCTGAATCCTCGAATGGCGCAGCACTACATGTGCCTTGCAAAGTTGGCGGACCGTCTCGGCGAGGAGGTCGTCTCTCAAGTGCCCCCCGGCGTCGCCTATAAGCTCGCTGCCAAGGATGCCGATTCCGAAGTGGTGCAGGCGATCTTGGCCGAAATCGCCGCTGGCAACATTCCGACGATCGCGATCGTCGTGGAGCGCATGAAAGACGCGAAAGACGCCGGCGCGCGGCGCCGCCACGGCGAGATCTCTTCGGAGGAGATCGACCGGCTGGCCTTCATGCTGACCTCCGCGCTGTCGTCCGCTCAGCTCGCGGCGTTCGTCGGCTTCCTGGCTGACGCCAAGTCTTCGGCGATCGGCGAACTGGGAAGGAAGTGCGGTCTGCTTGGCGGCGCGACCGAGGCACCGGTTGTTCCTCGTCCGCTTCCCCAGACGGTCTTCGGTTAGTTCATTCCGCGGTAAGGATTGCCGGTCTCCTGGCGAAGCGCTGATGTCCTTCATCAACGCACCCATCGTTGGCGCGGCGATCGCTTGTCCCGTTTTTCCGGACGCTTGGCGTCCGACAATAAGGAGGCTGGACCAGCAATGAACGTAAACGTCCGGACACTGCTGGAGCGTACGCTGGCATGTTGCGAGCGCATTCCCAAGCGCGAAGTCAGCCCGAACGCGCTCGATGCCTACCTCGCGGAGTTCGAGCGCATGCTGGCATCGGGCAATCTCGATCCGTTGCGGCCGGAGATCAGCCGCGGCGGCTTCTATTTTTCCCGTGCTGCATTTCATACTGGAGCCAGGATTTCTCTGATCAACCTGTTCTGGGCCTGCTACGATGCCGCAGAACGGGAAGACGCAGATCTCGCTCTGGACTATGCGCGCCGGCTCCATCGGATGTTGGTCCTGGTCGAGAAGGCCTTGGCGCTCGAGCCCCCTTGCGAGCCTGGCGTTCTGCCCTTCGAGAACGGACCTTCCCGTTGGAAACCGTCCAAGACCGAAGAGACGGAAGAGGGTGAAGAATCCGGCGGCGGCTCGGGCGGAAAGAAGGACGTCTTGGCAGTCCTGCACAAGAGAGGGGGCGACTGGACGAGAGAATTGTGGGACGGGGTTCCCACGGACTGGAAATATCGAGCGGCGCTCGCGGTTTGCTTGATCGCTCCGATCAGGCCCGAAGAGCTGACTGAAGGGCTGCGCAACAACGTGCATCGGGTGGGCGTTCGTCTTTCCGTGCGAGATAATGAGCTCGCGATCGAATATACACCCGCCAAGAGCCATCGCGGCCGATATGGCACCGGCCGCAGCACGATAACCGTAGACTGGATCATTGTCGGAGGGCCGGCGCAGTATCTTGCCGACTTGTGCGCGGGCGGGTGCTCGGTGGTGACGATCGCTTCGACCGATGCTTTCCGCAAAGCGCTTGGCAGGCTCGGCGAGCGCGTTCTTCGCGACGCGGTTTCCATCACGCCCTACGTCGTAAGGAACCAGGTTGTGGCGGACCTGAAGGCAACTTACGGGGCCGGAAGGGAGGTCGCTATTGCTGCCGGCCACGGTACCGACAAGACCCAGTCTCATTACGGCCATCACCAGCATGGTCGGAAGCTGGTCGGCTACGTGAGGATCGAAGCCGCCAGAGAGCCTCGCACCGGCAGCATCGACCGCGCGAGGCAGCTCGCAAATCGTCGCAAGCTGAAGACCAAGTCGGATCGCTGACGGTCTTAACTCCTGACTGTTGGACGCCAACTGGGCGACGTGCCGTTTCGGGGGAAGGTCAGGGCGAGAGCAAAAGATCGTTCGGGCGTTTCCGATGCAGGGTGTCTGTGGCGGCGCGCACTCGAGCGCAACCTGTGCACAAAACGATTGTGCGTCGGCAGGATGCAGCAATCGCACGACATCGCTCAATTGCGAGCGGCCCAAGCGTCATGCTCGCGCATCACGACCTCTACGATGCGACGCAAGCGACGGACCGAGCCGCCATGCCAATGGCGCGCGATGGCCTCTTTTTCCGTAGTCGTGAACGGGATCATCCAGCGACGGTCGAGACCACGATCGCGCAGGATGTCGGCGATCACGGCAGGCAGCAGGGCCTCGAGGTCCTCGGCGGTGGGCCTGGGAAATTCGATGTGCCGAAATCGATCGCGCAATGGGGAAGGCAGCGTGTCGGGGTGATTGGCGGTGGCAACATAGGAAACATGACGCAGGTCCAGTGCGGTCTGCAGAGCAGGATCAGGGTATTGACGCGCGGTCTCCAATTCCAGGAAGGCCAGCAGGCAGTCGAGCAACCGGCCATATTCGCGGCCAACCGCGGTTTTGTCGATTTCATCGATCAGGATCCCGGGGTTGGCGTGGCCTGCGCGGGCGATCGCCAACATGGGGCGGCAGACCTGGGCGCTCGACCAGCGCCGGTCGGTGCCACCGAAAGCCGAGCCGTCGACTGCCGTGGCATCGGTGCGCCAGAGAGATACTCCGAGGTGATGGAACATGCGCTCCACAAACCGCGTCTTGCCCGACCCCGGTTCGCCGCTCAACAGCAATGGGCTTACTCTCACCGTTGCCCGACCGACGAGATCGGCGAGGACGAAGTCGACGACGACGGCCGCATACGGAAACTCGGCCAGCAGTGCTCGACGCACTTCGGAGAGAGGAGGCATGGCGACGAGCGGCAAGGGGATATTGATGACCTTACTCAGGGGCGCGACGATGTCCTTGAGCCTATGGCGCGAGAACTCTGCCGAATCCAATTGGGCGACCACAACCTGGCCGTTCGGCGCCGGCGTATCGCCGCGTCCATTGCCCTTCACGGGAGCCACGGCGAGATCGGCTTTGGTCCGTTCCACGCGTTCCCTGGTGGCTTGCGCCGAGATTTTGGCGGTGGCGGCCTCCATCCGATATGTTGCCATGCGCGCACCCAGAGCCGCCGCGGCGGTCGCGGCCGGGGTCTGAAAGGTTCTGGTGACGTCGTCCGCACAGACCGGCAAGGCTGCCCAGCCATAGGTCACCGCCTCTGCCTCGGCGGCGAGGTGAGGGGGGCTGTCGTGGTCGAGCTTGCGCAGCGCGGCGAGCAGCGCTCGAGCGACACGGCGATGGTCCTCGATGAGAGCCCGATCGCGGGGCAGTATCAGCGAGGTCAGGCGGATGCAATCGGCAAGTCCCCGCAGCTCACTCTTGTCTTCGGCGACGGCGCGGTGGTCGAGCTCCGCCGCGAGCCTGTGACCCGTTTCGGCATTGGGCATGCCGAGCCATGCGGCGGTGAAGGGTAAGCCGGGACAGCTTTCCTCGATCTCTGCAGCAAGACGCCGATGGACCGAATTGACGCCGCGCGAGGCGAGCAGCCCATAACGCAGAATTCGCGGCAGCATGGCGAGTTCGTCGTCGCTCGCGGCCGAATCCTCAGCCGCTCCCTCGAGGAGATCCAGATCGAAATCGGTGAACGGCGTGTCGTCCGTATCGTCGGTCATCGTCTTGCCCCTGAATGCGTCGCTGCAACCGGCCGAACCGATCGGTGCCGTGACCGACCTCGACAGGCACGGAAGGCAATGCTTGGTGCTTCGGATCTCGATGGGCGGTGAAGTGCCGCCATGCGGTGAGAGACCGACGTCACACGCTCCCGGGAGCGTGCAACGTCGAGATCCGTACTAGAGGTGCATCAGGGGGCGCTGATTGGGATCGATCGCCCGCCACTTCGAAGAGTCGACATGGGCGCCGCACGCCACGGCGGCGGCGATCGCCATCGAGGGCAGAGCGACGTCGACCGTCAGGCGCATGCGATCGGAGGCTCCTGGGATCGGGCTCAATACGCCAGCATCGAACAGTGCCGCGCGGCGGGCGCGGTTGACCGCGCTCGCGCTCGGATTCGTGGTGATGCGGATGTCCGAACCGGCGGCCACCACGAAGCGGTCGCCGGCGGGATAGCCGTGTGCCCACAGCGTATCGTCATACCGAAGCTCGAACTCGCTGCCGCCGCGCGGCAAATCGACACCGATTTCCATCGGACCGGTCTCGTCCGCCTCGACGGTTTCGGACGCGGAGACCTCAGCGACCTGCTCGTGCGCGTTGGCGAACGGCGAGGGCTCGAAAGCGGCGAGGCCGGCGTCGAACAGAAGCCGCTTGCTGTCCTCCAGGATGCGCTCCAAAAGCGGAACGTCGAGCGGGTCGACTTCGGGCAAGCGGGGCGGGCAACCCGCCACCACCTGCAACGCGCTGCACGCCCTGGCGGTCTGCGTCAACGTGTACTGCAGATAGACAGCCGTGTCCTTGGTGAAGCGGAACCCTTCGGCGCCCCTGACAACAAAGATCCTCTGCACGAAGGCCTTCTGGGGATCGGCGGCATGTTCTCCCAACCGGCGGCCGAGATTGTTGGTCTCTCCGAGATAGATGCGCCCCGAGCCGACCATGGTGTAGAAGGCGGGGCAGGCAACCTCGCTTGCGATGAGGTCCGAAATCAGGGTCCACGGAAAGTCGAGAACCCGGACATGGGCGGCGCGGTCGGTGACCTCGCGCACATCGGCAATGCCGCCGTACGGCCGGTAGATGTGCGTGGTGCTGCGGGCCAGCACGGCCTTGCTCTTGAACAACGACATTGAAGAACTCCTGGGGCTTATGAAGATCCTCGTTCCGACGGGCAGCACGGCACCCGGCTCGAACGGGCAAGTGCGCGGTGCGGCCACGTCACGCTGGCGCGTCATAGGTCCGCGGATCGAAATCGGGGGTGAGTATGGCGGTGCTAGTTCGAGGGCGAAGGCAAGGCCATTGCCTCGTTCGCCGACTTGTGGCGCGCGAGCGCGTGCAAAGCGAGCACGGCCTGCTCCCGGGGGGAACCCCGGTCTCCGTAAACAGCGAGCTTGAAAGCGGAAACGATCGCCGAATCGGCGGTATAATGGCTCTTAGCCATGATGGACTCCTGGTTAGTCTGTTGTGGTCAGGCCGTCGTCCGGTGCTGCAACATCGGCGGCGGCCGCCTTCGCGTTCATTGCGATGGCAGCACAAATGTAGAACGCGGATCTGAGAAAAGCCAGCGGCGGTGGCATAAATTTTTAGCGGAATGGTTAACGCCGCTTCGGTTCGTTTGAGTGCGGCGGCGCAGCCTATCGTAATCGAGAGGCCACGTGCAGGAAAGGAGCTTTGGTTGAAGATCGATTGTTTTGAACCATCGTCTCGTTCTCGCGTGAGAACTTTGTCTATGGATCCGCTCTGGGAGCGTGGCCGCAAGTGCGGGTGAACCGCGACTCGTCGCCCCAACCTCAAGTTCCGCCCAAAGTCACATGGCGCAATTGCCCGAACGTGCCATTACTTGCCGAGACAGGGACGTGCCGAGCTTGTCAGCAATAGAACCACAGGGAAGAGACGCGTGCGAAAACTGATGATGGTCGCTTGCAGTGCAGGAGCATTGGCATCTGCTCCCGCCTTTGCCGGCTGGGAGCCAACGAAGCCTGTCGAGATCGTGGTGGCCGCGGGCGCTGGCGGGGCCTCCGATCAGATGGCGCGGATGATGCAGACCGCGATCCAGAAGAATAATCTGATGAAGCAGCCGATGGTCGTCTCGCTCAAGGGCGGCGCATCGGGCGCAGAAGCGCTGATGTAAATGAAGTCCAGCGAAAGCGATCCGAACAAGTTGCTGATCGGCTATTCGCTGATCTACATGCTGCCGCTGTCGGCGAAGATCCCGTTCAACTGGCGCGAGCTGACCCCGATGTCGGTGATCGCGCTCGACCAGTTCGTGCTGTGGGACAACAGCGCAGGTCCCAAGACGATGTCCCAAGACGATGAAGGAGTTCGTCGCGGCCGCGATCGCAGCGCGCGCATTGCGTAGGGCGTGTTGCGGACGGTGAAAGCTGCGCGCGGAATCAGATCAGTTCAAGCGAGCGCTTGAAGTAGGCGATCGTCTCCTTCAGCCCATCCTCGAGCGCGACCTTCGGCTCCCAGTTCAGCGCCGCCTTCGCCTTGGCAAGGTCGGGCTGTCGCTGCCGCGGGTCGTCTTGCGGCAGCGGCTTGAACGCCAGCGTCGAACGCGAGCCCGTGAGCTTGATGACCTTTTCGGCGAGTTCGCGGATCGTGAACTCAGAGTTGTTGCCGAGATTGATCGGGCCGGTGATGTCTTCCGGTGTCACCATCAGCCGCGTAATGGCCTCGACGAGATCGTCGACATAGCAGAAGGAGCGGGTCTGCCCGCCGTCGCCGAATACGGTGATCGGCTCGCCCTTGAGCGCCTGGACGATGAAGGACGACACCACGCGTCCGTCGTTGGGCTGCATGCGCGGGCCGTAGGTGTTGAAGATGCGCGCGACCTTGATCGGCAGGCCGTGCTGACGCCAGTAGTCGAAGAACAGCGTCTCGGCGCAGCGCTTACCCTCGTCGTAGCAGGAGCGGATTCCGATCGGATTGACGTTGCCCCAATAATCCTCGGTCTGGGGATGGATCAGCGGATCGCCATAGACCTCGCTGGTGGAGGCTTGGAAGATGCGCGCCTTCAGTCGCTTGGCGAGGCCGAGCATGTTGATCGCGCCATGCACGGAGGTCTTTGTGGTCTGCACGGGATCCCGCTGATAGTGGATCGGCGAGGCCGGGCAGGCCAGGTTGAAGATCGCGTCAACCTCAATGTAGAGCGGGAAGGTGACGTCGTGCCGGACCGCCTCGAACAGTGGATTTGCGATCAGATGGGCGATGTTGCGCCGGCTGCCGGTGAAATAATTGTCCGCGGACACCACCTCGGCCCCCGCTTCGAGCAGTCGCTCGCAGAGATGCGATCCGATGAAGCCGGCGCCTCCGGTCACGAGGATGCGACTGTTGTTGTAGCTTTCAAACGGCATGATCGGTTCCAGCAGGGATATCGGGGGCGGACTCATCCGGGGAGGCCGGCAGAGTGGTATCTGCTACGGGCGGAAAGGCCAATAGGCTTGCATTCCGCTTATGATCCTTCGAAAGTGAACCTGATCCTGAAGGCCTAGATTAGCGTGTATTTCCGCGAAGGCATGGACGCCTTCCTCAACAAGCGCAGGCCGAATTGGAAGGGCAGGTAAGATATCATAAGCTTTCGGCTTCGTCAGTCGAAAGTCATATGCGCTGAATTGCCCGCCTGCTTGAACTCGTCAGTATTAGTCCGCACAATGCAGGGATATTTTTTCCGCACCACAACTCAAAAAACATCAGGGGATGAAACTCGTGCGAATTCCAGTGAAGGCCATCGGCGCGGCGACGGCGCTGTTGTTGAGCACGCCGGCCTTTGCCGGCTGGGAACCGGCAAAGCCCGTCGAGATCGTGGTGGCGGCGGGCGCGGGTGGCGCCTCCGACCAGATGGCGCGGATGATGCAGGCCGCAATCCAGAAGAACAATCTGATGAAGCAGCCGATAGTCGTCTCGCTCAAGGGCGGCGCATCGGGCGCGGAAGCGCTGATGTACATGAAGTCCAGCGAGGGCGATCCGAACAAGGTGCTGATCGCCTACTCGCTGATCTACATGCTGCCGCTGTCGGCGAAGATCCCCTTCAACTGGCGCGAGCTGACCCCGGTCTCGGTGATCGCGCTCGACCAATTCGTGCTGTGGGACAACAGCGCAGGTCCCAAGACGGTGAAGGAGTTCGTGGCAGCCGCGAAAGCGGCTAGCTCGCCGTTCAAGATGGGCGGCACCGGCTCCAAGCGTGAGGATCACGTGCTGACCGTCTTCCTCGAGCAGAAGACCGGCGCGAAATTCTCCTATTTGCCTTACAAGTCCGGCGGCGAGGCGGCGACCCAGTTGGTCGGCAACCACACCGAAGCCAACGTCAACAACCCCTCCGAAAATCTCGAAGTCTGGCGCGCGGGCCAGGTGCGTCCGCTCTGCGTGTTCGACAAGGAGCGCATCGCCTACACCACCAAAGTGACCGAGACGCAGTCCTGGGCCGACATCCCGACCTGCAAGGAGGAGGGCGTCGATGTCCAGTACCTGATGCTGCGCGCGATGTTCCTGCCCGGCAAAGTCACGCCGGAGCAGCAGGCGTTCTATGTCGATCTCTTCCACAAGGTGACACAGACCGCCGAGTACAAGGATTATATGGAGAAGCAGGCCCTGAAGCCGATCTTCCTCACCGGCAAGGACATGGTGCAGTTCCTCGAGGAGGACGATGCCATCAACAAGGCGCTGATGACGGAAGCCGGATTCGTCGCGAAGTAGCTGCTTGTCACCTCGCCCCGCTTGCGGGGAGAGGTCGGATTGCATTGAAGACGCGATCCGGGTGAGGGGGGACTCTCCGCGAGTCCAACTCTCACTGGCTCCCCGGAGACTCCCCTCACCCGACCCTGTCCCCGCAAGCGGGGAGAGGGGGAATTGAACGCACTCCGTCCGTGACAGGTAATGTCCCAAACCGATCTTGAAATCGTCGTCGACGATCCGACCGCGCCTGAGGACGACTCCCCCTCCGTCGTTTCCTCCGGCACGATCGAGATCGTCGTCTGCCTCATGCTGCTGGCCCTCGCGGTCACGCTCGCCTACGATAATTGGCGTACCGGTGCGGCTTGGGATGCGACCGGGCCCGAGCCCGGCTATTTCCCGTTCTATCTCTGCGTCATCCTCGGCGGCGGCAGCCTCTACGGTCTGATCGCGGCACTCCTCGCGCACCGCGCGCCGCGCGAGACCTTTGTCACCCGGGCGCAAGCCCGCCGCGTGATGGCGGTGTTCGTGCCGACGCTGCTGTTCTGCCTATTGACCCAATTCCTCGGCCTCTATGTCGCGAGCTTCCTCCTGATCTCCGGCTTCATGCGCTTCGTCGGCAAGATCGCGCTGTGGAAGTCGCTGCTCACAGCCTTCGTGTTCACGGCGATCATGTTCGTCACCTTCGACATCGCCTTCGACGTCATCATGCCGAAAGGGCCGCTCGAAGCGGCCCTCGGGCGCTAGGGCGGATCGCGATGGAAGCGTTTGGTCTCCTGATTCACGGCTTCGCGGTCCTGCTGACGTGGAAGACACTCATGCTGATGCTGGTCGGGCTGGTGCTCGGCATCTTCGTCGGCGTGCTGCCGGGGCTCGGCGGCCCCAACGGCGTTGCGATCCTGTTGCCGCTCACCTTCACGATGGATCCGACCTCGGCGATCGTGATGCTGTCCTGCATCTATTGGGGCGCGCTGTTCGGCGGCGCGATCACCTCGATCCTGTTCAACATCCCCGGCGAGGCTTGGTCGGTCGCGACCACCTTCGACGGCTATCCGATGGCGCAGCAGGGCAGGGCGGCGGAGGCGCTGACCGCGGCGTTCACGTCCTCCTTCATCGGCTCACTGGTCGCGGTGCTCTTGATCACCTTCCTGGCGCCGATGATCTCGTCCTTTGCGCTGAAGTTCGGGCCGCCCGAGTTCTTTGCGGTGTATCTATTGACCTTCTGCTCCTTCGTCGGCCTCGGGCGGGAAGCCAAGCACAAGACCGTCATCTCGATGTCGCTGGGTCTCCTGCTCGCCGGCGTCGGCATGGATACGGTCTCGGGCAATCTGCGCATGACCTTCGGCTCGGCCGAGCTTTTGCGCGGCATCAACTTCCTGGTCGCGGTCATCGGCCTGTTCGGCATCAGCGAGATCCTGCTGACGATGGAGGAACGGCTGGCGCTGCGCGGGCATGCGGCGAGCATCTCGCTCCGCGTCGTGCTCAGCGTCTGGAAGGACTTGCCCAAATATTGGCTGACGCTGCTGCGCTCGTCTTTCATCGGCTGCTGGCTCGGCATTACCCCCGGCGGCGCGATTGCGGCGTCCTTCATGGGCTACAACCTCGCCAAGCGCTTCGCCAAGAATCCCGAGGGTTTCGGCAAGGGTCGCATCGAGGGCGTGTTCGCGCCTGAGACGGCGGCGCATGCGTCCGGCACCTCGGCGCTGCTGCCGATGCTGGCGCTCGGCATTCCCGGCTCCGGCACCGCGGCCATCCTGCTCGGCGGGTTGATGGTGTGGGGGCTCAATCCTGGCCCGCTGCTGTTCGTCGAGCACAAGGATTTCGTCTGGGGCCTGATCGCCTCGATGTATCTCGGCAACGTCGTCGGTCTCGCGCTGGTGCTGACGACGGTGCCGATCTTCGCCTCGATCCTGCGCGTGCCGTTTGCGGCGGTGGCGCCAATGATCGTGGTGTCCTGCGCGATCGGTGCCTATGCGATCCAGAACGCGATGTTCGACATCTGGCTGATGCTCGGCTTCGGCATCGTCGGCTACGTCTTCAAGAAGATCGGCATTCCCCTGGCGCCGTTCACGCTCGCGCTCGTGCTCGGCAACCGCGCCGAGGATGCCTTCCGCCTGTCCATGATCGGCTCCGGCGGGACACTGAAGGTGTTCTGGTCGAACGGGCTGGTCGGCTCGATCACGACGCTGGCCATCGTGCTGCTGTTCTGGCCCGTAATTGACGGCCTGCTCGCCCGTGTTGGTTGGACGCATCGGACCAGGGCGACATCGCGCGAAGCATAATCTCTTGGATAGCGAAGTATTAAAATGACAGAGCGTCAACAAGATGCAAAGCCCGGCTCGCGCCGGGCTTTGTCGTTGGAGACGGTGCCGCGTGACGTTCACACCACCTTGGCGTCCCTGAGCTTGGCAATCTCGTCGGCGCCGAAGCCGAACTCCTTCAGCACCTCGTCGGTCTGCTCGCCGAATTCCGGCGGCCGCGCCACCATCTTGCTCGGCGTGCGCGACAGCGTCACGGGCTGGCCGACCAGACGGATGTGGCGGTCCTCGCCGTTCTGCACGTCCTGCGCGATGCCGAGATGTTTGACCTGTGCGTCCTCGAACATCTGGTCGATGGCATAAATCGGCCCGCAGGGCACTCCGGCCTCGTTGAGCTCACGGACCCAGGTCTCGGTCGACTTCGTCACGGTGCGCTTCTCGATCTCGGCGTTGAGCGCGTCGCGGTTCCTGGAGCGCGCAGGGGCCGTCGCGTAGTCGGGATTGCTGACGAGCTCCGGCGCGCCGATCGCCTGGGCGCAGCGCTCCCAGATCCGCCCGCCCGTGGTCGCGATGTTGATGTAGCCGTCCGAGGTCCTGAACACGCCGGTCGGGATGCTGGTCGGGTGATTGTTGCCGGCCTGCTTGGCGACCTCCTTCTCCATCAGCCAGCGCGCGGCCTGGAAGTCGAGCATGAAGATCTGGGCCTGGAGCAGCGAGGTCTGCACCCACTGGCCCTTGCCGGAGACCTCGCGCTCGAGCAGCGCGGTGAGAATGCCCATGGCACAGAACAGGCCCGCCGTGAGGTCGGCGACGGGAATGCCGACCCGCATCGGTCCTCCGCCCGGCGCGCCGGTGATCGACATCAGCCCGCCCATGCCCTGCGCGATCTGATCGAAGCCCGGCCGCTTGTGATAGGGGCCGTCCTGGCCGAACCCGGAAATGCTGCCATAGACGATGCGCGGGTTGATCGCGGCGAGGCTCTCATAGTCGATGCCGAGCTTCTTCTTCACGTCGGGGCGGAAATTCTCGACCACGACGTCGGCCCTGGCGGCAAGGCGCTTGAACAGGGCGAGCCCGCGCTCGTCTTTCAGGTTCAGCGTCATCGCCCGTTTGTTACGGTGCAAATTCTGGAAGTCGGAACCCCGCCTGGGTCCGCCCGGCTGCTCGCCACCGGCATCCTCAGTCAGCGCGTCGATCTTGATGACATTGGCGCCCCAATCCGCGAGCTGCCGCACGCAGGTCGGCCCGGAGCGGACCCGGGTCAGATCGAGCACGGTGAAGCGCGACAGGGCTTCCGAGGCATGCGGAAAGGGCATCGTGAAAGGGCTCCGGGACAGATTGCGGCCCCTACCATAGTGTCGAAAGACCTTGCGACAAGTCTGGGCCGGCGCGGATGTCGCCTGTCGAAATGCAGTGGCTGGCGCGGTTTGCTGCGCTGCGTGAAGGGATCAGCGCGACAGGCGCTTCAGTTCCGCGCGCGCCTTCTCGGCCAACGGGTCATCGCCGTGGCGTGCGATGAAGAGCTCAAAGGCCTCCCGCGTTCCCTTCCGGCGGGCGGCTTCGTATTCCTCGGCCATCGCAATGGCAGGATCGCGGGCCATTGGCATGGTGGGCGAGCGGCCCGCCTTTCCGCTGTCATGCGCATTGGCGTTCTCCACCATGACGGGCAGTCCTCCGTAAGGCGTGTGATCGAATCCAGCGTACGCCGCAAGGACGCAAAACAGGCCGGCCGCGAGGGAACGTCGTTTCATGAACCCCTGCAAATTACGCGTTCCGCGGGAACCGAAGCTTTTGCTCGTGCCCCGTATGACTACTGGATCTCATAGCTAAACAGCGCATTATGGCATAGGTCCGAGCGGTCTCGCCCCATTTAAACCAAACGCTTAATCCTCTAGCTAGAATAATCTGTTAATCCCTCGAATGGATGGGGCCTGCTGCTTCGGAGATTGGATTTGGCAACCGCAGTTACGGTCACGAAGACCAACAACGCCGATATCGATGGTCTGCTGTCGGGCTACAAATGGTCGGGCGCGATCACCTATAGTTTCCCGGATTCGTCCAGCGACTACACGGGCGGCAGCAGCGAGCCGACCACGTCGGGCTTCGCCTCGGCGCCGACCCAGATGCAGACGGCGATCAACTACGCCGTCGGATTGATCAACAGCTACACCAACGCCAACGTCCGGTACGCGGGCACGAACGGCGCCGACATCATGATCGCGCAGTCGCCCTCCGCCAATCCGACCTCCTACGCCTACTACCCCGGCAATTATGCGTCCGGCGGCGACATCTGGTTCGGGACTCAATACAACTACTCGCTCGCCAAGCTCGGCAATTATTACTTCACGACCGCGCTCCACGAGCTTGGCCATGCCTTCGGCCTCAAGCATAGCCAGGAGACCGGCGGCCCCGCCAACGTCGCGGTGCCGACCGCGCACGACGACAGCGAATATACCGTCATGAGCTATCGCAGCTATGTCGGCGCTTCCACCACGAGCGGATACACCAATGAGGCCTACGGATATCCGCAGACCTACATGGCCAACGACATCCTCACGCTGCAGACGATGTACGGCGCGAACTTCACGACCCAGAGCAGCAACACGGTCTACACCTGGAATCCGACCACGGGCCAGGAGTTCATCAATGGCATCGGGCAGCTCGCGCCGGGCGGCGGCGTCGGCGGCTCGGCCAATCGAATCTACGAGACGGTCTGGGACGGCGGCGGCGTCGATACTTACGACCTGTCGACCTACACGACGAACCTGAGCATTAACCTCAACCCCGGCGCGTCGTCGGTATTCTCCTCCGTTCAACTGGCCTATCTCGGCGATGGCCATTACGCATCCGGCAACGTCTACAACGCCTATCTCTATAACGGTGACGCCCGTTCCTATATCGACAATGCCATCGGCGGCTCCGGCAACGACACGTTGGTAGGCAACGCCATTGCCAACACGCTGAACGGCAGCTTCGGCAACGATAGGATAACCGGGGGTGGCGGCAACGACACCATCATCGGCGGCTCCGGTACTGACACGGCGATGTATTCGGGCAGCGAAGCCAACTACGCCATCTCCTATGACTCGGCGACGCAAATCTTTACAATCATCGACCAGCGTTCCGGTTCGCCTGACGGCACCGACACCGTGACTGGGGTGGAATATTTCCAGTTTGCAGATCGCACGATCGCGGGCTCCTCGGTGATCCCGCCGATGGTCATCGAAGCCGCCGGCTCGACCAAACTGGACCAGATCGGCAGCTACTATTTTCTCGATCCGGTCAGCGGCGGTACGGGCCCATCAGTCAAATATGCCGGAACGCCTTTTGCTGCATCCACTCAGGTTGGAGCCTGGACGCCGATCGGGGCGGAGCAGACGGCAAACGGATATCAGATTGCCTGGAAGGTGATCGGTTCGGATCAGTACTCAGTCTGGAACGCCGACAGCAACGGCAACTATGTCTCCTCTGCGACCGCGGTCGTCTCAGGAAGCAGTGCGATCCTTGAAGCGTTTGAGAGCAGCTTCCAGCAGGACCTCAACGCCGACGCCGTGATCGGCATACCTGCGGCGAGCGTAACCGTGGTCGAAGCCGCCGGCTTGACCAAATTGGACCAGATCGGCAGCTACTATTTTCTCGATCCGGTCAGCGGCGGTACGGGCCCATCAGTCAAATATGCCGGAACGCCTTTTGCTGCATCCACTCAGGTTGGAGCCTGGACGCCGATCGGGGCGGAGCAGACGGCAAACGGATATCAGATTGCCTGGAAGGTGATCGGTTCGGATCAGTACTCAGTCTGGAATGCCGACAGCAACGGCAACTATGTCTCTTCTGCGACCGCGGTCGTCTCAGGAAGCAGTGCGATCCTTGAAGCGTTTGAGAGCAGCTTCCAGCAGGACCTCAACGCCGACGCTGTGATCGGCATACCTGCGGCGAGCGTAACCGTGGTCGAAGCCGCCGGCTTGACCAAAGTGGACGAGACTCCAAGTCCCACATCACAAGGGCCCAGGATCGGAGCTGGCAACGATAGTCTTGTACTTCCCCCGGGCATCGATGGGGACGTGGCAAATGCCGGAAACTCGGAAATTGTTGCGCCTGATGGATTGGCTTTGGTTGCTATCAGCAAACAGCTGACGGAGCTCTTGCGCGAAACGCCGAGCGATCAATGGAGCGATTTACATGATGGCGTCATAGGGCGGGATACAATCAACGTTCATATGGCCGACCCGCCGGGCTACTTCATTGTCCATTAGGCGATGTGGACAATTACGTTAACCAGAGCAGCGGCAGCCGTCGCTACGATGGCGAAGTTCGGGCGGTCTTTTCGTAACGCGTTGCGACGCGCCTGAACCGCTTCAGTTTAGAGAACCAGTATTCGACCACGTGACGCTCGGCTAACAGAAATTTGTTGAGTGATGTTTGATTGCCCGTGAGGGGTTGTTCGGGAGACGGCTTATGCGCCTTTTTGCGCCGATGGCGGACTGCAACGCATCGGAATCGTACGCCGCATCGCCCATCAGGACACTGCCTATCGCGCTGTGGAAAGTCGCCGCTCACCGCTGTTGCGTTCACGGCGATCATGTTCATCAGCTTCGACATCACCGTCGACGTCATCATGCCGAAGGGATCGCTCGAAGCGGCCTTCCGCTCTAGGCGGGTCGGCGATGGAAGCTTTCGGACTTTTGCTTCACGGTTTTGCCATCCTACTGACGTGGAAGACGCTGGTGCTGATAATGGTCGGGCTGGTGCTCGGCATCTTCGTTGGCGTGCTGCCCGAGCTCGGGGCCCCAACGGCGTGACAATCCTCTTGCCGCTCACCTTCACGATGGATCCGACATCGGCGATCGTGATGCTGTCGTTTCGTTGGGACGCGCTGTTCGGCGGAGCGATTACTTCGATCCTGTTCAACATTCCCGGTGAGCCCAGGTCGGACGGCTATCCGATGCCGCAGCAGGGCAGGGCGGCGGCAGCTCTGACCGCGGCGTTCACCTCCTCTTTCATCGGATCGGTGGTTGCTGTCAGCAGCACGATTTCTTTGACGTCCGGATACATTCTATCATGTCATCGTCGGCAGAAGTGGCAGCACATTGTTCGTCCGTGTTGTTGGGAAAGAGGCTAGGCAGACCGTCGCTGTTTCGATGAACCTCATCACCAGAATGCCCAAGGTGACGTTGTTGGGCAACACCTTTGCTGGCGGAGCATCCCCTGGAACGTATCGCCTCAACGGCCGGATGGATGAGTTCGCACTTTCACAAGAGCGCTATTTCCGATGCGCGTGTAGACGCACACCACGCCACGACGCCCGAATGGGTCTGACGATGTCGGAACGTGTCGCGCAAAGAACACCTATATAATGCTTCGGAGGCGAGAATGAAAATGCCGTCCGTCTGCTAGAAGCGCGAACTCTGATGGACGATGATCATCAAAATTTACAAACGTAGGTGCGTCCGTTCGTGGTGGGGTCAGTCCCGTCGCACGACGAAAAATAGAGTGCGTTGTTCCAGTGCGAATAGGCGCCGCGGCCGATCTTCTGAATCGTATCGTGTGACGAATGAGGCGGCCCGATCAATTTGCCGTCCTCGAATAGAGCGAGACTCGACGCTATCGGGTTTGACGAACTATCTCCAAGGGGGACGTGATCTGGCAGCACGAACGCCCACATCAGTCCTGCGCTTGCTGCCGGAGACAAAATCTGAATCTCTCTCGGCTTGCCAGTCGCCGTTCGATGACCGTCCTTCATTTCGAACGGCGGAAACCATTCGATGGAATTGGACGGGGAAGACCCGGTGAACTTTCGACCGTACAGGCTTTGCATTGGTACGGCTTTCTCAAGAGAGTCTGGCCTCTTGCGCGCCGCGAACATATGGAAGGCAATCCTGCTATCAAGCGTTCCGAGGATGCCTTCACCGAACGATCCAGCCAGAGCAGGTCTAATTTGCCATGTGCCGGGCGCCTGCGCGCCGAAGAGAAGGGATGCGGAGTGCAGAACATCAAACTTCGCGGCTGCGTAATAGTCGAGCATCAGGGTTGGGCTGAACTGATAGAACCCGTGATCCACGCAATTGTTCATCGGCAGGATGTGGACTGCGAGTCCTCCGGGCCGGAGCATGCGGGTGATGTTTGTTAGAGCATTCGGGACGTGGAAGACGTGCTCGAGCGTTCCGCCGTTCAATGCCACGCCGAACTTTCCGGATAACTCGGGGGGCAGATTTTCGTTGTTCAAGTCGAACTCGAAATCGGCGCCCTCGTACTTGCTGACGTCCACGCTCGAAAGCTCGGCTAGGCCGCACGCCTCGAAATAGCCGCGAGCGTCCATCGGCTGATCGGCCCTCGGCCAAAGCGAGAGTTTGCCGAGAGCGCCGCGGAACATCTTCTCGGTGAAGCCGCAGTCCATAACGCCAAGCGTAACAACAGGACCTTTGATGTTATGAGCCAGGAACCACTCACGCAACAGCACAGCGACGTTCAACGCTAAACCCATCTCTTCCCCTCTTTCGCCCGCACTATGCCGGGCCACCTGTTAGCAATATCTCCCCAGTTTTCCGACATCAACCGGGACTTGATCACATGCTCGACCCGGACGGCATTTCGGGTGCCGCCTTCGACCTGGTCGTCATCGAGTAGGTGACCAGCCTGCGGGATCCTCCTCAGCGCCTCCGGCAAGCGCGTCAAGGCCGCGGGTGCCTATTCGCGCGCGAACCGCGCGGCCGGGTCGACATTCCCTGGGGCGTCGCGCTCGACGTTTTCGCAAGCCATCAACTACCGCAACCCTAAGCGAGTAATCGCCTCTATCGAGGAGAACCTATGGCAACTTGGCCCAAAGACACGCAAGCCGCTCGCAATACCTTTTACGGCGATCCCGGCAAAGGCGAGATCGCGGCGCAGATGGTTCCGGTCGTGCCGGCGTTCGCGATGTATTACAAGGGCCGGCGCGTCAAATCGATATGTTCCATCGCAAGGCGGCGCCGCCGCTGCGCGCTGCGCTGAACGAGATCCGGGACTATTGCCAGCATGATCAGAAGCGTATCTACGCTGCCGGCGTCTCCAAATATGCCGGCGCTTACAATCATCGCCTGGTGCGCGGATGCAAGACCAAATGGTCAAATCACGCCGATGCCGCTGCGATCCATTTCAACGCCGAGGAGAACGGCCTTTATGCCAAAGGCAACATGCCGCAATTCGTCATTGATGCATTCTGCCGGCAAGGTTGGATGTGCGGCGGCTGGTATTCGGGCCGCAGGATCCGATGTATTTCGAGGCGGTCGACAACGGCGGCCGTAAGCCGAAATGGCCTCCGCCGATCTTTGGCCAGCCTGCCGTCATGGCGGCGCCGGCCGACGAGCTCGAGGACCATGCGCCGCCTGCCGTGGCGTTGCCGCAGGGGCCGGCGAGCGCGCCGCACGCTTCGCCGCCGAACGTGCAGCCGCTCGATCCAGCCGCCGCCGGCGATCCGGTGCTCTATTACGTGCGGCGCGGGCTCAAGGCGCGGCGCTATTCGCCTGGCGGGCTTGACGGCCGGTGGGGCAGCGGCACCAGCGGCCCGCTGTCGGGCCTCATGAATGACCGCGGCCTGGCGGTGCCGCTGCCCTCCTCGATCGAGGAATTTCACGGCATCCTCGGCCAGGTGCGCGCCGAGCTCGCCAGGCCGAGGTCGAGATCCAGCGCGATGGCAGTCGGTTGGTTTCGCCCGGTCAGCACGGCGCGGGCGAACGCAGATCCGCATATCCTGGCGCAGCTGGCGCCGGAGATCACGCCGGCCAGGCGCATTTCCTCGCCGCGCTGTGGGGCTCGATCGTCGCCGCGGTTAGCGCGGTCTGGGAAGCCGTCAGCGGCTACGTCTCCGAGGCCTGGGATTTCTTCTCAGGGCATCGCGACGTCGTCGATGACCATCCTGGCCTGATTTCGAGCGTATGGGGATCACGTCACGGCCTGGCCGTCGAGCGTCTGGCTGCTGCTCGGCGCCGGCGGGCGTGCCTTCATCGCATACAATTCCTGGCGCGCGATCAAGACGTCGACGCTCGTTGCGCAAACAGGGAACGGCAATGATCTATCTCAAGAGCGCGCTGGCGCTGCTGCAGGCCTCCGGCCTGGTGACGAGGCTGGTCGTGGCCGCGTCGATCGCGGCGGCCACGCTGCTCGCCTATGGCGTCTGGCATCACAAGGTTATCGCGCCGGCTATGACCGCGCGCTCGCCGATATCGCGGCCGAGGATCGCCGCGCGATCGGGCAGGCGACCGAGCTGCGCAAGACCTGGCGCGGCTGCCGCGACCGCGGCGGCCGCTGGATCCAAAGCGAGAGGAGGTGCTCATGATCAGGCTCGCATCGATCGCGCTGCTGCTTGCCGGCTGCGCCTCGCGCGGGCCGGCCTCGATCGCCAGCGGCGAGTGCAGGATTTTCGAGCCGCCGCAATACGAGGTGCGCGGCAAGCGCCCCTATGACCTGGACTGGATCGACAGCCAGGTCGAGGCGGCGTCGGCGGCTCTCATTGGAAGCGGCCGGCCTCCATCGACGCGGCACCAGGCGGCAAGATCTCCGCAGCCAAGCCGGCCAGGCGCCCCGGCATCATCGCGCGGATCCACGTGCAGCCTGCAAAGATGGAAGAGTTGCGCCGCTGGCGATCGCCGTGCCGCCGGCGTCGCGGCCGCCGCGCAGCGCGATCGAGCGCCTGCTCGAGCCGCGCGACGACGATTAGCGGATCCGCCGCCCGCCGCGAACGGCCGGCCGATCCCGACCTGAGTGAAGCGTCAACTTCAACGCAGGGTGGGAATGATTCTGACTGAGAAAGCAGCAACAACGTTGCCGTGATCATTTCGGCTGTGACCATGTTGATCCTGATCGGCGAGAAACTGTTCGGCGGCGGAAAGAGGCTGCCGGCTATGTTCGCAAAACTTGACAAGGATACGACGGCAGCGATCGACAAGATCAAAACCGAGCTGACGGGGCGCATCGACGAATACGAGGACAATTACCGCGTCGGCTTAGACGCGATCCGCGCCAACATTCACGCGATGCAGATCGGCCTCTTGAATTTCCGCGCCAAGGTGGCCGAGGAGTACCTGCCGAAAGGGGATCACGGCGAGGGCGTGCGCGAAATCAAAAAAACGACATGCGCGGGGGGTTAGCCGACCTCGAGCAGTGCCTCGAGCGGATCGAGCGCACGGAGCGAGCCGACAAGGGCGGCGGTTCGGCTCACTGAGTTTTCCCGCCCGTCAAACCGGAAGCATCACAGAATGAAAACGCAATTTTCGCGGCGATCGCGCTCGCCTGTCTGTGCCGTCCTTTTGAAACTGTCCAATCGTACTGAGAGGCCGCTAGACCAATTTGATGATAGCAATGACGACTGCCGCTATCGCGACTGCGCCGTCTATCAAAATGAGGAATGCGTATGTATGTGCGCTAGGGGACATCCCGCGCATGTGCTCACGATTTTCCATTTCTAACTCCAAACCTTTTAGCATGCGTAGTGATATATCTAATCTGGAGATGCGGAGCTAATCTGGTTGTTGAGAGCGGCAGGAAGGCCGATTAGCCCTGCGAGTTCATGCAGGGTCTCCGGCGCCAGATTGCGCCTGATATGACTTGCGTCGCGGTAGATAAATTCATCTTTGATGTAGGTTTTGCAACTGACGGAGTCGCACATCGTTTCTCTTGGGATAAGAGCAGTCACATTCGCATGCTGTTTTGCGATGCCTTCAAGCATCCTGTCTGTTTGAACCGTGTACGTTTTCATAAAGGCGACAGTATTTGCGTCAAGTTTGCACGGTCGGCGCAAGAGACCGGACAACGAGTTCACGGCACATGGCAGGGGGTCCTTGTTGAGTTGCGGAATACTGCCGACAAGGAGAAAGCGGCGGCCTGGAATTGATGTCTCTTGTATCAGGTCATCTATTCCGGATGCAATCAGGGAGACCCTGTTTTCTCGGCTTAGGTTAGCGTTTCCAATGATCTGGTGTGGCATTCGACTCCACGAAGAAGCCAGGATCACAAGGTTGATAGATGGATCATCTCGCAACAGTTGAATGGCTCGCTTGCGCTGGTCGGTACAATATTCTGCAAAATTCGGGAATCCTTCTAAGTCTAGGCGCTGAGTACGGCCGCCAAAGGAGGCGGGGCAGTTCGTGTAGAGCAAAAGTCCTTCGTTGGGTCGAGCCGCGACCTGCACTACCGGCGCAAGATGCCCGGCGTGACTATCGCCCCACAGCAGGGCTTTCGTCTTTGCAGTCGCCCAGTCGTGGCCGAACGAGCAGTATTGGCCCTTTAGTTGCGGGAGTTGTTCGTACTTGGGGCAGTCCCATCCCCACATCGCATCGAGGCTGCGCATGGGGTAGATGGCAGGCGACATGCGTTCCGGGAGCCCCTCCGAGCTATGAACGTACATGCCAGAGCAAAAGAGCAGGATAGCTGCGAAGCTTCCGACACGAACGGTGCGCGCAGGCTCCCACGTTGGCTTGCGGAAAGGCTTTTCGACGAAGCGGAAAGACAGGAACGCAAGAACGATCGAGGTGGCGGCGAGCGCAATCGTCTCTAACGGGCTTGGCTCGGCGTTGTTGATGTAGTGGCGGAACAAAACCCACACAGGCCAATGCCAGAGATACAGGCTATAGGAGATCAGCCCGATCGGTCGCAGTTTACCGAGCCAGTAGCCAAGGTTCGATTCCGCTACACGCGGCCAGATCACGAGCGCTGCGCCGACGCACGGATAAAGGGCTGCTGCGCCAGGGAACGCGCTGGCATGGACCAGAACGAATCCTGCGGCGATCAAAGCAAGGCCGGATGCGATGGCAGCAGCGCCAAGGCGCTGCGGTAGAGGCCGCAGGAAAACTAGCAGCGCGCCGAGCGCCAGCTCCCAGGCGCGAGGTAGCACTAGATAGAATGCGCCCTTTGGATCGGTGTCGAGCCAGAACAGGCTCGCGCCGAAGCCGATGACGACAGCAGCACCCATAGCGGCGGCTAGGTCGATCCTCTTTCGGCCAGTTGCGATGAGAGCCAAAAGCAGTGGCCACGCCAGATAGAATTGCTCCTCGACACCGAGCGACCAGGTGTGAAGGAGCGGCATCAAGTCGGAAGTCTGGTCGAAATAACCAGTGTTGGACAGGAAGAAGAAGTTTGAGGCGCCAAATGCCGCGTAGGCTGCACTTGCGGCCATCGATTTGTAGTCGCCAGGCAACAGTAGGAACTTGCCGATCCACAAAGAGAGGGCAAGCACCACAGCCAGCGCCGGGACAATGCGCCGAATTCTGCGGTCGTAGAAATTGAGGATGGAGAATGTTCCGTTGGAAATTTCAGCGGACAGCTGCTGCGTGATCAGGAAGCCGCTGATCACGAAAAACACGTCAACGCCGGTAAAACCACCCGGCAAAGCTGCATTGTAATGGAAGGCCAAGACAGACAGCACGGCGATGGCTCGCAAGCCATCGATGTCAGCGCGATATTTCAAGATGTGCCCGCCCGTTCTCAACCGGGGCTGCAAACTACTCACCATAACTCGCCCGAGCAAGCGTCGAGCGTGACCAACAAGACACACCCAGCCGAGTAATTTCCCCCGGCATCAATTTAGAGCTTTCTAGGGGTGTAAATTGCAGGCAATGGCCTTTCTGTATCAAAAAGTTGCGTTTTATCATAATTGCAATTGGGGAATCGGGGGGGACGATGGCTTCATTTAAGCCGCTAATGCCAGTTTTATTAGTTTATGGGTTCGGTACTTTGATCACGATCGGGCACTTCTACCGCACGCACGAGGGGCGGTTAGGTGCGCGGCAGATCGCCTGCGTCTTCGTCTGGCCGCTTTGGTGGTTGCTGGAGAACGGCATCGGGAAAACCATAGACGCTATTTCCTATGCCACTATGGGGACGGAGGGTCGTGCAGCTATTTCGCTGGGAATAGGACTTTTCTCTGCAGGACAATTTCTATTCACCCATTGGGAGACGTGCAGTGGAGTGGCACGCTGCACCGGTGTTGTGTTGAAGAGCTCCGCTATGATGTGCCCACCATTTGGAGCGGCCTACCTGATCTGGCTTGTTTCTCAATTTGGATAGGGACAAGGCGGCGGCCCGGCGCATTTGAGGGGATGCTGGCCGACACGGCTCAATTATGCTGATCTATGGGCCGAACAGATCCTGCCCTAATGTCAGCAGCATGTCAGCAGCCGCACGTAGGTGCCGCTCTCGTGCAGCTCGAGCCAGCCCTTCTCGACGGCGTAGTCGATGCCGGGGCCAAACTCGCTGCCGCTGCCGCCGACCGTGAACAGGTGTCGCGCGGCGATCAGGATGGAAGAGCGCGTCAATCAAGGTGAGAGAGTTTCGTCGGGCTCGTGACGTGGGGAGGGCGTAGCCCGACCGGAGTTACGAGCCCGGCGTCGGCGCGATCCGCGAGGGACCGCGCCGACTGGTGATCGCGGCCGGCAGGTTATGCAAGTGGTTCTTCCGCCAAGAGGAATCACTCGCTTGCCCGGCCGACACATCACAGATCACCAGATGAGGCTCTACATGAAGTACCGTCAGACCGATAGCCCGCCAGTGGCGGCCAAGGCGTCATTCAGTGCGTCGACCGCTTATCGGGTCGAGAGAGACCCCCGACTTCCATCGCAAAAGAAGGCACCCCGCGGCCGGCGACGACCGGACCCGTTGACCGACGTGTTCGAGACCGAGATCGTCCCAATCCTGAAGGCGGCACCTGACTTACGCCCGCTGGCGGTCTTCGAGGAGATGCTACGACGTCATCCGGATCTCGGCACCGGTATCCGTCGTACCCTGGAACGTCGTATCCGAGCATCGCGGGCGATCCACGGCGAGGAGCAGGAGGTGATCTTCCGCCAAACCCACGAGCCTGGCCAGCTCGGCCTCTCCGACTTCACAGACATGGGCGAACTGGGTGTTACGATCGCGGGTGCACCGTTGGATCATCGTCTCTATCACTTCCGTTTGGCCTATTGCGGGTTCGAGCACGTCCACGTCGTGCTTGGCGGCGAGAGCTTCGTTGCCCTGGCCGAAGGCCTGCAGAATGGCCTCTGGTCGCTCGGTGGGGCGCCGCGGGAGCATCGGACCGACAGCCTGTCGGCCGCATTCTGCAATCTCGATCACGATGCACGGGACGATCTCACGCAGCGATACGAGGCCCTTTGTACTCACTACGGCATGCGGCCTTCCCGCAACAATCGAGGCGTTGCTCACGAGAATGGTTCGATCGAAGGGCCTCACGGTCATCTCAAGCGAGCAATCGCGGACGCCTTGCTGCTGCGCGGAACTGTCGACTTCGACGATCTTGCCACCTATCGCGGCTTCATCGACGAGATCGTCAGCCGCCGCACTGCCCGCAACGCCAAGCGGATCGATAGCGAGCGCGTGGTGTTGCAGGAGCTGCCCGATCGCCGCACCTCCGACTACGAAGAGGTGATCGTCCGCGTGACATCGTCCGGCGGCTTCACCCTGCGCAAGGTGTTCTACACGGTGCCATCACGCCTGATCGGTCACCGGCTGCGGGCGCGGCTCTACGACGATCACCTCGACGTGTTTGTCGGCGGCACACCTCCTTACCTTGCCGCGCGGACCACCGCATCCCAATGGCAAGTACGATCAGGTCGTCGATTATCGGCACGTGATTCATTCCCTGAGGCGCAAGCCAATGGCGCTTCTCAATCTGGTCTATCGGGACAGGCTGTTCCCGCGCGAGGGCTATCGGAGAACCTTCGAGCGATTGCGCGAGCGCTTGCCGGACAAGAAGGCCTGCCAAATCATGGTCGATCTCCTCGCGCTCGCTCACGAGCGCCGCTGCGAGGCCGAACTCGCCGATCAGCTCACGGCCGACCTTGACGCTGGCCGACTGCCCGACCTCAACCGGCTGCGCGCTCACTTCGCTCCTGATCCCGCCCACCTTCCGGACGTCGTGGTGCAGCTCGCGCCGCTTGCCACCTACGAATGCCTCATCGGTACCGCCGAGGTCGGAGGTGGCGCATGAGCGTGGCCAACACCGTCGACACCGCGCGCCTCAATCTGTTGCTCAACGAGCTGCGGCTGCCCGCCATCAAGGTGCTGTGGCCGCAATTTGCCGAGCAGTCCGACAAGGAAGGTTGGCCGGCGGCCCGCTTCCTCGCCACCATCGCCGAGCACGAGATCGCCGAACGCGGTCGCCGGCGCATCGAGCGCCATCTCGTCGAGGCGCGGCTGCCAACCGGGAAGACCTTCGACAGCTTCGACTTCGAGGCCGTGCCGATGATCTCCAAGGCGCAGTTGATGGCGCTCCCCGCCGGCGACAGCTGGCTGGGCAAGGGCGCCAATTTGCTCCTGTTCGGGCCGCCCAGCGGCGGCAAGAGCCACTTGGCGGCCGCGATCGGCCTGGCCCTCATCGAGAGCGGATGGCGCGTCCTCTTCACCCGCACCACCGATCTCGTCCAGAAGCTCCAGCTGGCTCGCCGCGAGCTCAACCTCGAGGCCGCCATCAACCGCCTTGATCGCTTCGATCTCCTGATCCTCGATGATCTTGCTATGTCTCCAAGGATCAGGCCGAGACCAGCGTAGCGCACGCTACGAGTTCCGCTCGATGCTGATCACCGCCAATCAGCCCTTCGGCGAACGGAACAAGGTCTTCCCGGACCCCGCCATGACGCTCGCCGCCATCGATCGTCTCGTTCACCACGCCACCATCGTTGAAATGAACGTCGAGAGCTATCGCAGGCGCACCGCGCTCGAACGAAAACGCGGTCCGGGACGGCCGCCCTCGCGGGCACGCAGGCTGCTTTGGCCAGTTCGATCACCGGTGATGCGATGGCCTACACGGTTGAACTTGCCGAGCTTTTTGATGTCGATGTGGATCAATTCCCCGGGATGTTCGCGCTCATAGCGCCGCACCGGCTCGGCCGGCTCCAGGTCGCGCAACCGGTTCAATCCCAACCGTTGCAGGATGCGGCTGACGGTCGCCGGAGAGATCCCGACCTCGGCCGCAATCTGCTGGCCGGTGTGGCGCTGCCGGCGCAACATCTCGACCGCAGCGCATGTGGCAGGCGCAGGGTTTGGCTCGGCGATGAAAGGGGCCGTGAGGAGCGATCACGCAATCCGTCGACACCTTCCGCGCGGAAGCGCTTGACCATTTGGCAACCGTTTTCGCCGAAACGTTGAACTGGAGCGCGGCTGCGACCTTCGGCAGGCCCCCTTCGACCACACTCCGCACCATGGCCTTTCGACCTTTCGGCGTCAGAGGCGCATTCTTATGGGTGTCCATTCGGTTCTCCCCTCGGAATCTGAAGCTTCAGCTACCTCAGCTTCCTCGGTCTGGGCGAATAGACAACCTCCTGAAAGCTCACAGCTAGTCATAGGCCGCCGCGACGACCGGCGGAGCCTTGGTATAGGAGGTGCGGCCAGATCCGCTGCGCGGGCCGGGGCCTCATCCCAAAAGCAAGGTTCCGGTGCGGCAACTATGAGTTTTTTCATGTCGGCCTCTTCCTAGAAAAACTGCTGAATCGGGACGTTCGCTACCTCCAAACCTATCGTACTTCGCTCACCCACACGTTGCTCTTGCTCGCTTGCAACAATTGATCGGCAAAAGGCAGCGGGAATTCCCGATACTTAACAAAGAGTTTGAGGGGAACCGTACGCCTAAGAACGTGCACTCGCCATTGGGACGGTTTGAGGCATTAGGGCCACCAAAGAAGAACCCGCCGACCTGGAAGCCGCGGAAGCTAAAGACTGGCATGCAAGGCATAATTCCATCGTTTGGCGGCCGGCTTCGGTGCTCTGCTTATCTCCTTCATCTAATTTAGCACTTTCCAACTGTCCCTCGGAGGACAACCGAGCCGCAACAACCAGCCCTGGTTCTGTAAGGATCGGCCAACCCTTGGCTGCCGTTCAGGCCCGGCTAAGCAGTCGGGTGCACGATCGCCAAGTCTCGACAATCAGTTCGCCGGCTGCTAGCCCCTCGCCATTCCGAATGGGTTTTGCCCTTATGGAAGAGGCACTTGAGGGCGTATCGAAGCGATGGACCGAAAGCGGGAATGGCGGTGAAAAAAGGTCCATCCCATCTGCTCGGTAACTCGGCATGGAATGCGACGGCGTTTGCGGTCGCGGTGCTGCTCAACCTTGCAGTTCTTCCGTTCGTGATCGTCCGTCTCGGCCTCACCGCGTTCGGTGTTGCGGGTCTCGTGACGGCTTGCGTCGCGCCGGCGTTGATGTTCAGCAACGCGCTTGGTCTCTCGACGGCGCGCGAGCTCGCACAAAGGTTGGAACCGTCCGATCGCGTCGAGGCGCGGCGGTTTTTCGCGACCGCCTTGGCCCTCGCCATCGTCGTGGGCTGTCTGATCTCGGCCGTGCTCGGCCTTGCAGGCGCGCCGCTCGCACGATTGGGATTTCACCTTAGCGGCCCGGCCGCCGATGACCTCGGGCTCGCCTTCGCATTGGCCGGCGCCGGCTGGCTATGCCAATGCCTGTTCGCGGTCTTCCTCTCGCTGTTCACGGCGCGTCAGGATTATCGCCGGATCGCGGCGATCAGCGTCACGGGCACGGTGGTGACGACGACGTCGATGCTGCTGCTCATCCCGTATGCGCCGCGCGCCTCGACCTTCCTCGGCTGTCAGGCATTGGGCTTCGGGACAAACCTTGTGATGGCTTTCGCTTGGTCGCGACACGCAATCAGTGGCTGGCTGGCGCGGCCGGCGCTTGATCGCAGCGCGCTGCGTGCCCTGGTCAAGTTTGGCGGCTGGCAGGTCGCGGCACAGAGCGGCGCGCTGTTCGCCGGGCAGGCGGACCGCTATCTGCTCGGAGCGCTGCTGCAGCCGCAATTCGTCGGCTTCTACAGCGTCGCGCAGCGGCTGGAGGAGGCGATCTATATCGGTGTGTTGAAGATCGGCGAGATCTTGTTCCCGTTCTTCAGCACGTTGCAGAAGGAAGATGACGATCGCAAGGTCGACCTCCTGCTGCGCGCGTCCTGGATTCTTAATGTGCTTGCCGCGGGCGCGCTCGGCGGCCTGATCCCGGTCGCGGGCGCTTTGCTGCATCGATGGACCGGCGCCGAGGTGGCCGCCGAGGCCCAGCTGGTGCTGGTGGTGCTCGCGATCAGCGGGATATTGGGCTCGAGCGCCAACGTGTTTGCTTTTTATCTGCTGTCGCAGGGACGCTCCAGTTCCAGCGCGCTGATCTCGCTTGTCACGGGCATCTTCACGTTGGCGACCAGCGCCATCGCGTTGCCGCATTTCGGCTGGCAGGCCGCCGGGTGGAGCTCCTGTGTCGGGATGGTCGCCCAGATGGTGCTCACAGTGCTGCTGTTGCGGCGGACCTTCAGGCTCTCAGCGATGTGGTCACGGATGGTGCACTTCGTCCTGATCCCGCTCGGCACGGGCATCGCCATTGCGTTGGTGCTGCGCTCTCAGCTTGGCTATGTGTCATTCGACCACGTTCCGTCATGGTGGTATGTGGTGTCGCTCTACGGCGTGTCGGCGGCGGTGATCTTTGTCGCCGCCGTTGCCGTCTCGCAGCTGGGTCCCTATCGCACCGTCTGCTGGCGGGACCTTCGCGTCATCGTCACTCGCTTCTTGCCCTTCAAGGTCGCCTAGACATGTGTGGTATCGCAGGCATCGTCAATCTGCGCGGGGTCCCCGTGGCGCCGGCCGACATCTCACGGCTCACCAGCCTGATCGCGCATCGCGGTCCGTTCGGCGAGGGCACCTGGTTCAACGCGAAGCGAAACGTCGCGCTCGGTCACCGCCGGCTCGCCATCATCGATCCCGGCGAGGGCGGCCATCAGCCGATGGTGTCTGGCGATGGACGCCACGTGATCGTCTACAATGGCGAGATCTATAACTTCCTCGAATTGCGCCGCGAGCTCAAGGCGAAGGGTGCGGTCTTCCGCAGCCAATCCGATACCGAAGTGATCCTTGCCGCCTGGAAGGCGTGGGGCGAGGGCATGCTGCTGCGCTTCAACGGCATGTGGGCGCTGGCGATTTACGACACGGCCACGGATGACTTGTTCCTTGCGCGCGATCGCTTCGGCATCAAGCCGATGCTGTATGCGCTGTCGCCCGAGCGGTTCGTATTCGCGTCCGAACAGCGGGCGCTGGCGCGGAGCGAGCTGGTGGAGACGTCGCTCGACGTGGACGTGGCGCGGCGGCTGTTGCTTGACCCGTTCGGAATCGAAGGCAGCGAGCGGACCCTGTTCTCGCAACTGCGCCGCCTGCAGGGCGGCCATTGCATGTGGTTGCGCCAGGGGCGCATCGAGGTGCGGCGCTGGTGGCGGACCGTGGATCACCTGCCCGCGATCCCGGACAGCGAGGCCGAACGCGCCGAGCGCTTTCGCGACCTGTTTCAGGATTCCGTCGCCCTGCGCATGCGCAGCGACGTTCCGATCGGGACCTGCCTGTCCGGCGGCTTCGACTCGTCCGCGGTGATCTGCGCCATGGCGTCCCATGAGAAGGCCGGCATGGGACCTCGTGACTCTACGGCCTGGCGGCACGCCTTTGTCGCGACCTTTCCGGGCGCGAGCAATGACGAGCGGCCGATGGCAGAGCAGGCGGCCGCGTGGGCCGATGTGGCGCCGAGTTTTCTCGAGATCGGGCGCTCCGATGCGCTCACCGACCTGGACCGGATCCTCGACGACAACGACGACGTCTATATCAGCCTGCCGAGCGCGCCGTGGCTGATCTATCGCGAAGTCCGGCGCCAGAAGGTCACCGTGTCGCTTGACGGCCACGGGGCGGACGAATTGATGGGCGCTTATTTGCAGGAGGGGCAGTCGGCCGCATTCCGAATCCGGAACGCCGCAGCCGCGCTCACGTCGCGATCGCGGCTGGCGCAGCGCGCCATCGACCTCCTGCGGGCGCAGATGATCAAACGCCAGGGTCATTATTTCCTGCGCGGAGGCCTGGCAGCCGTGCCTGCGCCGCTTTCGCTGGTCGCCGAGGATGACGAACTGCCGAAGGCGTGGGGCGCGCTGAACCGGCGTCTTTACCGGATGTTCCACTCGACCACGCTGCCGACCATTCTGCGCAATTTCGACCGGCTGTCGATGGCGCACGGCATCGAGGTCCGCATGCCGTTCATGGACTGGCGGCTGGTGACCTACACGATGGCGCTGCCGGAAGCCAGCAAATCGGCCGATGGTATGACCAAGGTGGTGGCGCGGCAGGCGATGGCGAACCTGATGCCCGAAAGCATCCGCATCGCGCGCCGCAAGGTCGGCTTCAACTCGCCGATGCCGGAATGGCTGAATGGACCGCTGGCGGGCTGGACCGCGGAGTTGCTCGATCGGAAAGTTCCGGCATTTGCCGAGTTCGTCGACGAAGAGCCCCTTCGAAAGGTGGTCGGACGCTTGACGGCGCGGCAAAGCTGGGATTGGGAATCCGTCGGCCGGATCTGGCCATACCTCAACATGAAATGGATGTTGGCGAGGTTGTAGGATGTTCAGGCGTGCCGTGACAGATGCAATTGACGGTGTCCTCGGCTGGCGCAGCCGATTCTCCGGGGCGGTGCGCGTCGGACGCGGATCGACGGTCGCTTGGCGCCGCATCAGGCGAGCGGCGGGTAACGAACTGTCGGTGGGAGAAGGTTCGATCGTTCACGCCGACATCAACTTCGAGGATACCGGAGGCAGGATTCAGATCGGTAGCAGGAGCTTCATCGGGCGAAGTCATCTCGTTTGCTACCGAAGCGTCACCATTGGTGACGACGTCATCATGTCATGGGGGATCACGATCGTGGATCACGACTCGCACAGCATCGACTGGATGGATCGCCGGAACGACGTTCGGGAGTGGGCGGCGGGTCGAAAGAATTGGGATAAGATTGCGCACGCGCCAGTCGTGATATTTAATCGGGCCTGGATCGGGTTCAATGTGAGCATCCTCAAGGGGGTTTCGATCGGGACGGGCGCCGTCATTGGAGCCTGTTCGGTTGTCACTCGTGACATTCCGCCCTATTCGTTAGCCGTTGGTAACCCAGCAAAGGTCATTCGAGTGCTCGGCAAGCCTTCAGACGAAATTCGTGAGCCTTAATCGTTATGCGTCTCTTTCAAAACAATGGCCTCTCGCGCGGCTTTCGCGCTCACCGTCGTGAGACGCCCTATCAGGCCTTCGTCGCCGGGCGGGCACAGTTTCTTCACACGCGGTTCACGGCATCGCATATTCTCCTCCCGGTGCTCACCGATGACCCCGACGCCTTCTATGCAAATGGGGACGACGAGCGTCTACAATTGCTGTGGGCGAAAGAGAATAACCTCCGCACCGACGATCTGGAGCAGATTCTGCTTGCTCAGATCGAGCAGCACCGCACCGAAGTGTTCTACAACCTCGACCCGATCCGCTATTGCAGCAAATTCGTTGCGAAGTTGCCAGGATGTGTGAAAAAGTCGATTGCCTGGCGGGCTGCTCCCTCCGGAAACGCTGATTTGACCAAATACGACCTCGTCGTGTGCAACTTTGCTTCGATACTCGATAATTGGCGACAAAAGGGGTGCAAGGTCGCGCATTTTTCTCCAGCCCATGATCCGGTGATGGACACCTACGCCAATGCTCGCGCGGAGGAATTTGATCTTATCTTCATCGGTGGATACACGCGCCATCACGTGAAACGCAGCCAGGCGATGAGGGCTGCAGCCTCAACGCCCGGCGTCCGCGCGCGTTTTTATCTTGAGGATTCGCGCCTCACGCGGCTTGCGAATGCCCTTGCGCCGTTACCAGTGCTTCGTTCGTACCGCCATCCGAACGATATTCGTAGCATCCGGGCCGGTCCGGTGTACGGGCGAGATGCCTATGCCGCGATGGCAAAGAGCCGAATGGTGTTCAATGGCGCGATCGACATGGCCGGCGGCGACCGTGGCAACATGAGATGCTTCGAAACGCTTGGATGTGGAGCGGTTCTATTGACGGATGCGGGGCGCTATCCTGAGGGTTTCGTTGATGGCGAAACCATGCTGGTATACTCGTCACCTGCGCAAGTGCCGGAGCTGATCGGAAAGCTGATGAAAAACGAGAAGCTGGCCGCGTCGATCGCCGGGGCAGGACATACGATGGTGAAGGAGCGTTACAGCAAGGCGCTCCAGTGGACGAAGTTTCAGGATCTGATTTGACCGGTCCGCGGGGGTTAACGATTTTGCATGTCGGGTGAGAAAGCATTCGCGACCTGGGAGGATGCGGTGGTCTGGCTGCGCAATCAGCCCGGCCAGCGCCAGCTTGTGCTCGACGCATTCTACGACGATCCCCTGGCCGGCGCTGCCGAACGCTATTTCCAGAGCACCGAGTGGCAGGCGGTCGCCTCGATGCTGACCCGGCGCTCCGGAAGCGCGCTCGACGTTGGGGCCGGGCGCGGCATTGCGAGCTACGCGCTCGCCCGAAGCGGCTTTGCCGTGACAGCGCTCGAGCCGGATCCCAGCGCGATCGTGGGAGCGGCGGCGATCCGAGGTCTGGCGCAACAGACGCAATTGCCGATCCAGGTGGTCGAAGAGTTTTCCGAGCGGCTGCCGTTCGCCGATGCGACATTCGATCTCGTCTTTGCCCGTGCTGTTCTGCACCATACGCGCGATCTCGAGGGGGCGTGCCGTGAGATGTTTCGCGTGCTGCGGCCGGGTGGCATGCTGATCGCAGCGCGCGAGCATGTCATCAGCAAGGAGGCTGATCTTCCGCAGTTCCTCGCGCAGCATCCGTTGCACCACCTTTACGGAGGCGAACATGCCTTCCTGCTCGATAGCTACACCGGTGCGCTGACCAAAGCAGGGTTTTCCGCGATCGATACGCTGGCGCCGCTGCAGAGCCCGATCAACCTGTTTCCCTATACGCTGGAGACCTTGAAGGCCGCGATCGTGATGAAGTTGACGCAAAAGATTCCGGTGGCGCCGTTGTGGCGAACTGCGCTTGCGTCACGCCAGGTCTTCGGCGCGCTGCTGTCGATTGCCGAACGTTTCGACAATCGACCGGGCCGGCTCTACTCCTTTGTCTGCCATAAGACCTGAGCGATGATCGTCTGGATCACGGGCGCGAACGGGTTCATCGGCCGCCATCTCGTGCATGAGCTGGCGAGGGCGGGCCATACGGTGCACGGCGTCGGGCACGGGGCACTCGACGCAACTGAGGCCCGGCGGCTCGGCCTGCAGAGGTGGATCAACGGCGAAATCGATGCGGCCAATCTCAACGCGCTTGCGGCTGCGCATGGGCTTCCGGCGCGGATATTTCACCTGGCCGGCGGATCATCCGTCGGCGTCTCGATCGAGCGGCCGTTCGAGGATTTTTCGCGGACCGTCGCGAGCACCGCGCGACTACTGGAGTGGCTGCGCGGGTCCGCGCCGAACTGCGCCGTGGTCGCGGCGTCGAGTGCGGCCGTTTATGGGGCCGACCACATTGGCCCGATTGGCGAAAGCGCCATCCCAACTCCGATGTCGCCCTATGGGCAACACAAGTTCATGATGGAGCAATTGTGCCGGAGCTCCGCGCAGTCGTTTGGTATCCGCTGCACTGTCGTGCGGCTGTTCTCGGTCTACGGCCCCAACCTGCGCAAACAGCTGCTTTGGGATATCTGCTCGCGGCTTGAGGCCAAGGAGCCGCTGCTCACGCTTGGCGGCACGGGCCACGAAATCCGAGACTGGACCGACGTCCGCGACGTCGCAAGGCTGCTTGCAAGTGTCGCTGAACTGTCGTCGAGGGAGACCTTCCGGGTCATCAATGGCGGTTCGGGCCGAGGGACGAGCGTTGCGGATATTGCCGCCGGCCTCATCCGGCAGTGGGGAGGCACCACCGTCGTGCGGCACTCCGGAGTAAGCCGGCCCGGTGATCCGGTGAGCCTGCTTGCCGACGATGCAGTGCTGCGCCAGATCGGCTTCGATTGGCGCATTCCGCTCGATCGCGGCCTAGCCGATTACGTGGCCTGGTTCAAGGGGCAGGCTTCGTGACGCCGCGCCCGTTGCGGTTCGCATTCAGTCACATTTCGCGACGGCTCTGGGCCGGCGGATACAACTATCAGCGCAATCTGTTCGCGGCGCTCGCCCGGTTTCTGCCCGGCGAATTCGTTCCGGTCGTCTTTGCCGGGACGGGCGCCGAAGAGAACGAAGTCGCGGAGCTTGCCGCGGTAACGGCGGTCGAGGTCATCCGATCGGAAGCATTCGATGGGCAGCCCGGTCTGGCTGCGGCGCTCGCGCTTGGTCTGGATCGTGGAGCGGCGACGGCGTTTCGTTCCGCCCACATCGATGTTGTTGTTGAAGCGGCGCGCTTCTTCGGCTGGCGGCTGCCTGTCCCGACGGTGGCGTGGATTCCGGATCTGCAGCACCGTTCGCTGCCTCAGCTGTTTCCCACGACAGCACGCTGGCGCCGCGAGATCGGCTTTCGCATCCAGATTGCCTCCGGGCGGGCCATCATGCTGAGCAGCGAAAGCGCGTTGCGTGATTTCAGGGCTTGCTATCCGCGGGCCGGAAATCGGGTCAGCGTCGTCCGTTTTGCGACCCAGCCGCCGGAAGCGTTCTTGGCAGACCCGTCGGAAGTGATCGTGACGCATAATCTGCCGCCGAACTATTTCTATTTGCCCAACCAGTTCTATCGCCACAAGAACCACCAGCTCGTCGTCGATGCCTTGACGATCCTGAAGCGCCGTGGGGTCGAGGTGGTGGTCTGTGCGTCCGGCAGCACGGAAGATCGGCGCGAGCCGGGCTACTATGATCTGGTCAATTCCGAGATCAAGAAGCGTGGCCTCGAAGCGAACTTCCGCCACCTCGGCGTTATCCCGTTGCCGCACGTCTACGCGTTGCTGCGGGCTTCGACCGCGTTGCTGAATCCGTCGCGCTTTGAGGGATGGAGCACGACCGTCGAGGAGGCGAAATCGTTCGGCGTTCCGATGATCCTGTCGGATATCGACGTGCACCGGGAGCAGACATCGGGCGCCGCCCGCTATTTCGGTGTCGATGACCCGGTCGGGCTGGCGGATCATCTGATGCAGGTTTCTGAGATCAATACCCCTTCGACGGTACGAAATATTGTCCCCCACCAGGATGACAATGTCCGTGCGTTCGCACGAAGCTTTTCGGACGCGATCCGGCAAGCCGCCGTGAGTTGAAGGGCAGCGTCCGGTGGGGCAAGGCGTGATCCCACGCTACCTCATAAGAGATCACCGGGATCGTCGAGCCGGCCGACACGTCGCTGAACGATAGCCTGTTCTTCATCGCTTGATCTTTGAGTTGCGCTCGACGCAATCCCTGCTGCCTGCAAACCCTCCATGATTTTCCAGGCGCGCCGGCAGAGCCACTCAGCTCTCCGTCGTCTGGTTAGCGAATGTGGTTGTTGGGTTTCAGATTACACCAGTGTTTCTACAGGTTTCTAACGGGTCAAATCTGCATGGTAAATAGCTCAATTGAGCTATTTACGCGAAAGTAATCTGTCCAAGCACACCAAGTTTCTTGCGTCTCATGCAAGTGCAGTATGGAGCTTGAGAGCGCCCTCAACGAAAGCGTCCCGCGAATGAATCGGTTGAGTACCCTGCCGAGGCTCAGAAGGCCGACTCTGCTGCGGACCGTCGTCGCAATATTGTTGGGGGCCGTCTCTGCGTCGCAACTTCTGCCTAGGCAATGGCGAGGCAAGTTGGTGCACCCAGATACGACTATGTGAGCGGGCCCACACTTGGCGAGGTTCCGGACGCCGATCTGATGAGACGGCATTCGGAGACTGACGATATCACCTACGCGAACCGGATCGCGCTTGTAGTGCGCTACACCAGCTACAACTGCGAACCGGGCGACTTTTCGCTGACCCAATTGAGCGTGTTCTTTCCGCAGCTCTTGCTCAGTTGACGATCGACGCGCAGCTAATTGGAGCGGAAGGCCTTCTTCAGAAACGCACGCTAGTCTAATATGCGGCTTCTGTGGTTAGCGCGCAGTGATCACTTCCAAGATTCTTCGCAAACTGGAATCGCAGCGTGGGCGTTCGGTGTCGGTGGCCATGTGCTCGTAAAGTTTGCCGCCGGTGGGCCACGACTACCTGTTGATCCAGACTACGGCATTTCGGCTTACAGGTACGACGTGCGACGCGGCATCTTGCGAGCGGAGATCGCCGCGAAAATATACCAACGCAGGCTGGGCGAACGCCGACCAGATCTACGGCTACGTATCGAGCCGATCCGACAATTACGACTGTTTGGAATCCCGAGTACGTGCACATTGAGAACAAGCAGGACGTCGTTTTCTACTATGCCAATGCAATCGCGATAGGATTGATCTGCTGGCTCTGGCGTTCCCTTCGGTGTCCGGTCAAAGGCCTCTCGATCGGCTTCTTGGGCACCTCGGGTTCTGACCGCTCGCGAATATCTATTTGCAGATGCGGACCGTGCGAGTTGGGAGGACCGAGAGGTTCAGTGATCGAACCTGGACAGGAATAGCCGGCTCAACAGACTTGGACGATGAGGAACTCGGAGCGATATGAAGGGATCCTTAGCTTCTGGATCAATGACTCGGTAGGCACGCCCGTTTGTATTCGGGTCGCTGTTGTCGCTCGCCGAGAAAATCAAGGACGATTGCCAATGGGAGTAGCGTCCGTTTCCTTTCTCGGCGATGTCCACGTGCTTCGTATGAGCTGGTCCGAGAGCGTGACGGTCTTCCGTCACTTCGAGTCGAGATCGGCTGGGTGCCTCATTGCTGTCCGAGACGGTGCCCGGGATAAGCGTCAGATATTGCCAGGCGTTGCCCCCAAAATGCTTGAATGGCGGGCGGATGAGTCCCGGGTCCGGGTCACGCCAAGGCGGAAGTGTATCGAGGTAGAGCGCGAGCGGAATGTATAAGATCGCGCCAAAGATGGTCGCGAGAACGAGCCTCCGCTGAAATCGCTTCGACATGTCGTGTCCAGTTTGCAGATCAGGATGCGGGGTAGGTCAGGGCTACTTGCAGGGTTGGCTTCGCGCCGAATGCAATCGCTAACCAACATCGAACGCTTGATGGTAATGCCAGGCGCTCTTCAAGCCTCCCCTCGGCGGCAAGAACGGACGTTCGCACTCTGCGATGCAAACGCTGAGCGGGGCGTCAGATGCCATAGCAGGAAAAGAACGGCGGCGCCGTGCGAAAGCAAGGTTGTCGTGAACGGCACATTCAGGAGGATCTGGGGAAGGATCGCACCCGATACAAGGATGAAGCGGGGAGGGAGGCCCGAGGAAAGTCGATTGACGAGAGCGACTACAAGTCCGCATGCCAAAACCGGGATCGGCGCCAGGAGAGGGCCTACCGAAGCGATCCCTTCGGTGGCGAAAAGCGAGGCGTTGAAGTTACCGAGCCGGTAGGCCTGCTGCATGACTACGCCTAACTGAACCGAATACGGGCACGAGACGAGAGTTTTGACAAATGTAATCTGGCAGAAGGACGTCAGAGGGTGACTGAAGAAGAAATCGTTGTAGATATCCATCGCATTTGAAGGCGTAGTAATCATCCGAAGATTGACGATATCGAGATAGCGCGTGTCGCTGATGCCGAGGATGACGTACAAGACGACACCGATAGACAGTGGCACGAATAGCGAGAGCACAACTGCAGTCCGGCAATCGAGCAGGCGCGTCAGTACAGCCACGGCAAGAAGCCACGTTGGCGTGAAGAACGCGATCTTGTTGAGGGTGATTGGGTAGACAAGCAACAATAGGAAAAGCGTCAGTCCAGCTCGCCAGTAGTTCCGCCGCTCCACAAAGCAAGCAAAGACGAAGGGCAACAGGGCGTTCGAAACTACTCCAATGCAGTAGACGAGCGGGGAGGGCATGCTGATCTTGTCGCGGAAGTCGTACATCTCCTCGAGCGAGACCATCTTGAAGCTATAGCTTGCGGCTATCAGGATCGTGGCCACGCCGACTGCCAAGATAATTGTCAGCGCGCGGTCGAAGGTTGCTTCGCCAATCGTGAACGTTCGTCGGATCGGAGATGTCACCAGGAGCGATGGCACCATGAATGCTATCATGGATGCGACGGCAGAGGCTCCGCTGAGCCAGTGATTGTACTCGAAGCGGGAGAAGCAATTCAGCCAGAGGTATCCGAGGATCATCGTGTAGAAATAGAAGCTGAGAAAATAGCCAAAGCTGAATGGAACGAGGAGGAACAGGCAGGAGAGAGCGGCAAACGCGGCGATCGTTGCGATCGCGCCGTTGAGCAGTTCGGGATCATAAAGGATATGGAAGTTGCCGTAGCTGCGGCTGAGGTAGGCGAGCGAGACGCAGCAGGCGACGATATGGAGACTGATCAATACGCCCAAGCTCACGCGCGTTGAAGTCTTGCCCGCTATCGCGATCTCGTTCGTATTCATGCTGCCAGTCCTATTGCAGGTCATACGCGGCCGGTGGGTGTGCCTGGTGGCCTGCGGATTCGAAGATTCGAGAACTTAACCCGCTCGGGGCCAAGAGTAAGCGTCGGATCTTTCAAGGAAGCAACAATTGGCATGATGACTTTCGTCATCTTTCGCAAGGCGCGGATGCCGAGCATGATGCAGCGTGTCTTGAGCTAGGCTGCCGCCTCCGCGCGACTGGGTCGGTTCAGCGAACATCGCTGCAATTCCGCGCCAGCGCCGTGCTTGCTTCGTTCGCCTGGGCTCTCCCGGTCATCACAGATATGGTTGGTCCAGGGACCGAGGCCGCCCCAGATCGGATGAGCCCGAGTTACTTCCATGAGCGGAACTCTCTGGTCGCTGCTCGACGATCGCGTTATCCTGTAAACACCAGGAAGCAGGTTGACAAGTCGCCAATTGTAAAACGAGCGGCAAGGAGCCTAGATCCAGCCAGCGTCTCCGCTTGCGCTGGAGTTTTTGTGGGCCAGATCCATGGAGGCGTTCACGAGATTTCCTTGGGCAACTGCCGCATCATAGGCGGGCCGCTGGCGCAGGAGCCCGGAGATTGATGGTGGTATCAAGCCCGGGCACGATAGGTCGGTCATGGCCTGTGAGATTGTTTTGACGCCGGCCGCGTCAGTTCGCTTGTTCAGTGAGCCACGATCGGCGAGGTCGCGGTTATTGATCGGTTCGGGCGTTCGAAGCAGTCAATGGTGTCTCACCACGCGCCAATATGTCACCATAGAGCTGCGTGATCGTGTGACCGATGATCCTTGCGGAGAATCGCTCCGACACACGGCGTCTCGCCGCAGCACCGAACCTTGCCCGCAGCTCAGGCGATTCAGTAAGCCGCAGAATTGCGCTTGCCAGTGCTATCGGGTCCTCGAGAGGAACCAGGAGGCCGGTTTGATCGGCAAGCACAATCTCGCGGCAGCCGGGCGTGTCCGTGGCGATCAAGGGCCTGCCGCAGGCGGCTGCTTCCATCAGCGCGCCCGGAAGTCCCTCACGATATGATGGCAATGCCGCGATATGCGAAGCGCGCCACAGTGAGGCGATGTTGTCGATGTGCCCGAGCCAGGTGATGCCTGGCCGCGCAGTCCAGGCTTCGATCTCTTCGTGCGACACGGACGAGGGATTCGCCGGGTCGGGATTTCCGGCGATGATGAGATTGATGTCGTGTCCTTGATCGCGCAGCAGGCCATGGGCGCGAACCAGCGTGCGGATTCCCTTGTCGACCAGCAATCGCCCCGCGAATCCGACCGTGATCGGGCCTGCCGGCTCAGGTAACGGCTGCAATGATTCATCATCAACGCCAGATCCCGGGATCAACGTCATGTGGTCGGCCTTGGCACCGAGCCCCATCAGCGCCTCGCGGTCATCGGGATTTTGCACGATCGTGTAGCTGCGATTTCGGTTGAGCAGCCAAGGCAGCAGTCGCGTCAGGACGCGCTTCAGCAGACGTGACTGCGAGCTCGATGACGTGAAGATGTAGCCGAGCCCGGTGATTGCATTGACGACAGGGAATCTCTGGTCGAGCGCAGCCAGCGAGCCAAAGACGCAGCATTGCACGCCGGAATGGTGCACGATGCTTGGCTTGATCGCGCGCTCCACCTCCCGGATGGCTTTGAGCGCTGCAGCAGCCGCGAGCATCGCCCGTTGACCGCGTTGGAAGGGAATCCGGTGAAGTACAAAGTTCTCCGCCTCGATGGAGGCGGCGCCGCTGCTCACGTTGGTCGCCACATGAACCTCAAGGCCGGCGTCACGCGCCGCCCGCGCCATCGGCAGGCGATTGAGCAAGAACGCCCAGTCCTCGTTAGCGATGTAGAGGATGCGACCCTTCAGCTTGGTTTCTTGGCGATTCATTGATCAGTCGAGGCAGGATTGTCGGAAAACCCGGATGTCATCGGTAGTCGGGCGCATGAGAAATCTGTGTTGAAGGCAGCGGCAGGGCCGCAAGTCCGGAGTGGTGGGCCGATCAGCATTGTCGTCATCGTCACGAAGGGCCGCAGTCATACCACGGGACAATGCACGGCCACCAGCAGTGCGGCGCGTGCGACATCATCGGAATTGGTCGGCACAAATCTCGAGCGGGCGCGCTGGTGTGCCGCCTGGGTCTATAAGAGCGCCTGCTGCTGCGGCGCGGATGAGAGTAGTAGCCTCGACGCAGTTGCTCTTGATTTGCGCCAGCTCCACCAATGCGGCGCTTATCGGATGTGGTGACCACTCATTCCGAGGCGGAAAGCGGGAGCAGGATTGCGAGAGCGCGTCGTCGTTCACCGACATTGCGGTCAGCGCGCTTTGGATTGTTCATTGCACGCAGCTACCCCGGGCGGGACGGTGCGGCCATGTGCCGGCGCTCGAACGCGGCCGGTTGTAGCGCAGAGCGAATGCGAGCGGTACGCCGAAACTATGAGCATTCGCATTCAGACTGAGAAAGGCGCCCGTCTCCGGGCACATCAATTCGGGCGATACAAAATTATCAGCAAATTCAATAGATTGAATTGTTCACATCGTGAACGATCGGCTTGACGTTCACAGCGTGAACGCGCTATCTGTCGCTGACGGAGGGGAGTTTCAATGGACCGCGCGTTGACGGATTCGAGCGGCGAGGACGAACGGATCGTCCTTAATTTGCTGAATTCCGTCGATGACGGCGCGCAATCGCAGCGCCGCATCGCGGAGGAGCTCGGTATCGCGCTTGGGCTCGTTAACGCCTATCTCAAGCGATGTATTAAGAAGGGCCTTGTCAAGGTCAGTCAGGCGCCGGCGCGCCGCTACGCCTATTACCTGACGCCAAAGGGCTTCGCTGAAAAGTCGCGCCTGACGGTGGAGTATCTGTCGTCTTCTTTCTCATTCTTTCGCCAGGCCAAGGCCGATTGCGCGCAAGTCCTGCAATTCGCGAAGGCGCAGCAATTCCAGAATCTCGTGCTCTGCGGAAGGTCGGATCTGGCTGAAATCGCCATGCTGTCGGCCGTTGATTGCGGTGTCTCGATCGTTGCAATCGTCGATCAGAATGCCGGCGACACTCGCTTTGTCGGGATACCGGTCGTTTCTGGTTACGATCGCGTTGTCGTTCCATTCGACGCTGTGATGGTCACCGATGTGGCCAATCCCAATCAGGCCTTCGAAGAAGCGGTACGGCTTTACGGACGGAGCCGTGTGCTTGCTCCTAGCCTGCTGGGCCTGAACCTCTCCGAGAGTCAAGATGCGTCGCAATGAACATTATTGATGCTTGGTACATCGTGCGGGCGCGTTTGATGCCTGTTGCTGCAATGCCGGCCTTTCCGCGGACGCCGCTCGGTCCCCGTCATCGGAACATCGTGTCCTGTCCGTCGATCCCGTACCGAATGTGCAAAATGCCCAGTCCTCGTCGTGTCGTCTTTTTCAGTGATCTGTTTGTGTCTACCGCCAAGGGGAGAGGGACGCATTAATGTGCGGCATTGCGGGTTTCTTGCGACTTCGGCAAGGCAGCCGGGGTCCTCTATCGCAGCGTGTCCTCGACGAAATGACGGACAGCCTCGCGTATCGTGGGCCGGATTCGCGAGGCACATGGCTCGACACTGAGCGAGGTGTGGGCTTCGGTCATCGACGTCTGGCGATACGTGACCTGACCCCAACGGGCGCGCAACCGATGACGTCGGGATGCGGGCGGTTCGTCATCATCTACAATGGTGAGGTTTACTCCCATAATGAGATCGCGGCCGATCTTGAGCGGACAAATCGTCGGCTCAAAGGCCGCTCGGATACCGAGGTCATCCTTGAGGCTTGCGCGGAATGGGGCATCGAATATGTTGTGCCGCGCCTGATCGGCATGTTCGCCATCGCGCTATATGACAAGCAGACGGGTGACCTGGTTCTTGTGCGCGACCGCATTGGCATCAAGCCGCTCTACTGGAGCGTGATCGGCGGCGTGCTGACCTTCGGCTCGGAATTGAAGGCGCTGCGCGCTGTTCCGGGCTGGGCGCCGGTCGTGGATCGCAACGCGATGGCCTCGTTCATGCGCCACAACTATATCCCGGCGCCTTTCACGATCTATAAGGATACCTACAAGCTCGAACCGGGCGCCATGCTCAAGACCGGGCCTGGCGGCGAAGTCTCGATTGAGCGCTTCTGGAATCTCCGGGGCCTCGTCGAGAAGTCGGTGCGTGGCAAATCAAAGATCGACGAGAATGAAGCGGTCAATCGCCTGGATGCTCTGCTCTCCGATGCGGTGAGGCGCCGGTTGGTTGCGGACGTGCCGACCGGTTCGCTGTTGTCGGGAGGAATAGACTCCTCGCTTGTCACCGCGCTCATGGCAGAGACCGCGGATCGAAAGATCAATACATTCTCGATCGGTTTTGCGGACAAGGGGTTTGATGAGGCGCCCTTTGCACGCAAGGTCGCGCGTCATATCGGGACCGACCACACCGAATTGTACGCCGATGCCTCGCATGCCTTGGACATGGTCGAGCATCTCCCACAATGGTACGATGAACCGTTCGCGGATTCCTCTCAGCTGCCGACCGCGCTGGTGTGCGAGCTGACCCGCCAGCATGTTAAGGTCGTGCTATCGGGAGATGGTGGCGACGAATTGTTTGCGGGCTACGCCCGCTATGCCTACGCGCTCGACATGCGAAAGGTCGCCAGCCCCGCCGCCCCGGGGGCTGTGCGCGGTGTGCTGGCTCGAGGTCTCCGTGCAGTCCCGTCGCGTGTCCTGGACCAGATTGGCCAGGTGCTGCCAGGCCGATGGCGGATCAATGGTCTTGGTTCGAAGGTCGAACGGTACGCCCCGGCTATTCTCGAGGATGATCCCGACACACTCTATCGCGGGATGCTGAGCCATTGGCACAGTCCGGACGATCTGGTGATCGGTGCCTCCGAGACCAAGGGAGTGCTTTGGGACAAGCGTCTCCCGACCGACGTGCCGAATTTTCTCGACCGGATGATGCTCATCGACACGCTGACCTATCTGCCTGACGATATCCTGACGAAGGTCGATCGCGCGAGCATGATCGTTGGGCTCGAGGCGCGAGTTCCGTTGTTGGATCACCGGGTCGTGGAATTTTCCTGGACCCTGCCCAGGCATATGAAGTACCGGGATGGCGTTGCCAAATGGGCGTTGCGCGAGGTGCTCTATCGCCGTGTCCCGCGTGCGCTGCTTGATCGTCCGAAGATGGGGTTTGGCGTGCCGCTGGCGGAGTGGCTGAGAGGGCCGCTCAGGGACTGGGCGGAAGAATTGTTGTCTGAGAAACGTTTGAAGGATCAGGAATTGTTCACTCCCGCACCGATCCAAGAGCGATGGCAGGCGCATCTGGCTGGCGCGAATTGGGCTTATCCGCTGTGGAATGTCTTGATGGCGCAGGCGTGGCTTTCAGCTAATCCGGAGGTGTCCCTGTGATAGCGGCGCCGTCACTTCTTGGCTCGGTGTATGGGCATCGCGAGCTCGTGGCCGAGCTCGTGAAGCGTGAATTGCGTGATCGTCACACCGGGCAGCTCCTGGGCGCGCTGTGGGCTTACGGCCATCCGCTTCTGCTCATGCTGATGTACTCGCTCCTATTCGCTTATGTATTCCCGACGCGCGTAGGCAGCAGCGGCGGGCATCCCGACTTTGCCGTCAACGTCTTGATCGGGATCGTCTCCTGGCTGGCGTTTCAGGATTTGCTGGCGCGCTCCACCACGATATTGACGGCTCATGCGAGCCTTGTGAAGCAGATCATTTTTCCGGTTGTGGTTTTGCCGGTCAAAACTGCGGTCGCTTCCGCGCTTCCATACTCGATCGCGCTCTTGTTCACGATCGGCTACGCTGCGATCAGCGGTACGCTGACCTTCATGATTCTGACAGTCCCGTTCCTGATTGCGATCCAGCTGGTTGCGATGACCGGCGTCGCTCTCATGCTGTCGGCCCTCGGAATCTTCTTTCGCGACTTGCGAGACATCGTGACGATCTTCTGCGCGGTCAACTTGTTCGCGCAGCCCATCCTGTTCAATCCCTATGCAACGCCGAGCTGGATGAATTGGGTTTTTCACCTCAATCTATTCAGTTACCAGGTTTGGTGCTGGCAAGACGCGCTCTATTTCGGAGGCTTTCAACATCCGGTGGCCTGGATTGTTTTTCCCTTGGGTGCGTTTTCCTGCTTGGCAATTGGCTACGCGGTGTTCTCTCGCTTGAAACACGGCTTCGGTGACGCGCTATGACCCGAACCGAAATTGCCATTCGTGCCCGCGGGCTGCGCAAGGCGTACCGCGTCTATGCGCACGCAATCGACCCGCTCGTCGAAGTTATTCGCCGCGTTCCACGCCACACCGAGCGCGTGGCTCTTCAGGCTGTCGATCTCGATCTCAAGCGCGGCGAGATCGTCGGAATTCTCGGGCGCAATGGGGCCGGAAAATCGACGCTGCTCAAGATCATCGCGGGAACACTCGAGCGCTCGTCGGGTGATCTGGAAGTCAATGGCCGGATCACCGCCATCCTCGAGCTCGGAACTGGCTTTCACCCGGACTACACCGGACGCGAGAATATCTTTATGGGCGGCCTGTGCCTCGGCATGCCGAAGGCGGAGATCGAGCGCAAGCTGGATTCGATCGTCGATTTCAGCGAATTGCAGGACGTTATCGACCAGCCGTTCAAGACCTATTCCACCGGGATGCAGGCGCGCCTCACGTTCGCCACGGCGATCAGCGTCGAGCCTGATATCCTGATCGTTGACGAAGCCCTATCGGTTGGGGATGCGCGCTTTCAGATGAAATGCTTCGGCTGGATCCAGCGGCTGAAGCAGAACAACGCGACGATATTGCTCGTATCCCACGACACCAACACGATCACGACTTTCTGCGATCGCGCGCTGATTCTGGAAGGCGGGCGCGTCTTCGCGGAAGGTGAGGCCGGGCCGATATCGGTCATCTATCACAATCTGCTGTTTGGAAAGCCGGAGGCCGCGACGGGGATCGAGCCCGAAGCTGCGCCGCCGCCTGAGCTGGAGAATTCCATCAGTCAGGTCGCTGTCGAGAGTGCGGGCGCTTCCGAGCCGCCAGGGGAGGATGTCGCGCCGAAGCTTCGATATGGGACGGGTGAAGGGCGCTTGCTCCATTGGGGCATATTCGATGAGCACGGGCGACGTGCGACGCTCCTCAACAGTGGAGGTAGCTATCGCTTTTCGATGCGGTTACGCTGCGACGCGGACATTGCGGCATTGTCCTGCGGTTTTGCAATCAAGGACCGTAGGGGAACTGTCGTATGGGGGGCGACGAACCTGACCAGCCAAGGCGTGCCGTGGCAGGCCCGCGCCGGCGACGTTCTGACAATCGCGTGCGATTGCAAGATGTGGTTGGCCGCGGGCGACTTCTTTTTGACGCTCGGCGCCGCACACCTCCATGATGGAGCAAAGATCGATTTCGTCGAGGATGCCATCCAATTCCGGGTCGTTGGTACGCATGGGGCTTTCACGACGGCCCTGGTCAATCTGGAGAGTGAGATTGTGATCTCGTCTGAACGCGAGGATGTCGCTCGGGTAAGCGGAGCTGTCGGAGGATGTTGAAGCGAATAATGGCGCCGTTGCTGGGAACGCGCGCGCGGACCGAGAGCGAGGCCCCGGCGCAATCCGCTCCGGCGCCCGTGCAACCGGCTCCGGCGCCGGTCTACAGCTCCGATGCTGCTCGGCTCGCGGCGGAGATCGAGGGCCTTGCGCCGGACAAGGCTGTTCAACTTCTTACGATCTTGAAGCGTGGGCTGGAGCCCCAATCCTCAGAATTCGAGCGCTATCTCTCCGCCGAGGCGCTGACGACAGCCATCTATCCGACGTTCAAATTCTCTGAGTTTGCCCGGATATTCCTTGAGGATGAGACATTCCTTGCCTACTACATGCGGTTCATGGACGTAGGTAATTGGCATTCGCTTGATCGCAAATATGCGATGAACGAGTTGCTGAAGCTCGTGCTACATCTCGACGGGGATGCCGCCGAATGCGGCACGTACAAGGGCGCGACGGCTTACCTGCTGTGCCGGGCCTTCAGAAAAATGCCGATCTCCATTCATCTCTTCGACAGTTTCGAGGGATTGTCTGAGCCGACTTCCGTCGACGGCACCTACTGGCGGAAGGGCTCTCTGACCGCGGCCGAAGATGAGTTGAGGCAGAGCTTGCGAGAGTTCGACAACTATCGGATCTACAAGGGCTGGATCCCCACACGATTTGTAGAGGCGGCCGACTGCCGGTTTCGCTTTGTGCACATCGATGTCGATCTCTACCAGCCTACGCTCGACTCGCTGCAGTTCTTTTATCCTCGCATGGTTGCGGGCGGCATTATCCTGCTCGACGACCACGGGTTCAAATCATGCCCGGGTGCGAAACAGGCAGCTGACGCATTCTTCGAATCGAAGGCCGAGAACCTCGCGCTCTTGCCAACCGGACAGGCCTTCACGATTAAGCAGTAGGATGGAGCTTAGCTGCTTCGTTCAATGATAAGAAAGCTCTGAGATGGCTGCGGAACGCTTGAAGTGGACTCCTGAACTGGTCAATCGGTTCTGGGACAATGTGGGGCAGACCCGGCTGACCGAACTCAGTTTCGCAAAGCTTGGGGGTCGTAGCGTCATTACGGCTATCGATCACATCCTTCCGAAGCACGGGCGCATTCTCGATTTCGGTGCCGGCGACGGTCACCTTCTTCGCTTCATGGCCCAGCGGGGCCTTACCGTGGCGGGATACGAGCCGTCGAAAGGGCGCGCGGCAAATCTGCAGCGTGTGCTGGAGAATTTCGACGGATTCTTGGGCGTCGTGGGCGATGACTCGGCGGAGACCTTTGATGTCGTGATCATGTCCGAGGTCATCGAGCACGTCCTGGACGAAGTCCTGGATGCCACGCTCGACCGTCTGGCGCGTTTTGTGCGCCCCGGCGGGATGTTGGTCATCACAACCCCTAACAACGAAGACCTCGATCTGGACATGGCGTATTGCCCGGTGAGCAATTTGCTATTCCACCGTTGGCAGCACGTACGCTCACTCGATCAATCGTCGCTGAAGACGCTTCTCTCGCGATTTGGTTTCGATGAAGTGGTGACGCACCAGGTCGGATTCGACGACAACATCTTTGTCCCGCATGATGCCTTCTGGAGCGGAAAGCCTATCGTTGATCCGCTGCCGGATTGGCTTGAGAACATACGCCAGAACAAGCCAAGTCAGGCTGGGGCAGGGAACCGACTTCTGTACATCGGGCAGAAGGGGCGCGCGACGGATTATGGGAAGCAATTGACGACGTTTCAGACTCTTGCCGCTCAGGCGATGTCGAAGGTGCCGGCGGCAAAGTCGTTGCCGGATCGCGGTGGAATATTGATGATCATTGGTTCGTTGGGCCCGGGGGGCGCTGAACGGCAGATGGTCGCCTTGGTCGAACAGATCGTATCGCGCGGGGTGGATTCAGTTGCGGTGGCGCTGGTCCATCCTCCTGCGACGGAGCGCGAGAATTTCTTTCGAGCTCGGCTGCAGAAGGCGGGCGTCAGGATCATTGTTGGCTTATCTGCCGCAAAGTCTCCGGCTGGATCCGACAAGATACCGAATCCTGATCCCTTCGAAGTGTTGCCGTCCGAGCTCGCTGACGTAAGGACCTACTACGACCTTCTCGCGGACGTGAATCCTGAGACAGTGTATCTCTGGATGGACGAAGTTTGCATCAAGGGAGGCATTGCGGCGACCGTACTGCAGATTCCCCGAATATTGCTCTGTTTCCGGAATATGCCATCCTACCATTTCCCTTACTATCACGGATACCATCGTGATTGTTATCGGTTCCTGGCAAAGCAACCGAGCCTGCAGATGCTCAATAACAGCCAAGCCGGTGCGCGAGCGTATGCCGAGTGGCTGGAGCTCCCTGAGGGAGCGATCAAGGTCGTGCACAACGGAATTGACCTCGACAATGATGCCCAAACAGCGGTCTTGAGAAGACAGTACCGCGCCACGTTGGGGATCGATGAGAAGACGCTGATCGTTGGTGGCGTTTTCAGAATGATGACGGAGAAGCGTCCGTTCCTTTGGCTCGATGTCGCTGCGATGATACGCGAGAAGATGCCGAATGTGCGCTTCCTGCTGGTGGGCAATGGCGCGCGGTTCGATGATGTTCGCGCTCGCGCCGAACAGCTTGGGCTGACCGGCGCATTGACATTTACGAATCTGCAACTGCGTCCCGCCGCCGCAATCGCAGCGATGGATCTTTTCTTTCTGGCGTCCCGTATCGAGGGTTTTCCAAACGTTATTCTCGAAGCTCAGGCACTTGGGGTTCCCGTAGCTACGACCTCTGCCGGAGGTGCTCCCGAGGCGGTGCTGGATGGCAAGACGGGGCAGATATTCAAGCCCGATGCAACGGCGCGGGTTATGGCTGATACGATCGTTGACTTGCTCGGCAATTTGCGCTGGAGAAAAAAAGCTGCGCAACTGGCCCCGGAGCACGTCAAGACATCCTTCAGCGTAAAGCTCATGGCCGACGGGATGCTTGCCGCTCGTGCTGGAATTGCCGTCCGTTCGGCAGTTGATGGCGAGATTGTTGAGGCCGCGAGTCCGCCGGCCTATCCTGCTGCAGAGAAGGCAGATGAACCGCAACGATCTTGGGCGCTGCAGTGGTTTACGGCCAAACTCCCGTCCTGGATCTATCGATCGTGAGCGAGCAAATGGGTTGATGGTGGTGCCGAACCCGTCGTGCCTGTCAGGCAGGATCGGGCAAGTCATGATCGCGGGATGTGAACGAAGGCCTGCCAGGCCGTTTGTCTAGGGGGCAAAGAACGTGGGCCAGGAGGAACAAACGAAGGGCAATGCTGCATGGAGGCCGCCGGAGCGGACCGTTTCCATGTTTGCAGCAGGTCCAAAATTCGTGGCGAGGACATTCCTAAAGGCGATTCGTCGCAGTCTGCCACACCGCACTTTTGCATTTATCAGGCGGTACCCGCTGCGCCGGCCTCCATCCGTCACGTTCAAGAATGTGTATTTATTCGCTTGGTCGAAGATGGCCCGCTGTCGGCCCTTGTTGGCGCGTAATCCGGCGGAACTCAGCATCGCAGAGCGTGTTGAGCGTCGAATCCTCAAGTTCGTCCTGGCGATGCCCGATGGAGGGCATCGTCGCGCGCTAAGGCAGTTCACTGCCCAGTTGAAACGGCACGGTATCTTGGGCGCAAGGAACTCGGTTGCGCGGCAGCGCGGCGTGACGATGATGATTGGAACGCTTGGTCCAGGTGGTGCAGAGCGCCAGCTGGTGGTCACGGCGCGGGGGCTTCGTGATGGCAGGAAGCCAAACATCCGCGTTGCGTGCGTCAACCTATCCACGCCGATCAGCCGGTTCTTCCTGCCGGAGCTGGAGTCCAGGGATATTGCAGCCAGTGTCATCGGCGCTGAAGTCGACAGCAACCTCGATCCAGCGCTGCGGGCCGTCGTTGATACCTTGCCGCCGGAATTGCGGGACGACGTGGCTCTTTATGCCAAGACATTGGCGGCGCAACAGCCCGAGATTGCTCATCTGTGGCTCGACGAAGTCAACATCAAGGGGGGCATCGCAGCGGTGCTGATGGGCGTTCCAAAGATCATCATCTCGCAACGCAGTCTGCCGCCGATCAATTTCGTTTTTCATCAGCCCTACATGCGTGAAAGCTACCGGTGGCTCGCGCGTCAGCCGGGAGTCAAGATGATCAACAACAGCGCGGCCGGTGCGAGGGCCTACGAGGCGTGGCTTGGATTGACCAGGAACTCGATCGGCGTTGTTCGCAACGGGTATGCTTTTGATGAGTCCGAGCTGGCGGGGTACAAGGCGGATTGTATCAAGCTCCGACAGCGTGTCGGGATTGAACCCGGCGCGTTGGTTGTGGGGACCGTGATGCGCTTCACGGAGGAAAAGTGCCCCATTTTGTGGCTAGAGATAGCAGCGCTCATCCGCCGAGATCTGCCCGGAGTGCGTTTTCTGATCGTTGGAGATGGACCTCTGCGCGCGGCCATGGAGGCTCGGGCTGCTGCCGAAGATTTGGCGGGGGCTGTATTTTTCGCGGGACATCTGAAGGAGTCAATGGCCGCTATTGCCAGCATGGATCTGATGCTTCTGACCTCCCGTGCGGAGGGGCTTCCGAACGTTTTGGTCGAAGCGCAGTTCCTGGGTGTACCCGCAGTGACGACGCCGGCCGGCGGCGCACCAGAGGCTGTCAATCACGGCAAGTCAGGCTGGGTTCTTCAGGGCTGGGACGCGGCATCGAGTGCTTGCCAAATCGTGCGCCTTTTGCGAGATGGCCCTTGGCTAGAAGCCGCGGCGAAAGATGGTCCTGAGTTCGCGTTTAAGCGCTTCGGGGTTCAGCGTGCGATCGATGAAACGCTCGCGGTGTATGGTTAAACGCATTCCAGAGGACAATTTTATGGACCAGAGAGAAGAGAAGCGCTTCGAGTTCGGAAGGAATTGGCACGACTTCATTCAGAAGAATTTTGACGCGGAGAAGGTTCAGACTTCGAAGCGTCACATCCTTCAGTTTATGGGACGTTCCAGTCTCGATGGGCTGTCCATTCTCGATATTGGCTGTGGCAGCGGTTTGCATTCGGTCGCCATGCTAGATGCAGGCGCCGCTCGGGTCGACGGTTTTGACTATGATGCGGATTCAGTCCGGGCCAGCAAATTTGTGCAGTCGCAAGTGGGCAACCCCGCCAATTGGACCGCGGAGCAGGGATCGGTTCTCGACGATGCGTACGTCGCCAAATTGCCTCTCTACGATCTGGTGTATTCGTGGGGCGTGCTGCATCACACGGGTGAAGTCTGGCATGCGATACAAAATGCGGCCAGCCGTGTGAAGCCTGGCGGACTGTTCTACATCGCACTCTACTCGGCCGACGTGCAAAAGGACCCGACACCGGAATTCTGGCTTGATGTGAAGCGCCGATACGTTGCTTCCGGTTGGTTGCAGCGCAGGCTCATGGACGGTTGGTACATCTGGCGTTTCGAGATGTACAAGGATCCGCGCAACTTGCCGGCGTTCATACGGCGGGTGCGAGAATACAAGAAAATGCGCGGCATGAACAAGTTTACCGACATCCGCGATTGGCTTGGCGGCTGGCCCATGGAGTTCGTTTACGACAAGGACGCCACCGATTTCGTCGAGAAGCTGGGCTTCAAACTCGAGAAGATCGCGACCGGCGAAGCCAATACTGAGTTCCTGTTCGTTAGGAATGCATAGCGGGGGCGGTGCAACGTCCCTGCCGCCATGGGATCGCGACGGCACACGCGCGGTCGCGGCGAGGCTGTCATCGATTTCTAGGCAATGAGCCCACGCCCGATCATATACGTGATAGGCTCCCTCGATGTCGGGGGAGCCGAACGGCATCTGACGGAAATCATCCCGAGGCTGGATCGCGCCCGATGGAAGCCCATAGTTTGTTGCCTGACTGAAAGAGGCAAGCTCGCGGACGGTCTGGAGGCGGCCGGCTTCGAGGTGATAGCCTGTCCGGCCGTGCGACGTTCCGGCGGCGTATCACGGATAAGAAGCCTCGCGCGTCTCGCTGAGACAGTGTACTGGCTTTCCCGAGTCATGCGCCGATTTCGGCCAGCGATCGCTCATTTCTTTTTGCCTGGGGCCTACATCCTGGGAGCGCCGGCGTCGATCCTGGCCCGCGTTCCCGTTCGGATCATGAGTCGGCGAAGCCTCAACTACTATCAGCGCAACATGCGCTTTGGCCCCGCGATTGAGGCTAGGCTGCATCGCTACATGACGGCCATTCTCGGAAATTCGAACAGCGTTGTGCGTCAACTGCACGATGACGAAAATGTCCGGGCAGATCGGCTGGGCCTGATCTACAACGGGATCGATTTCGCCAACTATCAGAAGTCTTCGACGGTCCGGCAGAGCATGCGTACGTCCCTCAGGATCGATCAGGACGCCCTTGTTTTCGTCATTGTGGCAAACCTGATCCCCTACAAAGGGCATCAGGACCTGCTCGTGGCCTTCTCGATGGCTTGCGCCCGCTTGCCCGCCGGCTGGAGACTATTGGTGGTGGGGCGAGACGACGGCATCGGCGGGAAGCTGCGCGAACAAGCGGCGAACCTGAAAATCGCGGATAACGTGCTCTTTCTCGGTTCGAGAAGCGACGTGCCCGATCTTCTGTGTGGGGCGGACGTCAGTGTTCTGTCCTCGCACGAGGAGGGGTTCTCGAACGCTGTCCTCGAGAGCATGGCGGCCGGGCTTCCGGTGATCGCGACGGACGTTGGGGGAAACCCCGAGGCGAATATCGACGGAGAAACCGGGTTCATTGTGCCGCCGCGTGATCCCAAGGCGATGAGCGAGGCGATCCTTCGCCTCTCGGCGGACGGGGCATTGCGCGCCAGGATGGGCACGAAGGCGGCAGACCGGGCCCAAGAGAACTTCAGCCTGGATGCTTGTGTGTCGCGCTACGAGGATCTTTATCGCGGTTTGCTGGAGGGCAAGCGTCCGGGCGAGATCCCGAGCATCGGGCTTTCGAAGTGATCTAGCCCCAGCGTTCACGCCAGGCTTCAAACATCAGGACGTCCCACAGCGCGTACTGCCAATTGCGCTTGCGCGACAGGTGCTCGGTCCAGTGCCGGCGAATAAGTGCGACGTCGAAGAAATCCGTCTCGCGCAACCGCTTCTCCGAGAGCAGATTTTCCGCCCATTGCCGCAACGGGCCGCGCAACCACTCGTCGAGTGGAACTGAGAAGCCCATCTTTGGACGCTCGATGAGATGTCTCGGAACGTGACGATACAGAACCTGACGCAACAACCATTTGCTGACGCCGCGCCGGATCTTGACGGAGTGCGGCAGCCGCCAGGCCATTTCGACAACGCGGTGATCGAGAAGCGGCACTCTCACTTCAAGCGCGACCGCCATGCTCGCACGATCGACCTTCGTCAAGATATCGTCGGGAAGATACGTCACCGAGTCGAGGAATTGCATTCGATCGAGCAAATTCGGAAAGTCCGCTCCTACCGAGCTATCCCACAGGAGTCCACGAGCTTCCGCCACGCCAGGCGCGATACGAGCCGGGTCCCAATGGCTGATCAGCTTCCTGTACAGTTCGTCGGCGTCGTTCAACCCGAGCACGTTCGCGAATTTATTGATCTTGTCGCCGGGCAGCCGTGGATAGCTATGCTCCGGAAGGTAGTCGAAAATGGCGTCCCATCGCTCCGAGCTGACCGAAGTGAGGCTCGCCGCAAATGCCTTTCGCAGGGAGGCCGGCACCAGCGAAAGCATCCTCCAGGAACGCCGGGTCAGCTGATATCGGTTATAGCCTGAGAACAGTTCGTCACCGCCATCGCCGGAAAGAGCGACGGTGACGTGCTTGCGGGTCATTGCCGAAACCAGGTAGGTCGGAATCTGCGACGAGTCGGCGAACGGCTCGTCGAAAATTTCGGAAAGCTTCGGCACGACTTCAAGCGCTTGCTGCGAAGTGACGATGAGTTCGGTGTGGTCCGTCCCGAGATGCCTGGCGATCGCAGCGGCGTGAGGCGCCTCGTTAAAGGCTTTTTGTTCAAAGCCGATCGAGAACGTCTTTACCGGTCCTACATTTGCGGCCTTCATCAACGCGACGACGGTTGAAGAATCGATTCCGCCGGAAAGGAATGCGCCGAGCGGCACGTCCGCCATCGTGCGCTTGCGTACGGCATCGACAAGGAGCGCCTCGAGTTGTTCGATCAGCGATGCCTCGTTTCCGGTGAGCGGGTTGCTCAGCCCGTCGAGGGCCACTTGCCGGGCATCCCAGAATTTCTCGGTGCGTGGTTCGCGACCGAATTCCAGCGTCAGGATGGTTCCCGGCTCGAGTTTGTGGACATCCCGATAGATGGTGTGCGGAGCGGGGATGTAGTTATGACGCATGAACGAGGCGACCGCGGCCGGTTCGATCCGAGGTATCCACCCCGGATGCTGGCGAAGCGCCTTGAGCTCCGAGCCGAACATGAACAGTCCGCCGATCTTGGCCCAATAGATCGGCTTGATACCGAGACGATCGCGAATAAGCTTCAGGATTCGCAGTTGCCTGTCCCAGATCGCGATCGCAAACATTCCGATCAGTCGGTCGGCCGTCGCGCGGATTCCGTATCGGGCAAACGATTCGAGCAAGACCTCGGTGTCCGAGTGTCCGCGAAAACGATGACCGGTCGCTTCGATCTCGGCCCGGATCGGAAGGTGGCTGTAGACCTCGCCATTGTAGACGATCACGAAACGGCCGTCGGCCGAGTGCATCGGCTGGTGTCCGGCGGGCGAAAGATCGACGATCGACAGGCGGCGGTGAACGAGCGCAACACCAGCTTCGGCATCGACCCACACGCCGTGATCGTCGGGGCCGCGATGTTCCAGGCTGACGTCCATGTCGTCAGCGATGGATTTCAGCTGGTCAATCGATGTCCGACGGCTGGGGTCCGCGAGAAATCCGGCGATTCCACACATCGTGCCCTACAGGAAGGCTTGCAAATCGGTCGGTGGGCAGGGACCGAACCCGGGCAATTGCGGTTGCCGCGGCATGAGTTCACATCGCATCTGGACCACGGGAATAGGGCAATCGAAGGTTGACGGCCAGCCTCGGGCCCGAACCAATAGCAAGAAGATTATCTCGAGGAGAGCCGATCGAACAAAGCTGGCGACACCAGGACTGGGGGCGACAGAATTCAAGGACCGACGCATGTGGGTGTGTCGCAGGTGCCTCAAGGGGCCAGAGGCCGGAGCGGTTAGCTTACCTTGTTATTCTGTTTAGGTCGCGCTGGCAATAGCATAGGCTTTTTGCGGCAAAATCCTTGGAATTTTAAGGACTTTCGCTCTTGCCGCGCAAGCGGTAGGGCGGCTAAACAACCGGCGTCGACGATGAGCCTGGGTCGGAACTTTCTTGATGTCACATTCCCGAAAGATTGCAGTTATTGGATTGGGTTATGTCGGGCTTCCCGTTGCGGTTGCTTTCGCGCGCCAGGGTATTCCCGTCGTCGGTTTTGACGTGGACGCAAGCCGTGTCGCCGAGCTCAGCAAGGGGTATGACCGGACGCGTGAAGTCGACGCCGACGACCTTCGCCATGCTTCGCTGACGTTCAGCGTGGATGCCGCGGCGATCCGTAGCTCGGATTTTTTCATCGTCACCGTGCCCACGCCAATTGACGACGCGCATCGGCCGGATTTGGGGGCGATGATTGCCGCATCGCGCACCGTCGGAGGTGCACTCAAGAAAGGCGACATCATCGTCTACGAATCGACGGTGTATCCCGGCGCGATCGAAGAGGAATGTATTCCCATCGTGGCGGCGGTCTCGGATTTGCAGCCAGGCGTGGACTTCGCAGTCGGGTACTCTCCCGAGCGGATCAATCCCGGTGACAAGCTGCACCGTTTCGAGACGATCATGAAGGTCGTCTCCGCTCAGGATCCAAAAACGCTCGACGTCGTTGCTGATGTTTACGGGTCCGTCGTGACGGCTGGCATCCATCGCGCCCCTTCCATCAAGGTGGCCGAGGCTGCCAAGGTCATCGAGAACACGCAGCGAGATCTCAATATCGCGTTCATGAACGAGCTATCGCTGATCTTTCAGGTGCTGAATATCGATACCGGCGACGTCTTGGCGGCCGCGAGCACGAAATGGAATTTTCTGCCGTTTCAGCCCGGCCTCGTTGGTGGCCACTGCATCGGCGTCGACCCCTACTATCTGACTTTTCGTGCCGAGCGAGCGGGCTACCATCCAGAGGTGATTTTGGCCGGTCGCCGGATCAATGACGGCATGGGTCAGCGCATTGCCCGCGAATGTGTTCGAATGCTACTTCGCGGAAAGGGAAGGGGAGGCCGAGGCACTGTCACGGTGCTTGGCCTCACCTTTAAGGAGAATGTACCGGACACGCGGAACTCCCGCGTGGTCGACATCATTCGCGAGCTCGAGACATTCGGGATCCACGTGCAGGTGCACGACCCTCTCGCGAACGCGGAGGATGCAAAGCACGAGTACGGGCTAACGCTGACTGATCTGGATGCCTTGCGTCCGGCAGATGCGGTTATCTTGGCCGTGGCACATGATAGCTATCTTGCCGGAGGCTGGCCGCTCTTTCAGCGACTGTTGGATGGCGGCACGGGCCTCATCCTCGACGTCAAGGCGAAGCTCGACCGTGGCGTGAGGCCCGCCGGCATCGAGCTCTGGCGGCTATAGAAAGAATGGTTGGGAAAGCGATGTCGCACGATCCACCACTTGTCACCGGAGCTGCCGGGTTCATTGGCTTTCATGTCTCGCAGCGCCTCCTGGTGGCAGGCCGCAAGGTCATCGGCCTGGATATCGTCAACGACTATTACGATCCTCGACTGAAAGAAGCGCGTCTCGAAATCCTTAAGCGCCACCCGAACTTCACTTTTGTGAAGCTCGATTTGACTGACCGTGCGGGTATCAAGTCGCTCTTTGCCGAGTATCGCTTTCCTGTCGTTGTTCATCTCGCCGCCCAGGCTGGTGTGCGCTATTCGCTTGAGCATCCACATGCGTATGTGGATGCAAATCTGGAAGGCTTCATCAATATTCTTGAAGGGTGTCGCCACAATGGGTGCGGCCATTTGCTGTTTGCTTCATCGTCATCGGTCTATGGCAGCAATACGAAACTGCCCTTCTCGGTACATGACAATGTCGACCATCCCATCAGCCTGTACGCCGCGTCGAAGAAAGCTAATGAGCTGATGGCGCACTCCTATAGCCATCTGTACGGCATCCCTGCCACCGGACTGCGGTTCTTCACGGTCTATGGTCCCTGGGGTCGCCCGGACATGGCCATGTTCATTTTCGCAAAGGCGATTTTGAGTGGAACGCCGATCAAGCTCTTCAACAATGGCGACATGCGGCGTGACTTCACCTTTGTTGACGATATCGCCGAAGCGATTATTCGCCTCATGGAGCGTCCACCCCAGCGCAAATCAATCGCGCCGACGGCCGTGCCCGATCCTTCGAGCAGCAGGGCGCCCTGGAAGATCTACAATGTCGGAAACAATAACCCCGAGGAGCTCTTACACGTCGTTTCGGTGCTGGAGAAGGAACTCGGCCGGACAGCAATCAGAGAGCTGCTGCCGATGCAACCCGGCGATGTGCCGGCTACGTATGCCGATATCGAAGATCTGGCGCGAGACATCGGATTCCGCCCAGCGACGAGCATCGAGGATGGGATCGCGCGATTTATCAAGTGGTACCGCGAGTACCACAAGGTTTGAGGTCGGGCCGACACTCGCGGCTGGCCGCGGACCGAACTTGCTGCCGACTGCCCGGCGACGAACATGGCGGGATCGGTACGCGGTCCGCTGCCTGACCGGCGCAGGGCCTTGCTTTATCCCGGGTTTTCTGGGAAATGGAACGCTACCGTGCGGCTCGCAAGGCCGCTTGTTTCCTCGGCTCTTCGGCTGGTTGCGATGGCCGGTCACGAGACAAGACAGGGCCTTTGCATGATCAGATTTGGCCTGCTCGGCTGCGGGCGTATCGCGAAGCGTCATTCCGATCTCCTGGGTGGCAATCACATTGACGGAGCAAACCTTATTGCGGTGTGCGATCCGATCCGTGGGCGCGCTGATGCGGTTGCCGCAAAGTTCGGCGTTGCGGCCCATTACGAAATGGACGAGTTCCTGGCCCGCAAGGATATCGACGCGGTCGCCGTGCTGACGCCGAGCGGGCTGCATCCCGCGCATGTGATCGCCTGCGCGAGGGCCGGCAAGCACGTTGTGGTCGAGAAGCCGATGGCGCTGCGTCTGCAGGATGCCGACGACATGATCCGGGCCTGCGACGAGGCCGGCGTGAAGATGTTCATTGTCAAGCAGAACCGCTTCAACGTGCCGGTGGTCAAGGCGCGCGAGGCGCTCGACGCCGGCCGCTTCGGCAAGCTCATCCTGGGAACGGTCCGGGTGCGCTGGTGCCGAGACCAGGCCTATTACGATCAAGACGATTGGCGCGGCACCTGGGCCTATGACGGCGGCGTGCTGACCAATCAGGCGAGCCACCATGTCGATATGCTGGAGTGGTTCTTCGGCGACGTCGTGAGCGTGCATGCGCGCGCGGCGACGGCGCTGGCCAACATCGAAACCGAGGACACGGCCGTTGCAACGCTCAAGTTCCGCAACGGTGCGCTTGGAATCATCGAAGCGACGACCGCAGCGCGTCCGACCGATCTCGAGGGCTCGCTGTCGATCCTCGGTGAGAAGGGCACCGTCGAGATTTCCGGTTTCGCGGTCAACCAGATCCGGCACTGGCGCTTTGTCCACGAACTGCCGTGGGACAAGGACGTCGTGGACAGGTTCTCAGTCAACCCGCCCAACGTCTACGGCTTCGGCCATCAGGCCTACTATCATCACGTCGTCGATTGTCTGGAGAACCAGCGTGCTGCGCTTGTCGACGGACTCGAGGGCCGCAAGAGCCTGGAGCTGATCTCGGCCCTCTATGAGTCGATCGAGACCGGTGAGGAGGTGGCGCTGCGCTTCACGCCGCGGCTGAGCCGGCTGGGTGTCGTTTCGTGAACCGGGCGAACGTGCATCAGGCCAGTGTGCGCGATGTCGCTTTCGGCGAACGCGTCAAAATCGTCGAGCCCTGCAATCTCTATGGCTGCAAGCTCGGCGACGACTGCTTCGTCGGGCCGTTCACCGAAATCCAGAAGGGCGTTGTCGTCGGGGCGCGCACCCGCGTGCAGTCGCATGCCTTCGTGTGCGAGCTTGTCACCATCGGCGAGGACTGCTTCATCGGGCACGGCGTGATGTTCGTCAACGACACGTTCGCAACCGGCGGCCCGGCGCGTGGACGCAAGGAACTGTGGCGCGAGACCGTGATCGGCAACCGGGTGTCGATCGGCTCCAACGCCACCATCATGCCGGTCAGAATCGTCGACGACGTCGTCATCGGCGCAGGATCGGTTGTGACCAAGGACATCACGATATCAGGCACTTATGCCGGCAATCCGGCGCGCCGGCTGTTGGCGAGTCAATAGGGGACGATCGATGGGTGTGCCGTATGCCGACCTGCAACTGCAATATCAGTCGATCAAGTTTGAGATAGATGCGGCGATAGCTGCTGTGATCCGCGACAACGCCTTCATTCGCGGCAGCTATGTCGACGCCTTCGAGCGCGAATTCGCTGCGGCTGCGGAGGTCGCGCACTGCGTATCATGCGCCAACGGCACCGACGCGCTTTACCTCGCGATGCGAGCGCTGAAGGTGCAGCCGGGCGACCAGGTGATCACGACGGCGCATTCCTGGATCTCGACCGCGGCGATGATCACCCATGCCGGCGCCACTGTCGTCTTCTGCGATACCGATGACGCGACCTTCACGATCGATCCGGCGGCGGTCGAGGCGGCGATCACGCCGCGCACGGTCGGCATCATCCCGGTGCATCTGTACGGCCAGCCTGCGGACATGGACGCGATCATGGCGATCGCGCAGAAGCACAAGCTCTGGGTGATCGAGGACTGCGCCCAGGCCCATCTCGCGCGCTACAAGGGGCGCATGGTCGGCACCTTCGGCGAGGCGGCGACCTATTCATTCTATCCCGGCAAGAATCTCGGTGCGATGGGCGACGCCGGCGCGATCGTCACCAATGATGCGGCGCTCGCGGAGCAGATGGCTGTGCTAGCGCGGCATGGAGGCCTGGTGAAGCACCAGCACCATATTGAGGGCATTAACAGCCGGCTCGACGGCTTGCAGGCCGCAATCCTGTCGGCCAAGCTGTCGCATCTCGCCGCCTGGACCAAGGCGCGACAGGCCGCAGCCCACGTCTATGACGCCAGCCTCGACCAGATCGAGGGCGTTACGGTGCCCAAGGTCCCGCCGGCGCGCAGCCACGTCTATCACCTCTATACTATCAGGCATTCGCGCCGCGACGCGCTCGCCGCCCATCTCAACGCCAATGGCGTGCAGACCGCAATCAACTACCCCACGGCGTTGCCGTTCCTGCCGGCCTATGCGCGGTTTAACCACCGGCCGGAGCAGTTTCCCAACGCTCATCGCGATCAGGGCCGGATTCTCTCGCTGCCGATGTTCGCCGAGATCACGCGCCAGCAGCAGGACGAGGTAATCGATCTGGTTCGGAAGTTTTGATCGGATGGTGGCCGCGCGCAGGCCGCAAAGAGTCATTTTGGGGAGACCGAATTCGCGATTCCGGGTGGTCTGGCCATTAGACTTGAGCCGGGTCGGATGCTACAGACCGTCCCGATTTGGATCGCACCGTTTGCGCCTCGGGAGAAAATATGTTGCCTCAGGATTCGAAGCGGCGCGTGGCGTTGATCACAGGCATCACTGGGCAGGATGGCGCATATCTCGCCGAATATCTGCTCGGCCTCGGCTATACCGTGCATGGGATCAAGCGCAGGTCATCCTCGTTCAACACCGCGCGTGTCGATCACCTCTACCAGGACCCGCACGCCGGCAACGTGCCATTCCTGATGCACTATGGGGACATGACCGATTCCACCAATTTGATCCGGCTGATGCAGCAGATCCGGCCGACCGAGGTCTACAATCTCGCCGCCCAAAGCCACGTCCAGGTCAGTTTTGAGAGCCCGGAATACACTGCCAACGCCGATGCGGTCGGCGTGTTGCGCCTCTTAGAGGCTATTCGCATTCTTGGCTTGGAAAAGGAGACGCGATTCTACCAGGCATCGACGTCGGAGCTTTACGGACTCGTTCAGGAAGTGCCGCAGAAGGAGACCACTCCATTCTATCCGCGCTCGCCTTACGGTGTGGCGAAGCTGTACGGCTACTGGATCACGGTGAACTATCGGGAGGCCTATGGCATGTTCGCCAGCAACGGCATCCTGTTCAACCATGAGAGTCCGATCCGCGGCGAGACCTTCGTGACGCGGAAGATCACGCGTGGGATTGCCCGCATCGAAGTCGGCCTGGAGAGTAAGCTCTATCTCGGCAATCTCGATGCCAAGCGCGACTGGGGCCACGCCCGCGACTATGTCGAGGGCATGCACAAGATCCTGCAAGTGGACGAGCCCGGCGATTTCGTGCTCGCGACCGGCGAGACGCGCTCGGTCCGCGAATTCGTCGAAGTGGCGTTTGCGGAGGTCGGCCGCAGCATCGGATGGCGCGGCAAGGGCGTCGAGGAGGTCGGCATTGACGCAAAGAGCGGCAAGACGGTCGTGAAGATCGATCCGGCCTACTTCCGGCCGACCGAGGTCGACCTCCTGATTGGCGATGCGAGCAAGGCGCGTCAGGTCCTCGGCTGGAAGCCGAAGCGGACATTTGCTGAACTCGTCGAGGAGATGATGGCGAGCGATCTGGCGGAAGCAAAACGGGACGCGGCTCATAGCACCCGCAAAGTTTGAGCTAAAAGGCAAGAGCGTCTAAGTCGCCGGCCATCGGGGTATGGTCGGCAGCGCGTTGGTGCGCCGGCTGGCGCGGGAAGACGTCAAGCTCGTGACGGGGGAGCGGCGCGAGGTCGATCTCTGCAGCCGGGCTGCCGTGTTCGACTGGTTGCGAGGATGCAGCCGCAGGTCGTGTTCCTCGCCGCGGCAAAGGTCCGCGGCATTGTCGCCAATAACACGCTGCGCGCCGAGTTCATCTACGACATCATTGCGATCGCGGCGAACGTGATCCAGGCCGCGTGCCAGAATGGTGCCGAGAAGGTGATGTTTCTCGGCTCGTTCTGCATCTACCGAAGCTGGCCACTCAGCCGCTCCGCAGGATTCTGTGCTGACTGGTCCGCTGAAGCCGACCAACGAGCCCTATGCGATTCCAAGATCGCCGGCATCAAGAGGATGGAAGCCTATCGCAGCTAGTACGGCAGCGATTTCATCAGCGTGATGCAGACCAATCTCTACGGCCCGGGCGACAACTGAGCCGAGGCGAAGGCCGGGCGCGGAGAGCGTCACTGTCTGGGGCCCGGGACCCCGCGCTGCGAGTTCCTCTATGTCGAGGACATTGCGGATGCCTGCGTACACCTGATGAAAACCTATTCGAGTGCAGAGCGATCAATATCGGGACCGGCGAGAACGTAACCATCACCGAGTTCGCGCGCGTCGTGGCCGACGTCGTTGGCTACAGTGGCAAGATTCGTTTCGACACTTCACGCCCGGACGGCCTGAAGCACGCTTATGGGGCGTTCTTAGTAAGTCAGCCCAAGGTGTACTTGGGTCGTGACCGCGAGAACTGGAAATTCCTTCTGAACCCGTCCTTAAACCAGACCAATAGGCCTTCTGCATCCGCGGCGGCAAGCTCGCCTACCAGCCGCTCCCGACCGTGGGCATCGAGGACCGGACGCCGGTTCAAGACGCCTTGCCGGGCTTGGCATTCGATCTTGGTGCCCGGTTGTGACCCGGTTGCCACTGGAGACCCGGTAATCGCGTCCGGTGCATCCAGATCGTCGTCCCCCGCAATCCCGACCACTTGGATGGTCCGGTCGGCCGCGATTTCCTGGTGGCTGAGCGTTTTCGGCACAATGTCGAGGCTGCTCGCGAGCGATGCGTATCTAAACATCCGATTTTCTTCCCGCGGAAGGGGAGGTCGGATCATGGTGAGTGCCCTTTCCGGATTCGTCGATCCAGGGCTTGGTCAAGGTAGCGGCTATGGCGCCGATGCGCTCAAGGGAATGATGCGTGAGCGCCTATGGCAGACACAGCCTCGAAGCTAATGGCACCCAACTTGGAAGGCTTCCCGCTCAGCGCAAGTTGAGAGCCTCGCGCACAAAGGTCGCCAGATTGCCTTCCCGGAACAGCAACCCGCGGATGCCCGCGGCGCGCGCCGCCTCCAAGTCGCGCTCCTGATCGCCTATCAGGAAGCTCCTGTCGGTTGCGACGGGAAAGCGCTGCATCAGGTCGGTGATCATGCCTGGCCTGGGCTTGCGTCGGTAGCTGTCGCGACGATAGCGCTCGATGGGAGCCTCGGGATGGTCCGGACAGTACTCGAACGCATCGATATGCGCGCTGACCGCGGCGAGCTCCTCTGCCATCCAGCCGTGGAGGGTGTCTACATCGCTCTCCTCATAGAAGCCGCGGGCGACGCCGGATTGGTTGGTGACGACGAAGGCGAAATAGCCGGCCTCGTTCACCAGCCTGACTGCCTCGCGCGCGCCATCCATCCACTTGAACTTGGCGGCCTCGAAGAGGTAGCCCGGATCGTGGTTGAGGACTCCGTCGCGGTCGAAGAATACGGCCGGGCGAGTTGATGTCGTCATAGGTGCCCCAAGAGCTGTTCGCGGCCCTTGTTCACCGTTCCGCCGGCGGCTTGTCAAGGATGTCGTAAACACGCGCGACTGGCAGCGGCTCACCTCTCGTCCGCGATCACTTTGCCGTCGTTCGGCAGCACGCCGGGGCCGACCAGCTCGACGTTGCCGCCGAGCTTCGTCACGGCGCGCAAGCTGGCGGCGATCTCGTCGCGCAGCGCGTCGTTCGCGACCGCGGTTTCCGCCCTCAAGGTCATCGCATCGCTCTCGCCGTGCCGCGTGACGACGAGGCGTAGTCGTCCGAGCGCGGAATGGCGCTTGCCGATCTCGGCGATCTGCTCGGGGCGGATGAACATGCCCTTGACCTTGGTGGTCTGGTCGGCGCGACCCATCCAGCCTTTGATGCGCATGTTGGTGCGTCCGCACGGGCTGACGCCTGGCAGGGCCGCGGTGAGGTCGCCGAGCGCGAGCCGGATCCAGGGATGGTGCGGGTCGAGCGAGGTGACGACGATCTCGCCGACATCGCCCGGCGCAACCGGATTGCCGGTGCCGGGCTTGACGATTTCCAGGATCAAGTCCTCGTTGACGACCATGCCTTCGCGGGCTTCGGTCTCGAACGCGATGAGGCCGAGATCGGCGGTGCCGAACGTCTGGTAGGCGTCGATGCCGCGGGACTTGATCTCGGCCTGGAGCGAGGGCGGAAACGCCGCGCCCGAGACCAGGGCGCGCTTAATCGAGGAGATGTCACGGCCGGCGCTTGTTGCGGCGTCGAGCAGGATCTTCAGGAAATCCGGCGTGCCGCTGTAGCCGACCGGCCGGTAAGCCTCGATCAGCTCGAACTGCTGTTCGGTATTGCCGGGACCCGCCGGGATCACGGCGCAACCAAGCGCGCGTGCCGATGCGTCGAAGATGAAGCCGCCCGGGGTGAGGTGGTAGCTGAAGGTGTTGAGCACGATATCGTTCGGGCGGAACCCGGCTGCGAACAGCGCCCGTGCGCCGCGCCAGGGGTCGGCTTGGCGCCCCTCCGGCTCGAAAATGGGCCCAGGGGAGGTGAAAAGGCGGGCGAACGACCCCGGCGCGGCCGCCACAAGGCCGCCGAACGGCCTGGAAGCCTTGTGCAGGGCCGGCAGTTCTGACTTGCGCAGCACCGGCAGGCCTGCCAGCGCCTCTCTAGACCTCACTGAGGCGGGGTCGATGCCCCTCAGCCGCTCGGCATAGGCTGGAGCGGCCATCGCGCCGCGCAGGACCTCCGGGAGCCGGGAAAACAGCTCGGCCTCGCGCGCGCCCTGGTCGCGCGTTTCGAGGGCGTCGTAATGAGCGGTCATGGCTGATCTTTCCGGGTTGGGATGGTCCGTTGCACGCCGCCGCCGGCATCAGTATCAGACGGCCATTGGCGAGGCTTGAAGAGGACCCGATGGCCGACGAAGGAAGTATTGCGGCGGACGAGGCGGTGGACGTCGTCGCGCGCCTGAAGCGCCGCATGATCGAGCAGGCGCTGCCGCTGTGGTCGACCGTCGGCTGGGATCACGCCACGGGCGGTTTCATCGACCGGCTGCACCCGGATGGCACGGCGGACGCGGCCGCGCCGCGGCGCGTGTTCGTGCAGGCGCGCCAGGTCTATTGCTACGCCAAGGCCGCGCGGATGGGCTGGTACCCCGAGGGGCGAGCGATCGCGCTGAAGGGGCTGGAGCACCTGCTGGACAGAGCGAAGGCGCCCGACGGCCGGCCCGGCTATGTGCACCGGCTGACGCCGGAAGGGGCGGTGCTGGATGCCCGGCGCGATGCCTATGACCACGCCTTCATCCTGTTTGCGCTCGCGACGGTCTACGCCTTCGACCAGGATGCACAGGTGCGCGCCGAGATGGATGCGCTGCTCGCCTTCCTCGACGGCCATCTGCGCTCGCCGCATGGTGGCGTCCACGAAGGCCTTCCGGTCTCGCTGCCGCGCCGGCAGAACCCGCACATGCATCTGTTCGAGGCGATGATCGCCTGCTTCGAGGCGACCCACGATCTGTCGTTCCAGAACCGCGCCGGTGAGTTCTTTGCGCTGTTCCTGGCCAATCTCTATGACAAGCGCAAGTGCGTGCTCGGCGAGTATTTCGAGGAGGACTGGTCGAAGATCGAGCCGATCAGCGTCGAGCCGGGTCACCAGGCGGAATGGGTCTGGCTCCTGAAGGGTTTCGAACGCATCACGGGATGCCCGACCGCGCAGCGGCGCGCTGAACTGTTGGCGACCTCGCTGCGCTACCGCGACGAGGCCACGGGCTGCCTGATCGACGAGGGCGACGACGCCGGCAACATCCGCCGCAGCACGCGTCGGCTGTGGCCCCAGACCGAGATCGCGAAGGCGTGGATCGCGCAGGCAGAGTCCGGCGAGGCGGGCGCGGCGGATGAAGCGCGTGCAGCGCTGTTGCGGCTCGAACGGCATTATCTCAGCCATCCCGTGAAGGGCGGCTGGTACGATCAGTTCGACCGCGACGGCAAATCGCTGATCGACACCATTCCTGCATCGTCGTTCTATCATGTTCTCTGCGCAGTCACGGAAGCGGAACAGGTGCTGGAAAGTTAAAGCCAGCGCTTGCGCCGCTTGAAGCTCTTGAGGTTCTTGAAGCTCTTGCGCTGGTCGCCGGCGCCACCGAGGTAGAATTCCTTGACGTCCTCGTTGTCGCGCAGTTCGTCCGCGGTGCCGTCGAGCACGACCTTGCCTTGCTCCATGATATAGCCGTGGCTCGCCACCGAGAGTGCGGCGCGCGCGTTCTGCTCGACCAGCAGAATGGTGACGCCGAGGTCGCGGTTGATCTTCTGGATGATCGAGAACACCTCCTTCACCAGCAGCGGCGACAATCCCATGGACGGCTCGTCCATCAAGATCATTTTCGGGCGCGCCATCAGCGCGCGGCCGATCGCAAGCATCTGCTGCTCGCCGCCCGAGAGATAACCGGCAAGTCCGGTACGTTCCTTCAGGCGCGGGAAGTAGTTGAAGACCATGTCGAGGTCGGCATCGACCTCGCGATCCCTGCGGGTGAAGGCGCCGAGCCTGAGGTTCTCCAGCGAGGTCATGTCGGCGACGATGCGCCGGCCCTCCATCACCTGGAAGATGCCGCGGCGCACGATCTTGTCGGGATCGATGCCGTTAATGCGGTCGCCCTCGAACAGGATCTCGCCACGCGTGACCTCGCCGTCCTCGGTCTTGAGCAGCCCCGAGATCGCCTTCAGCGTCGTCGACTTGCCGGCGCCGTTGGCCCCTAGCAGCGCCACGATCGCGCCCTTGGGCACATCGAGGCTGAGGCCGCGTAGCACCAGGATGACGTCGTCATAGACGACCTCGATGTTGCGCACGCTGAGGAGGGCGGACGCAGGCACGATGCTGGGGTTGGGGCGCGTTGCTTCGGCGGTCTGGATCATGCAGTCTTCTCCGCTGTCGTCACCCGCGAAGGCGGGTGACCCAGTATTCCAGAGACGCCCAACGTTCCCGAGAGGTCGCGGCGTACTGGATCCCCCGACTTCGCGGGGGATGACAGTTGTGTGGGGGGCGAAAGCGGGGGCTCACCACCCCAGCAATTCCGGCTTGCGCGGCAATTCGACGGTCTTGACCTTCTCGAGCTTGATCGTGCCCTTGGCCATGAGGTCGTTGAGGTCGCCATCGGTCGGACCTGAGACCTTGGTGCGATACAGATCGACCTTCAACGTGCCGCGGTGGTCTTTGTCGGTCCAGGTCGAGGGATTACAGACGCCTTCCATCCCGGCCGGAACCCAGTCCTTCTTCTGGTAGAAGCCTTTGGCAACGTTCTCGCCCGTGGCGCCGCCGTTCTTGGCAGCCCAGTCGAGCGCTTCCTTCATGTACAGCGCTGAGCAGACGGCGGCGACGTAGTGTACGGGGCGATAGACCTTGCCGGTGGGATCGGACATCTTGGAGATCTCCATCAGGGTCTTCATGCCGGGCGCATCGCCGCCCCAGCTCACCGCGGTGCGCAAGGGGAAGATCACGCCATTGGCGGCATCGCCTGCAGTCTTGGCGGCGTTCTCGTCCATGCCCCAGACGTTGCCGAGGAACTGGATCTCGACGCCCGCGGTCTTGCAGGCCTTCATCACTGAGATGTTGGAGGCCGCGGTGTTGCCGAGATAAGCGTAGTTGGCGCCCGAAGATTTCAGGCTGAGGCACTGCGCGCTGTAGTCACCGGGTGCGAGCGCGAACACCAGCGGCGGCAGCACCTCGAAGCCGAGCTCCTGTGCCATGGCTTCGCCGGCGGCCTTCGGCGCGTTCGGATAGGGATGGTTGGCGCCCATGTGGACGAATTTCGGCTTGCCGGACTTGCCCTTGGTCTTCCAGTCCTCGGCCGCCCACATCAGCATCGCGCGTAGCGCGTCGGAATAGCTCGGGCCGTAAAAGAAATTGTAGGGAGCAGGCTTGGCCTTGCCGCTGACGCCTTCGGGATCGGTCAGCGCGGCGGCATAGGAACCGGACATGTCTGGAATCTTGTCCTGTGCGAGGAAGCCGGTCAGCGCCTCGGTGTCCGCGGTGCCCCAGCCCATGATCGCAGCGACCTTCGAGTCCGGCGCCGACCACTTCTTGTAGAGCGCGATCGCACGCGGCACCTGATAGCCATAATCGTTGGTGTCGACGTTGAGCTGCTTGCCACCGACGCCGCCGTTCTTGTTGACCCAGGCGAAGGTGTCGGCGACGGCCTGTCCATAGGGCGTGCCCACGTCGGAGGTGCCGCCGGAATAATCGGCGAGATGTCCGATCGCGATCTGTGCCTGCGCGCCTGCCGAGAATGCGGCGATCGCAAGCGCGAGCGATGCGGTGCTCAAAAGGGACTTCATCGTCATGGGTCGGTTCCTCCTGTTATTGTTTAAGTGAAGCTTCCGCGCTCAATGCGAGAACGGGTAGAGTTTCCAGTAAGCCTTGATCTGCCGCCAGCGATGCGCGAGTCCATCAGGCTCGAACATCAGGAACGCGATGATGATCACCCCGATCGCGATCTCGCGCAGGAAAGTGACGTTGTTGTTGAGCGACAGCGCCTTGTCGATTGCGCCTCCCTTCAAGTGCAGGCTGAGGAATTCCATCGATTCCGGCAGCAGCACCACAAAGGCGGTGCCCATCAGCGTGCCCATGATCGAGCCGGTGCCGCCGATGATGATCATGGCCAGGAACAGGATCGAGCGCTCTATGCCGAAACCTTCCTGGGAGACCACGAGTTGGTAATGCGCATAGAGCGCACCGGCAATCCCGGCGAAGAAGGCGGCGAGGCCGAACGAGAGCGTGCGGTACTTGGTGAGATTGATGCCCATGATCTCCGCTGAGAGATAATGGTCGCGGATCGCCACCAGCGCGCGGCCGTCGCGCGTGCGCATCAGATTGGTGACGAGGATGTAGCTCGCCAGCACATAGGCCAGCACGACGTAGAAATACTGCCTGTCGCCGCGCAGCGTGTAGCCCAGAATCGAGAACGGCTCGGCGCTCGCAGGCACCGATCCGCCCGAGAACCATTCGGCCCGGGAGAAGAAGTCGAGCAGGATGTATTGCGCGGCCAGCGTCGCGATGACGAGATAGAGGCCCTTCAGCCGCGCCGCCGGGATGCCGAAGATCAGCCCGACCAGCGCAGTGACGATCCCGGCGAGCGGAATTGCGAAGAACACCGGGATCGGCGCGTTGTTGGAGATGTAGGCCGAGGTGAAGGCGCCGAGCAGGAAGAACGCGGCGTGCCCGATCGAGATCTGGCCGGTGAAGCCGACGAGAATGTTCAACCCCAGGGCCGCAATCGAGAAGATGCCGATCTGGATCAAGATGCTGAGCCAGTAGCCGCTGAAGAAATGTGGCGCGAGACACAGCAGCAACACGCCGGCGATCGCAAAATTGCGGCTGGTCGTGGTCGGGAAGATCGTGGTGTCCGCGGCATAAGTGGTGCGGAAATCACCAGCGGGGATGAGGGCAGGGCCGGCCATGGGTCAGATCCGCTCGATGTCGTGGGTGCCGAACAGGCCGTAAGGCTTGATCATCAGCACGATGATGAGGACGTAGAAGGGCGCGATCTCGTAGAGATTGCCCCAGTGCAGATATTCGCTGTCAACATATTGCGCGACGTTCTCCAGTAGCCCAATGATGATGCCGCCGAGCACGGCGCCGCCGACCGAATCGAGTCCGCCGAGGATCGCCGCCGGGAACACTTTGATGCCGTAGGCCGCAAGGCCAGAGGACACACCGTTCACGACTGCAACGACGACGCCGGCGACGGCCGACACCGTCGCGGAGATCGCCCAGGCCATCGCGAACACGCTTTTCACGGAAATGCCGAGCGACTGCGCGACCTGCTGGTTGAATGCGGTGGCGCGCATCGCAAGACCATATTTGGAGGCGCGGAAGAACCAGGCCATGCCGATCATCATCGCCACCGACACCACAAGGCTCATGACATAGACGGTCTGGATCTGAAGGCCGAACAGGCTGACCGACTGGCTCTCGAACACGCGCGGGAACGGCTGCGGATTGACGCCGAACATCCATTTCAGCGTCGCCTGGAGCACGGTGGAGAGGCCGATCGTCACCATGATCACCGAGATGATGGGCTCGCCGATCATCGGCCGCAGGATCAGCACCTGGACCGCGATGCCGAAAACGAACATGAACACCAGCGTCATCGGCATGCCGATCCAGAACGGCACCTGGTATTTCGCCAGCAAGGCCCAGCACACCCAGGCGCCGACCAGCAGCAGCTCGCCTTGCGCGAAATTGACGACCTGCGTCGCCTTGTAGATCAGCACGAACGACATCGCGACCACGCCATAGAGCGTGCCGACCACGAGGCCGTTGACCAGGAGCTGAAAGAGGAAGGCGGTGTTCATGTCGGTTGACCCAGTTCGTCATTGCCGGGCCCGACCCGGCAATCCATCGATGTGGACGGAAGCTTGCTCGGAAGGGGATGGATGCGCGGGTCAAGCCTGCGCATGACGATCACGTGTGTCACTCCGCGGCCTCCGCCATGTGCCGATGCCCACCCAGATCCACGACGCGCAGCGTCGTGCGGACCCGCTGCGTGGTGCCGTCCTGGAAGCGGATCACGGTGTCGACGGGAATGTCTGAATCGCCGCGGTAGATCGCATCGATGATCCCTGCGTACTTCTCGTTGATGACGCTACGGCGCACTTTGCGGGTGCGGGTGAGTTCGCCGTCGTCGGCGTCGAGCTCCTTATAGAGCAGCAGGAAACGCGAGATGCGCTGGGCCGGCGGCAGCGTCGCGTTGACGGTCTCCACCTCCTTGCGCAGCAGCATATAGACCTCGGCCCGTGAGGCGAGGTCGCTGTAAGTCGTGAACGAGAGCCGGTTCTTCTCCGCCCATTTCGAGATGATGGAGTAGCGGATGCAGATCATGGCAGCGAGCGTGTCGCGGCCGGCGCCCAGCACCACGGCCTCGGCGATATAGGGCGAAAACTTCAGCTTGTTCTCGATGAATTGCGGCGAGAAGCGCTCGCCGCGCGATGTCTCGGCGAGATCCTTGATACGGTCGATGACGACCAATTGCCCCTGAGCGTTGAAATAGCCGGCATCGCCCGAACAGAGCCACCCGTCCTTGAGGTCAGCGACGCTCGCCTCGGGGTTCTTGTAATAGCCGAGGAACATGTTGGGATGCCGCACCACGATCTCGCCGACGCCGTGGACGTCGGCGTTGTCGATCCGGATCTCGACATTGTCGGCCATTGGTACGCCTGTCGTGTCGGGATCGACCTTGCCCTCGGGATGCAGCGTATAGGCGCCCAACAGCTCGGTCTGGCCATAGAGCGTGCGCAGCGGCACACCCATCGCCTGGAAGAACTTGAACGTTTCAGGACCGAGCGCCGCGCCGCCGGTCGCGGCCGAGCGCAGACGCGTGAAACCGAGCCGGTCGCGCAGTGCGCGGAATAAGATCGCGTCGGCAAAACCCGAGCGCTTACGCTGCGCGAGTGCGGCCAGACCCGATTTCATGCCGACATCGAACAGGCGCTGCTTCAACGGCGTGGCGTCCATCACCTTGGCGCGGACATCGGCTGCGATCGATTCCCAGACGCGCGGCGCGAACAATACGAAGGTCGGCGCGATCTCGCGCAGATCGTTCATCATCGTATCGGGCTCTTCGACGAAGTTGATCTTCATCCGGCACAAGAGGCCTTTGCCGAGCACGTAGACCTGCTCCATGATCCAGGGCAGCGGCAGCACCGAGACGTATTCGTCATCAGGTCCCTTCGGATCGAAGGCGAGATAAGTCGCGCAATGGCTGAGCACGCGGCCGGCCGCGAGCATCGCCAATTTTGGATGCGAGGTGGTACCAGACGTCGTGCAGAGGATCGCGACGTCCTCACCCTTGGTCGCATCCACGAGCCGATCGTAAAGCTTCGGATCCCGAACGGCCCGCGCGCGGCCGAGCTCGGCGAATTTCTTGGCCGACATCAGCCTGGGATCGTCATATTTCCGCATGCCGCGCGGATCGGAATAGATGATGTGCTTCAGCTTCGGCACGCGCTCGGCGAGGGTGAGCAGCTTGTCGACCTGCTCCTCGTCCTCAGCGAAGACGAGCTGCGCTTCGCCATAAGTCAGGAGATAGGCGGCTTCCTCGTCGAGCACGTCGCGATAGAGCCCGAGGCTCAAGCCGCCAACGGCATGGGTCGCGACTTCCGCCGCGACCCAGTCCGGCCGGTTGTCGCCGATGATGCCGATGACGTCGCCGCGGCCGAGGCCGAGCTCGACGAGCCCGAGCGCGAAGTCGCGCACCCGCGTGTGGTAGTCGTTCCAGGTGAAGATGCGCCAGAGCCCGAGATTCTTCTCGCGCAACGCGATCTCGTTGCCATGCTCCCTCGCATTGAGCCGGAGCATCTTGGGATAGGTGTCGGCCTGCGCTACGCGTCCTGCGTAATCCATCATGCCGCGCTCTCCTGCGCCGGCGGGGCATCGTCCGGATCGACCAGCACTTCGTCTTCCTCACCAAGATAGGCACGCTTGACGTGAGGGTCGGCAAGGACCGCCGCGGGATCGCCCTCGGCGATCTTCTTGCCGAAGTCCAGCACCATGACACGATGCGAGATGTCCATCACCACGCCCATGTCGTGCTCGATCATCACCACCGTCATCCCGAACTCCTCGTTGAGATCGACGATGTAGCGCGCCATGTCCTCCTTCTCCTCGAAGTTCATGCCGGCCATCGGCTCGTCGAGGAGGATGAGGCGCGGCTCCAGCGCCATGGCGCGGGCGAGCTCGACGCGCTTGCGCAAGCCGTAGGAGAGGGTGCCGGCGGTGGCTTTTCGCACCGATTGGAGATCGAGGAAGTCGATGATCTCCTCGACCTTGCGGCGGTGCTCGAGCTCTTCCTTGCGCGCGCCGGTGAGCCAGTACAGCGAGCCCGTGAGGAAATTGTTCTTCAGGAGGTGATGGCGCCCGACCATGATGTTGTCGAGCACGCTCATGTGGTGGAACAGCGCGAGATTCTGGAAGGTGCGGCCGATGCCGAGCGAGGCGCGGGCGTTCGGCGTCAAACCGGTGATGTCGCGACCCTGGTAGAGGAGCTGGCCTTCGGTCGGCCTGTAGCGGCCGGAAATACAGTTCACGATCGAGGTCTTGCCGGCGCCGTTGGGCCCGATGATCGAGAACAGCTCGCCTTGCCTGATGGCGAAGCCCACATCGGCCAGCGCACGGACGCCACCGAATCGCAAGGACACGCCGCGCACTTCTAGACTAGTACCCACCAACAAATCCCTCCCGGTGATGGCGCATTCAATTGCGCTCTTCATCCGTTGTTTTCGGGCGATCCTAGTACGGTCGTCCTGGTGAGGCCATGCAGCCATTGGTCTCGACCGGAGCCGCGCGACCTTCGTTCCCATCAGGGCGCAAAGGCCGCATCGCCCAAGGTGGCTCTCAATACGGGAAAGCGCTATTTTGAAATGTCTTCGGCCTGACAATTCGGTGACAAAGTTTTTCGGGCGGGCGCGGCGTCCATCTTTGGTCGGATGGCGGCCGAGGTGATCATGTTGCAGTGCAGCAGAAGGGCGGAGTGACGAAACGGTGCGGCTGGCTTCGAGATCATGATTTCAGAGGATCAACTGAAGCGCATCGCCGCCTGGTCGCGCGAGCTCACGGAGGCCGAGATCGAGGTCGCACGCGCCGGAATCACCGAGCGGTCCTACGGCACCGGCGAGACCGTGTTCATGCGCGGCGACACCTTTGGCTACTGGGCCGGCATGGTCTTTGGCCTTGCCCGGATGGGCGGGGTGTCGCGCGACGGCAAGGAGACGAGTCTTGCCGGGCTGACGGCAGGGGCCTGGTTCGGCGAAGGCAGCGTGCTCAAGAACGAGCCGCGACGCTACGACGTGGTCGCGCTGCGCGACAGCCGGGTCGCACTGATGGAACGCAGCGCCTTCATGTGGCTGTTTGAAAACAGTGTCGGCTTCAACCGCTTCCTGGTCCGCCAGCTCAACGAGCGGCTCGGCCAGTTCATCGGCATGCTCGAGGTCAACCGCACGCTTGATGCCACCGCGCGCCTCGCGCGCAGCATTGCCTCGCTGTTCAACCCGATCCTCTATCCCGAATCGACTGCGCATCTGCAGATCACCCAGGAGGAGATCGGCGCGCTCTCCGGCATGTCCCGCCAGATCGCCAACCGCGCGTTGAACCGGCTGGAGAAAGAGGGGCTGCTCCGGCTCGAATATGGCGGCGTCACGATCCTCGATATCGAGCGGCTGCGCGGATACGGGGACTAACGCGCATTTGCGGGGGCGTGCACCGGCCAGAGGTCGGCGCGCCAGCGGATCGCGATTGCCAGCATCGCGATGATCCCTGAGGCGGCATAGAGCGAACCCGTGGCGGAATAGCCGATGATATCGATCAGGCTGCCGGCCGCGAGTAGTCCGAGCGGCAGGCCGTAGATCACCATCATGCGGACGCCCATGACGCGACCGCGCAGATGTGCGCTCGCCGTCCGCATCAGGATCACGGCTGCCGAGATCATCGACATGCTCTGCGCAATACCGGCGAGGACGAGGCAGGCCATCGCCACCGGCAGGGTCCTGATCTCGACGAATACCAGCAGCATGGCGTACCAGGCCAGCGTCGCGCCGATCAGGAGCCGGGCAATGCGCAGTCCGTTCACCAAGCTCAGCGTGATGGAGCCGATCAGCGAGCCGACGGCGAAGCTCGCCGAGAGATAGCCGAGGCCGGTCTGGTCGGTCTGAAAGATCTCCCGCGCGATGTAGGGCAGCAGTCCGCCGGTGAAAGGAAATGCGGTGAGATTGGCCAGGAAGGCGACACACAGCGCCGCGCGCATTCCCGGGCCGTTCCAGGCGTAGACGATCCCCTCCTTGAGGTCGGCAAATAATCGGGACATCGCGTGACTGTTCGCCGGGAGATCGCTCGTGGTGACGGTCCTTTTCGGCCGGGTCAGGCAGAGCATGAGCAGCGCGGCCACGAGATAGAGGCATGCGATCGCCACATAGACGAGGCCAATGCCAAGAACGGCGAACAATCCGGCGCCCGTCAATGCTCCGGCGATGCGGGCGCTGTCCTGGGTGGTGCGCGCAACGCTGATGGCGCCGACCAGTTGCTCGGCCGGCATGATCTCGGCAAGCAGCGCGCCCCGGACGCCGAGATCCGAGGGCCGAATCAGGCCCATGATCGCGACGATGACCATGACACTGAGCGGCGACAAATGACCGGTCAACGCCAGAGCCATGATGGTCGACGAGAGCACCGTATAGGCAAGGCGCATCGCGACCAGCAGGTCGCGATGACCCATACGGTCGCCGATCATGCCGAATACCGGCGCCACCAGCGTCCCGACGAACTGGAGCGATGCAAGCACGGTGAGCAGCAGCACTGAGCCGGTCTCGACCAGGATGTACCAGCCGAGCACCAGCGTCTCGACCTCGAATGCCCAGGAGGTAAGCAGGTCGGACGGCCACTGGAAGCGATAATTGCGGATGCGGAATGGCGCGAGCGCCGATCGTCGCGCAGCTGCGCTCACGACGCGATGACGCGTGTCACGGCGATTCCTTTACTTTGTTTCTTCTTCTGCGCGAGAAGGTAGCGTCGGGGACGCCGGTGTCAATCGAAGCTGCCGCATGCCGCCATGCGCCGCCGTTTCAGCGCGCCGGCCCACCGCAAGCGCGCGACCGGATTGCGGAGACCCGGCCCCGCGGATCAACGCGTCGCCACTGGCTTCCGTTCTGCCAGCGCCGCGGCCATCGCCGAGATCAGCGGACGCATGAAAAAGGCGTCCTCTGGCGGTGAGATGTCTGTACGCAGGCCGTGCGCGGCGAGTTCGCCGGAGACCGCCGGACCTACCGAGGCGATCAGCGTCCGTTGAAGGCCTGCGCGCAACTTGGCCTCGCTGCCATGCGCTTTCGCGGCCTCGATCAGGCGGCGGACCTGGCCGAGATTGGTCAGCGCGATGCAATCGATCCGCCCCTCGGCCATGTCGTCGATGGCCGTGACGATGTTGGCATCCGCCGCCTTGGAATCGTAAACATACGGCAGCACGGTATCGACCTCGGCGCCTTGCGCGGCGAGCGCGCCGGTCAGCGCGCTGTGGTCCTTGTCCGGATAGAGCTGAAGGCCAAGCCGCCGGCCCTTCAGGTCGAGCCTGCCCAGCATCTCGATTACGCCCTCGCTGGTCGGCTTCTCCGTGGTCTGCTGCGCCTCGAGGCCGATCTCGCGCAGCGCCTTGCCGGGCTTTGGGCCGCGGGTGAATTTTCGCGATTTGGCAAGCGCTGCCACGAGAGCCTGATCGAGCCCGCGAGCGACGGCGAGCTTCATGATCCGGCGCAGGCCTTCGCCCGTCATCAACACGAGGTCGTCGAACGGCCTGTCGATGGCGCGTCGGACCCAGGCTTCGACCGGTGCGGGATCCGGCGCATCGTGAATGGTGAACATCGGGCACTGCACGACCTCGGCGCCTTGCTCGGCGAGAAGCTTCGAAAACTGCGCCTCCTCGCGCGTCTCCAGGATGAGGATGCGGGTGCCGTTCAAGCGATCGGCCATAGGCGTGCTCCGGTCAGTCAAATCGCAATGGTACGTTCATCCTGACTCCGCGCTTGGGATTGGCGCAAGGGCGGCGTCGGTGCTAGAGGAGGCCGCAAATCGCAGCTAGTTCCGCGGGCCTTTGCCCAAACCTTCATCAAGAGACATGCCCGATCATCAATATGTCCTGACCCTGTCCTGTCCGGATCGCCCGGGCATCGTGTCGGCTGTGTCGACGTTCCTCGCCCACAATGGACAGAACATTCTGGACGCCCAGCAGTTCGACGATGTCGAGACCAAAAAGTTCTTCATGCGCGTGGTCTTCACCGCGGCCGATCTCGCCGTGGAGCTGTCGGCGCTCCAGACCGGCTTTGCGGCAATCGCCGAACGTTTCAGCATGGAATGGCAGATGCGCGACCGCGCCGCGCACCGCAAGGTCATGCTGCTGGTGTCGAAGTCCGACCACTGCCTGGTCGACATCCTCTATCGCTGGCGCACCGGCGAATTGCCGATGATTCCCACCGCGATCGTCTCCAACCATCCGCGCGAGGTCTATGCCGGGCTCGATTTCGGCGGCATTCCGTTCCATCATCTGCCGGTGACCAAGGAGACCAAGCGCGAGCAGGAGGCGCAGATCCTCGACCTCGTCGCCAGCACAGGCACCGATCTCGTCGTGCTCGCCCGCTACATGCAGATCCTGTCGGACGATCTCTCGGCAAAACTGTCGGGGCGCTGTATCAACATTCACCACTCGTTCCTGCCGGGCTTCAAGGGCGCAAAGCCCTATCACCAGGCCCACGAGCGCGGCGTCAAGCTGATCGGCGCGACCGCGCATTACGTCACGCGTGATCTCGACGAGGGTCCGATCATCGACCAGGACGTCGAGCGCATCAGCCATCGCGATACGCCCGAAAACCTGGTCCGCAAGGGCCGCGACATCGAGCGCCGTGTGCTGGCCCGCGCGATCCGCTACCATCTCGACGACCGCGTCATCCTCAATGGCCGCAAGACCGTGGTGTTTGTGGATTGATGCGCTGTCATCCCGGGGCGCCTCAAAGAGGCGAACCCGGTATCTCGAGATTCTCGGCGTGCGCAAGTTGCGCGCCATGGTCCGATGCTGACGCATCGCCCCGGAATGACGGCCTACCGCACCGCGCTGCTTGACGAAGATCCCGTCGCGCCCTTCTGCGCCTGCTCTTCCTTTTCGCGATCGGCGGCGGGCATCAGCCGCTTGCGTTCGCGCTCCTTCATGTAGGCGTCGTATTGCGGGGTGCCCGGCCGGGGCGGGGCATCCGCCGGCAGGCCGCCGGCCCATTGCGGGACGTAGTCGCCCATGCCGGCAGAGAGTCTTTCGTTGACGGTGCCGCAGCCGGCCAGCCCCGCTGCGAGGGCAGCGAGGACGAGGACGGAACGAAGAATCTTGGGCATTGTATCGGTGCGCGCGCGTTCGGTCGTTGGACGCCGGACCGGGCCGGCGCGAGGAGAATAGCCTTCAACACGGTAAAATAGACTTATTCGAGGTGGGTATTTTATTACCGAGGAGTGTCGATCAAGGCCTCGCTGAGGTACACATTCTGCAAAAGAGAGCGAAATCCTCCATCCACGCAGTCCGTCGCGCTTCTAGACTGCGGGCCGAGGCTCGCGAGGAAGTAGCGTGACCGCGGGCAACGGATTTCGTTGACAAGTCCATTTTATTTGTACAATCGTACAAATGGCGTCAATCTGGACGCTCGGGTCGCCGGCGTAATCGCGATGCCGCTTGCCGCCGTCGACAATCGGAGCGCGCGGCTTGCGCCGAATGGTCGCCAAACGTCCGATTGACAATAAGGGCGCGAAAGACGCCATGTGGCGCGGCGACATGGCGCGTGCGCGCTAAGGTAAAGGCAAGGACCGGGCACTCGGTTCGATGCACAAGAGGTCAGGAATGAAGGGGAGGGACATCTGATGTTCGAGCTCAAAACGTTTTCACGGACGGCAGCAGCGGCCGCCATCGCGGGCCTCGCCGCCATCGCGCCTGCGAAGGCGCAGGACGCCGTGAAGATCGGTCTGATTCTGCCGATGACCGGCGGCCAGGCCTCGACCGGCAAGCAGATCGAGAACGCGATCAAGCTCTACATGCAGCAGAAGGGCGACACCGTCGCCGGCAAGAAGATCGAGATCATCGTCAAGGATGACGCCGCGATTCCCGACAAGACGAAGACCGCCGCGCAGGAACTGATCGTCAACGACAAGGTCAATTTCATCGCCGGCTTCGGCGTGACGCCCGCCGCGCTCGCGGCGGCGCCGCTCGCAACGCAGGCCAAGATTCCGGAAGTCGTCATGGCGGCCGGCACCTCCATCATCACCGAGCGTTCGCCCTACATCGTGCGAACCAGCTTCACGCTTGCGCAGTCCTCGACCATCATCGGCGATTGGGCGGTCAAGAACGGCATCAAGAAGGTGGCAACGCTGACCTCGGACTACGCGCCGGGTAATGACGCGCTGAACTTCTTCAAGCAGAATTTCACCGCCGGTGGCGGCGAGGTGGTCGAAGAGGTCAAGGTGCCGCTGCAAAACCCCGATTTCGCGCCGTTCCTCCAGCGCATGAAAGACGCCAAGCCTGACGCAATCTTCGTGTTCGTGCCGGCCGGCCAGGGCGGCAACTTCATGAAGCAGTATGCCGAGCGTGGTCTCGACAAGGCCGGCATCAAAGTAATCGGACCCGGCGATGTCACTGACGACGACCTGCTCAACAACATGGGCGACGCCGTGCTCGGCACGGTCACCGCGCATCTCTACTCCGCGGCGCATCCCTCGCAGATGAACAAGGATTTCGTTGCCGCTTACAAGAAAGCCTTCGGCAACCGTCCGGGCTTCATGGCGGTGAGCGGCTATGACGGCATCCACCTGATCTACGAAGCGCTGAAGAAGACGGGCGGCGACACCAACGGTGACAAGCTGGTCGAAGCCATGAAGGGACAGAAGTGGGAGAGCCCGCGCGGCCCGATCTCGATCGATCCCGAGACCCGCGACATCGTGCAGAACATCTACATCCGCAAGGTCGAGAAGGTCGACGGCGAGCTCTACAATGTCGAGTTCGCGACCTTCGAGGCCGTCAAGGATCTCGGCAAGACCAAGAAGTGATGCGCTCTTCTAAACCTCTCCCGCTTGCGGGAGAGCGTAGGCCAGCTTTGGTGGCCGTCCTTTAAGAGTCGCCGAGGCGAAGCCTCGGCTATCGCGAAGCGCAGGGTGAGGGCTCTTTTCAAGTCGGGGATTGTCCCGTTGCCGAGATACCCTCTCCCCAGCCCTCTCCCGCAAGCGGGAGAGGAGCAGAGCAGCCTACTCCGCTAGACCTGATACTTTTTCGACAACGATCTGCTCCCGATGACCGCAATCCTCACCAACCTGTTCGATGGCGTTGCCTACGGCATGCTGCTGTTCGTGCTCGCTTGCGGGCTTGCAGTCACGCTCGGCCTGATGAACTTCGTCAATCTTGCCCATGGCGCCTTCGCCATGGCCGGAGGCTATATCTGCATGGTGCTGGTCAACCGGATGGGCTGGTGGTTCTTCGCCGCCCTGCCGCTCGCCTTCGTCTCCGCAGCCGCGATCGGCATTGCGCTCGAACGCACGCTCTACCGCCACCTCTATGCGCGCAGCCATCTCGACCAGGTTCTGTTCACCATCGGCCTGACCTTCATGTCGGTCGCGGCCGTCGACTACATCCAGGGATCCTCGCGCGTCTTCATCAATTTGCCGGCCGCGCTCCAGGGCCAGTTCGACGTGTTCGGCGTCGGCATCGGCCGCTACCGGCTGATGATCATTGTAATCTGCGGCTTGCTCACCATCGCTTTGCAGATGGTGCTGGCCAAGACCCGCTTCGGCAGCCGTCTGCGCGCCGCCGTTGACGATCCGCGCGCCGCCAGCGGTCTCGGCATCAACGTGCCGCAGGTGTTCGCGCTCACCTTTGCCTTTGGTTGCGGGCTCGCCGGCCTCGGCGGCGCGCTGAGCGCCGAGATCCTCGGCCTCGATCCGTACTTTCCCCTGAAGTTCATGATCTACTTCCTGATCGTGGTCACCGTCGGCGGCTCGTCCTCGATCACCGGTCCGTTTTTGGCCTCGCTCCTGCTCGGCATCGGCGACGTCGCCGGCAAATATTACGTGCCGAAGATGGGCCCCTTCGTGATCTACACCATGATGATCGTGATCCTGATCTGGCGCCCGAACGGCTTGTTCGGCCGCACGGCCGCGCGCTGAGTTTGCCGATGAGCGCCTCCTCCGACGTCGGTTATCACGCCCAGCGCCAGGCGCGCTGGCACTTTGGCGAAATCGCCTTCTGGCTCATCGTGCTGGCCTGCGGCTTCGCCTTCCCCACGCGCTATCTGATCATGACTGACATCCTGCGGCTGGCGCTGTTCACGATGTCGCTCGATCTCATCCTCGGCTATGCCGGTATCGTCTCGCTCGGCCATGCCGCATTCTTCGGCGTTGGCGCCTATGCCGCGGGGCTCCTCGCGCTGCACGGCATCATCAAAGAGCCCGTGCTGGCGCTCGTCGCGTCCGGCCTTGCCGCGATGGTGCTCGGCTTTGCCACCAGCTTCCTGGTGATCCGCGGCGTCGACCTGACCCGACTGATGGTGACGCTCGGCATCGCCCTGCTGCTGGAAGCACTGGCCGAGCGCTTCTCCAATATCACGGGTGGCACCGACGGCCTGCAAGGCATCGAGATGCAGCCGATCTTCGGCGAGATCCCGTTCGACATGTTCGGCAAAGCCGGCTTCTTCTACTCACTGGCTGTGCTGTTCCTCCTGTTCCTGTTCGCGCGCCGCGTCGTGCATTCGCCGTTCGGCCTGTCGCTACGTGCGATCAAGAACAATCCGCTGCGGGCCGCCGCGATCGGCATTCCGGTCAACCGTCGCCTGATCGCGATCTACACGTTGGCGGCGTTCTATGCCGGCATCGCAGGCGCACTGTTCACCCAGACCACCGCGATCGCCTCGCTCGACGTGTTTGCGTTCGAGCGCTCCGCCGATCTGATGCTGGTGCTCGTGATCGGCGGCACCGGCTATCTCTATGGCGGGCTGATCGGCGCGGTCGTGTTCCGCATGCTCCAGGAATTGTTCTCGACCATCACCCCGCAATATTGGCAGTTCTGGATCGGCCTCGTGCTGGTCGTGATCGTGCTGATCGGCCGCCAGCGCCTGCACCGCTGGGTACTTTATGTGCCGAACCTGATCATCAAGCAGGTGGCCGGGCGCAAGGCCGTTGTTGCTGTGCCGGAGAGCGACGCATGACTATCGCGCTCGAAACGAAGAATCTCGAAAAGCAGTTCGGCGGTCTGCGGGTCACCCGCGACCTGTCGCTCAAGGTCGAGCAGGGCGCCCGTCACGCGCTGATCGGCCCCAATGGCGCGGGCAAGACCACCGTCATCAACCAGCTCACCGGCGTGCTCAAGCCGAACTCGGGTCGCATCCTGCTCGAAGGCCAGGACGTCACGGATCTGCCCGTGCACAAGCGCGTGCTGCGCGGCCTGTCGCGCACCTTCCAGATCAATCAGCTCTATCCCGACCTGACCCCGCTCGAAACCATCGGCCTTGCCGTCTCCGAGCGCCTTGGCCATGGCGGCGACTGGTGGCGGCGGATGGGCACTCGCAGCGACGTCAATGGCGAGATAGCCGATCTGCTCACGCGCTTCCATCTGCTTGACGTCATGAACGAGCAGACCGTGACACTGCCTTACGGCAAGCAGCGCCTGCTCGAGATTGCAGTCGCAATCGCGGCCAAGCCGCGCGTGCTGCTGCTGGACGAGCCTGCCGCCGGCGTGCCCGAGAGCGAGCGCCACGACATTCTGGCGGTCGTCGGCGCGCTGCCGCGCGACGTCACTGTACTCTTGATCGAGCACGACATGGACCTCGTGTTCTCCTTTGCCGACCGTATCTCGGTGCTGGTCTCGGGCGCGCTGCTCACGGAGGGGCCGCCCGAACAGGTCGCGCGCGATCCGCAGGTCAAGGCAGTCTATCTCGGCGAGGAGGCGGTCAATGTCTGACCTGCTCGCGATCGACGCGCTTCGCGCCGGCTATGGCGAAGCCGTGGTGCTGCCCAACATGTCCTTGCGCCTCGCCGAGGGGCAGGTGCTGGCGCTGCTCGGCCGCAACGGCACCGGCAAGACCACGCTGATCAATTCCATCGTCGGCGTCACCCGCCGCTTCTCCGGCTCGATCGCGCTCGCCGGGGTCGACGTCACGGCCATGCGGCCGGACCAGCGCGCGCGCGCCGGGATTGGCTGGGTGCCACAGGAGCGCAATATCTTCCGCTCGCTCACGGTCGAGGAGAACATGACCGCGGTGGCGCAACCCGGCCCATGGACGGTCGAGAAGGTTTACGAGATGTTCCCGCGGCTGAAGGAGCGGCGCAGCAATTTTGGCAACCAGCTCTCCGGCGGCGAGCAGCAGATGCTGGCGATCGGCCGCGCGCTGACCCTCAATCCGAAAGTCCTGCTGCTGGACGAACCGACCGAGGGCCTCGCCCCCATCATCGTCGAGGAGCTGCTCAAGGCGATCGGCACCATCACCCGGGCGGGCGGCATCTGCTCGATCATCGTCGAGCAGAATGCGCAAAAGATTCTGGGGCTGGCCGACCGCGTTGTGATATTGGAGCGCGGAACGATCGTCCACGACGCCCCGAGCGCCGCGCTGAAGGCCGACCCCTCGGTCCTGGAGCGTCACCTCGGCGTCGCCGGGGCGGCGGCCCACTAACTTGTCCGACGCGTTTTCTTAACGTGAACCGGTAGCCACTTCGCTTGAAAACGCGATAGAAAATATCCGGGAGTAACAAATGCAGCGAACCAAAGCCCCCTTCCGCGCCGACGAGGTCGGCAGCCTTCTGCGTCCGGCCAAGATCAAGGAAGCACGCAGCCGTCTCGAGAAGGGCGAGATCTCGGCCGACGATCTGCGCAAGATCGAGGACATGGAGATCGAGAAGGTCGTGCACAAGCAGGCTTCGATCGGGCTCAAGCTCGCGACCGACGGCGAATTCCGCCGCTCCTGGTGGCATTTCGACTTCCTGGCCAAGCTCACCGGCTGCGAGCTGTTCCACCCCGACACCGGCATCCAGTTTGCGGGCGTGGAGACGCGCCATGATGCGGTTCGTGTGGTCGGCAAGCTCGACTTCCCCGACAACCACCCGATGCTGGATCATTTCCGCTTCCTGAAGAAGTATGCCGACCAGGCCCACGTCACCGCCAAGATGACGATCCCGTCGCCGGCGGTGCTGCATTTCCGCGGCGGCCGCAAGTCGATCTCCAAGGAGGTCTATCCCGATCTCGACGCCTTCTACGAGGACCTCGGCAAGACCTACCGCAAGGCGGTGAAGGCGTTCTACGACGCCGGCTGCCGCTATCTCCAGTTCGACGACACCGTCTGGGCCTATCTCTGCTCGCAGGACGAACTGCAGAAGGCGCGCGAGCGCGGCGACAATCCGGACGGCCTCCAGCAGATCTATGCCCGTATCATCAACTACGCGCTGGCCGAGAAGCCCGCCGACATGGTGGTGACGACGCATGTCTGCCGCGGCAATTTCCGCTCGACCTGGATCTCCTCGGGCGGCTACGAGCCGGTTGCCGAGACCATGCTCGCCGGTACCAATTACGACGGCTATTTCCTCGAATACGACAGTGACCGCGCCGGCGGCTTCGAGCCGCTGCGCTTCCTGCCCAAGGGCGACAAGGTCGTCGTGGTCGGTGTCATCACCTCGAAGTTCGGCGAGCTCGAGAAGAAGGACGACATCAAGCGCCGCCTGGAAGAAGCCGCCAAGTTCGCCCCGCTGGAGCAGCTCGCGCTGTCGCCGCAATGCGGCTTCGCCTCGACCGAGGAGGGCAACATCCTCTCCGAGGAAGAGCAATGGGCCAAGCTCAGCCTCGCGGTCGAGATCGCCAAGGAAGTGTGGGGCCAGTAACCCCATTAGCTCCGCTGTCATTCCCCGAAGGCGGGGAATTCAGTACGCCGCGGCTTCTCCGTATCTCTCGCTGTCTCTGCAATACTGGATCGGCCGGTCAAGGCCGGGCGATGACAGCTGAGTTGGGCGATAGCTCGTCACTTCGCCGCCAGGTCGACCTCGACCAGCAGACGAGGAATTCGACGACGGCACCTGCTTGTTCTTCGTGATCGAGACCACCTCGGCCCGAACGAGAACGCCGACTTCGGGTCGACCCTGATTGACCTGTCGTAATCGGCAATGGCCTTGGCATAGTCACGCTTGCCGCGCCAGGCATTGCCTGCCGCGATTTTGGAAGATGATGCCGTTGGGCGGGCCGAGCTTCAGCGCGTGGCCGAAATCCGCGATCGCGACCTCGTACTCGCCTTTGTCGTAATAGGCCCGTCCGCAAGCTGTAGATCGCCTGGCCGGCTGGAGCCGATCGCTTCCGTGGCGTCGGCGACGAACTTGGCGTAGTCGCCCTTCTTGTTCACGCGGCAGCACGCCAGAAGTTTTGCCCCTGAAGACTTTCAGCGCGATGATCCTGGTGCGGGCGTCGACCGTCTGGTCTGCCGGCGTCGTCACGGTCGTGCAGAGTGGACCGAGCTGATTGCGCGCCTGCCCGAAGGCGGGCGCGGACCACGGCGCACGTGTGACCAGGCAGAGCGCGACGAGCAGGCGGCGCATGGCGATGATCTCGTAAGAGGAGAAGCGCTGGTTTGTTTTCCGGCGTGGCGCAGGGGTTCACGGCTTCCGCCCTGGCGCACCCGGCAAACCGCGGCGGCTCGATCCGCTATTCCATGAGTGGGCAGAATTTGCTAGGACGTGTGACCCATCCCGTCTGCCCAACGCTTTCCCACTGATGAAAAACGACGAAATCTTGAGCCAAATCACCGAGTTCTGCCGCAAGGCGGATATGGCGGAATCGACCTTCGGCCGCCGCGCGGTGAACGATGGGAAGCTGGTGCACCGCCTGCGCGAGGGCAAGCGCATCACCATCGACACGCTGGAGCGGATCCAGGCCTATATGGCCGCATCGATGGCCGGCGGCGTGCCGCCGCCGCGGGGACTTCAGGTGCCGCCGGAAAAACGCGACCCGCGCGGCAATTTCCGTTTCTTCGAGAATCGCCAGAAATACCTGCTGTTCGTCCACACCTGCAGCGAGAAGCGGGTGATCGCAGACAGGGTTGCCCTGGAGCTAAGCTCCATCCACCCGCGCCCGCCGGCGCTGCGCCTGTTCGACGCCGGCGTCGGCGACGGCACGGTGCTGGCGCGGGTGCTGCGCGCAACGCACCAGCGCTTTCCGCACATGCCGTTCTATGTCGCGGGCAAGGAGCTCAGCCTCGAGGACCTGCGCCTGACGCTGGAGAAGGTGCCGGACCGCATTTTCGAGCATCCGGCGTCGGTGTTCGTCTTCACCAACATGTTCTACGCCGAGGCGCCCTGGCTCACGCCGGCATCGCCTGCGGCGGCGGCGGCCACCGTCTGGCACGAAGTGCCGCTCCGCGGCGCTTCATCGGGCGAGTTCGAGCAGCAGATCGCGGAGCTGAGGCCGTTTTTGGAGCAGAATTGGCGCGCTGCGATTAGCCCGCGCACGGCTATGCCGCTCTATGAGCGACCCGTCGTCCTCGTGCTCTATCGCGAGGACCATAGGTTCCTGTTGGATTCGACCATTCCGCGGCCGGGACAGGCCGAGGCCAATTTCGACCTCGTCATCGCATCTCAGCCCTACCGGGCCCTGTCCTCGGTCAATTTCAGGGCCAAGCGGATCATTGCACCGCTGGCGCGGGCGCTCCGGCCTGGCGGCCGGCTGATCGGAATTCACTCCCACGGCCAGGATCCGGGCATGGAAATGATCCAGGCGATCTGGCCTGGAGAAAATCCTTTCTCAGTCAGCCGTCATGAGCTACTGCGTGCAGTTAAGTATGAACTTGGATCGGTGGGCCGCGACTTAAATTTTAATGCCTATGCGGATAACCGTTCGATCTTCAGGTATGATATGGAAGCGCTGCCCAACGAGGTCACCGGCACCATCGGCACCTCGACGGCCTTTGCAGCGTGGAATGCGGCGGTGTATGTCGCTCAGATTGAGGACGACCGGTTGACTGAAATGACTCAAAACGGCCGCACTCTGGATGCCGCCAGGGACGTGCTGCGAAAGTACAATGGGCTCTGGTTTCTCGACGAATCCTACGTCATCTCGCGTCGGCGTGATTGACATCATCAAAAGTAAACATCGCAAACGCCCGCCGGCTAATGGCGGAACAAGGGGTTACTGATGCGCGCGTCCTATCTCTTCACCAGTGAGTCCGTGTCCGAGGGTCATCCGGACAAGGTCTGCGACCGGATCTCCGATGAGATTGTCGACCTGTTCTATCGTGAAGGGCCGAAGGCGGGCATCGACCCCTGGCAGATTCGCGCCGCCTGCGAGACGCTAGCCACCACCAACAAGGTGGTGATCGCCGGCGAGACCCGCGGTCCGAAGTCGGTGACAAACGAGCAGATCGAGAGCGTCGTCCGCGGCGCGATCAAGGACATCGGCTACGAGCAGGACGGCTTCCACTGGAAGACCTGCGACATCGAGATCCTCTTGCATCCGCAATCGGCCGACATCGCGCAGGGCGTCGACGCGCTGCAGCCGGGCGAGGTCAAGGAAGAAGGCGCGGGCGACCAGGGCATCATGTTCGGCTACGCCACCAACGAGACGCCCGACCTGATGCCGGCGCCGATCTTCTACGCCCACAAGATCCTCCGCCTCATCTCCGAAGCGCGCCACTCCGGCCGCGAGAAGGTGCTGGGCCCGGATTCCAAGAGCCAGGTCACCGTGCAATACGAGAACGGCAAGCCGGTCGGCGTGCGCGAGATCGTGGTGTCGCACCAGCATCTGGTCGAGGATCTCACCTCCAAGCAGGTGCGCGACATCGTCGAGCCCTATGTGCGCGAGGCGCTGCCGAAGGACTGGATCACGCCGAAGACGATCTGGCACATCAACCCGACCGGCAAGTTCTACATCGGCGGCCCCGACGGCGACTCCGGCCTGACCGGCCGCAAGATCATCGTCGACACCTATGGCGGCGCGGCCCCGCATGGCGGCGGCGCGTTCTCCGGCAAGGATCCGACCAAGGTCGACCGCTCCGCGGCCTATGCCGCGCGCTATGTCGCCAAGAACGTCGTTGCCGCCGGTCTTGCCGACCGCTGCACGCTCCAGCTCGCCTATGCCATCGGCGTGGCACGTCCGCTGTCGATCTACATCGACACCCACGGCACCGGTAAGGTGTCGGAGGACCAGCTCGAGAAGGCCGTCGCTAAAGCGATGGATCTCACGCCGCGCGGCATCCGCAGCCATCTCGACCTCAACCGCCCGATCTACGCGCGCACCTCGGCCTACGGCCATTTCGGCCGCACGCCCGACAATGAGGGCGGCTTCTCCTGGGAGAAGACCGACCTCGTCGAGCCGCTCAAGCGCGCGCTCTAGTTTTACGCCTCATCCTGGGCGCGCCCGCAACGCGAGCGAAGCCGGGAACCTTATCCATCACATCGAGATGCCGGGTCCGCCTCTTTGGGCGACCCGGAATGACGAGTTCAACAAACAGGACACTCGCAATGAACGCGAAGCCCGGCTTCACCGATTACATCGTCAAGGACATTTCGCTGGCCGATTTCGGCCGCAAGGAAATCTCGCTCGCCGAGACCGAGATGCCCGGCCTGATGGCCACCCGCGAGGAGTACGGCCCGAAGCAGCCGCTCAAGGGCGCGCGCATCGCAGGCTCCTTGCACATGACGATCCAGACCGCGGTGCTGATCGAGACGCTGGCCGCGCTCGGCGCCGACATCCGCTGGGTCTCCTGCAACATCTATTCGACCCAGGACCACGCCGCCGCCGCGATCGCGGCCGCCGGCATTCCCGTCTTCGCCGTCAAGGGCGAGACGCTGACCGAGTACTGGGACTACACCGCAAAATTGTTCGACTGGCATGGCGGCGGCACGCCCAACATGATCCTCGATGACGGCGGCGACGCCACCATGCTGGTGCATGCCGGCGTCCGCGCTGAGAACGGCGACACCGCCTTCCTCGACAAGCCTGCTTCCGAGGAAGAGGAGATCTTCTATGCGCTGGTCAAGCGCCTGCTGAAGGAAAAGCCCAAGGGCTACTTCGGCGAGATCGCCAAGAACATCAAGGGCGTTTCGGAAGAGACGACGACGGGCGTGCATCGCCTCTACGAGATGGCCAACAAGGGCACGCTGCTGTTCCCGGCGATCAACGTCAACGACAGCGTCACCAAGTCGAAGTTCGACAACCTCTATGGCTGCCGTGAATCGCTGGTCGACGGCATCCGCCGCGGCACCGACGTGATGCTGTCGGGCAAGGTCGCCATGGTTGCGGGCTTCGGCGACGTCGGCAAGGGCTCGGCCGCTTCGCTCCGCCAGGCCGGCTGCCGCGTGATGGTTTCCGAAGTCGATCCGATCTGCGCGCTGCAGGCCGCGATGGAAGGCTACGAGGTCGTGACCATGGAAGACGCCGCACCCCGCGCCGACATCTTCGTCACCGCCACCGGCAACAAGGACATCATCACGATCGAGCATATGCGCGCGATGAAGGATCGCGCCATCGTCTGCAACATCGGCCACTTCGACAACGAGATCCAGATCGCGTCGCTGCGTAACCTGAAATGGACCAACATCAAGCCGCAGGTCGACGAGATCGAATTCCCCGACAAGCACCGCATCATCCTGCTGTCGGAGGGCCGCCTCGTGAACCTCGGCAATGCGATGGGCCATCCGTCCTTCGTGATGTCGGCGTCGTTCACCAACCAGACGCTGGCGCAGATCGAGCTGTTCGCCAATAACAAGGACGGCAAGTACGAGAAGAAGGTCTACGTGCTGCCCAAGACGCTCGACGAGAAGGTCGCGCGCCTGCACCTCGCCAAGATCGGCGTCAAGCTCACCGAGCTGCGCAAGGACCAGGCCGACTACATCGGCGTGAAGCCGGAAGGCCCGTACAAGTCGGACCACTACCGGTACTGATCCGATGGCGATTGCGACACCAGGGCCCCGGAGCGATCCGGGGCCTATTTTTTGTTGACCGCCTCTGTGATACGCTCGCAGGTAGAGCCACAACAAGCCCGCCACTTTTTGCAGCGGGCGGGCCTTTTTCCGATGTTCATTGTCAAAATGCATATGGAGGGAATGCGATGTCAAGCGAAGCCAACGTTCAGCTGTTGAAGGAAGCCTATCGCCAGTGGAACGACAGCAAGGGCCAAAGCGTCGACTATTGGTTCGACAACGTCATCGGCCCGCAGATCAAGTTCGATTCGATTCCGCGGGGAGCCGAGCCGATACCTTTCGCCAGGCGTTATGACGACCGGACCGAGCTGCGAAGCTATTTCGACGGCCTGCTTGCTGACTGGAGCATGGAGTACTACACGATGAACGAATACGTTGCGCAGGGCGATGCCGTCGTTGCGCGCGGCGAATGCGCATGGACGAACAAGAAGACCGGAAAGGTCGCGCAGACGCCCAAGGTCGATTTCTGGCGCTTCAAGGACGGCAAGGCGGTCGAGTACCACGAGTTCTTCGATACCGCCTGCGTGGCCGCTGCTGCGACCTGACGGTTGCAATTTGCCGTGGCGCTGCCATCCTCTGAGCGGGGAGAACCGCCGTGGCCGAAGCCAAAGAACATTTCGACATGCTGATCGTCGGTGCCGGCCTGTCCGGCATTGGCGCGGGCTATCATTTGCAGACCAAGTGCCCGACCAAGAGCTACGTCATCCTGGAGGGACGCGACTGCATCGGCGGCACCTGGGACCTGTTTCGCTATCCCGGCATCCGATCCGACAGCGACATGTTCACGCTGGGCTATTCCTTCAAGCCGTGGACCGATCCCAAGGCGATCGCTGACGGGCCGCAGATCCTGAACTATGTGCGCGAGACCGCCGCCGGGAACGGCATCGAGAAGCACATCCGCTTCCGTCATCGCGTCAAGCGCGCATCGTGGTCGACGCCGGAGGCGCGCTGGACCATCGAGGCCGAGCGCACAACAGGCGAGGGCGCAACCGAGCTCGTGCGCTTCACCTGCAATTTCCTGTTCATGTGCTCAGGCTATTACAAATACGAGGCGGGCTACACCCCGGAGTTCAATGGCACGGCGGATTTCCAGGGCCGCATCGTGCATCCGCAGAAATGGACTGAGGACATCGACTATTCGGGCAAACGCGTCGTCGTGATAGGCTCGGGCGCGACGGCGGTGACGCTGGTGCCGGAGCTCGCCAAGAGAGCGGCGCAGGTCACCATGCTGCAGCGCTCGCCGACCTATGTGGTGTCGCGTCCCGCGCACGATCGCTTCGCCAACAAGCTGCGTCGCAATTTGCCGGCGCGGCTCGCTTATCACCTGATCCGCTGGCGCAATGTGATGTGGGGGATGTTCTTCTTCCAGCTCAGCCGGCGCCGGCCCGCGAAAGTGAAGGACCTCATCCTCAAGGGCGTCAGAAATGCGCTCGGGCCCGACTACGATGTCGCGACCCATTTCACGCCGCGCTACAATCCCTGGGACCAGCGGCTGTGTCTCGTGCCGGACGGCGACTTGTTCAAGGCGATCCGCGAGCAGCGCGCCTCCGTCGTCACCAATGAGATCGATACCTTCACGCGCGAGGGCATCCGCCTGAAGGACGGCCGCGAACTTGCTGCCGACATCATCGTGACGGCGACTGGCTTGGTGCTCCAGGTCGTCGGCGGGCTCGAGATCAGCGTCGACGGCCACGCCGTCGATTTCGCCAACACGCTGACTTACAAGGGCATGATGTATGCCGACGTGCCGAACATGGCCTCGGCGTTCGGTTACACCAACGCGTCGTGGACGCTGAAATGCGATCTCACCTGCGAATATGTCTGCCGGCTGATCAACTACATGGACCGGCACAATTTCCGTCAGTGCATGCCGCACAATGACGATGCCACGATCAGCGCCCAGCTGTCACTCGATTTCAGCTCGGGTTATGTGCAGCGCTCGGTCGCCAGGATGCCGAAGCAAGGCTCGAAGCGGCCGTGGCGGCTGTATCAGAACTACGCACTCGACATCGTCTCGCTGCGCTTCGGGCGGATCGACGACGGCGTGATGCGATATTCCTGACCCTGCCGCTGCTGCGGCGGGTGTCCCTTTCGAGGTGAGCGCGGTGGCGCGATCGCCGCCGGGTTGAGCCTGGCGCAGACCGCACGGTTAACGCCGGCTTAACCGATTGAGTCCTAGCCTGTCTCGGCCGGGGTTACTCGCAAGGCCGAGGTGAGCCCAATGGAAGCCCAGAGAATTGCGGTCGACGCCGTCGTCGCGCTGACCGATTGCGACCGCGATGCCGTCATCGCCTTCATCCGCCGTCTCTATCTCGCCGGCGTCACCGATCCCAAACGCCTGACCTTCAAAGGGCTCCAGGCGCTATCGCGGGCGTGACCGCTCTCCGTCAGGTTCCATGCTCCCGCTCGCGCCAGTGTGAGTGCAACCCAGCGGTGAATATCTTGCCGCCCCGGTCGGGTCGGGATAGATGACGTCCCCGGCTGGGTCACTGGGGAACGGGGATATGCTGAAACAGCTTTTTGCGCCGCAACTTGTTATCCTTTATGTGCTGGTCGTCTCGACGATTTACGTCCACTTCCGCGGCAAGCAGCGGCTGCGCTTCGCGCGCCAGCTCGGCGACCACTCGACCTATCTCGCGCCCTACAATGTGTTGATGTATGTCGGCTCGGCCGTACCCAACAAGCCGGTGATCTCGGTCGATCAGTTTCCCGAGCTGAAGCTGCTGAGCGAGAACTGGGAGATCATCCGCGACGAGGCGGTGCGCCTGTTCGACGAAGGTTTTATTCGCGCGGCCGCCAACAACAACGACTGGGGCTTCTACTCTTTCTTCAAGAGCGGCTGGAAGCGGTTCTACCTGAAATGGTACGACGATTTCCTGCCGTCGGCGCGCACGCTCTGCCCGAAGACGGTGGAGCTGCTCAACGCGATCCCGAGCGTGCACGGCGCGATGTTCGCGATGCTGCCGCCGGGCGGCAAGCTCGGCGCCCATCGCGATCCGTTCGCGGGCTCGCTGCGCTATCACCTCGGCCTCGTCACGCCGAACTCGAACAAGTGCCGCATCCTGGTCGACGGTGTCGAATGCGTCTGGCGCGACGGGGAAGCCTTTATGTTCGACGAGACCTTCATCCACAGCGCCGAGAATGCGACCGACGTCAACCGCATCATCCTGTTCTGCGATGTCGAGCGGCCGATGAAGTTCGGCTTCATGACCGCCATCAACCGCTGGGTCAGCCACCACATCGTCAAGGCGTCGGCGACCCAGAACGTCGACGGCGAGAATGTCGGCGTGCTCAACAAGTTGTTCGGCAAGCTCTACGAGATCCACCTCGCCAGCCGCAAGGTCAAGGAATGGAACCGCAACGTCTACTACACGCTGAAATATTCGCTGACGGCGCTGATCCTCGGCCTCATCGTGCTGTCGGCTCTGCGGTGATCAGGGCGTCGCGATGAGCCCCTTGCCGGTCGCGAATACGGAGATCGTGCAGTTCTTCCGCCACTGGCTGGAAAGTTTTGCCGGCTATGTCCGGGAGGTTGATTACGCTTCGGCGCGGCCGCTCTTCCATCCGGACGTGCTTGCCTTCGGCACGCATAACGACGTCATCCCTGGTCTTGATCAGTGGGTCTCGACGCAGTGGAATAACGTCTGGCCCAAGACGACCGATTTCCGTTTCGTCCTCGAGCAGATCTCCGTTCTGGCATCAGCCGATGGCACGATGGCGACTGTGATCGCGCCATGGGCGAGCACGGGTTATCATCCCGATGGCAGCCCCTTCCCACGCCCCGGCCGGGCGACGATGGTGTTTGCCAGGAATGGCGAAACGTGGCTGTGCGTGCATTCCCACATGTCGCTCAATCGCGGTGTGCCGCAGGCAAGCCACGCCAATCGGCCTGTGAAGGCTTGGTAGCGCCAAGCCATCCGGCAGCGTGCGCCGCGGCTTTATTGGCCGACTAAAGTTTTACACTCTCGTTCCACCTCGGCCGGAACCCTTGGAACCTGATCTCGTTTGTTCCTCAAGGAACAACCGGTGAAAAATACGCAACCGGGGGCTGTCCGAGGGAAACGCTCCCATGGCAACACTCGGCCTTGACGCCACCCGACTTACTCCATCCGAGCATCAGCGCCAGCTTCGTCGCGCGGTGATCGCGTCCACGGTAGGGACCGCGATCGAATGGTATGATTTCTTTCTCTACAGCACCGTCACCGGTCTGGTTTTCGCAAAGCTGTTCTTTCCGCAGTCCGACCCCTGGGTTGGCACGCTGGAGGCGTTTGCGATCTACGCAGTCGGCTTCATCGCGCGCCCGATCGGCGCGGCAATCTTTGGTCACTATGGCGACCGCATCGGCCGCAAGTCGACGCTGATCGCGACGCTGCTCTTGATGGGACTGGCGACCGCCGCGGTGGCCGTGGTGCCGACCTATGCGAGCATCGGCATCTGGGGCGCCGTGATCCTGACCGTGCTGCGATTCATTCAGGGCGTCGGCGTTGGCGGCGAGTGGGGCGGCTCGGTGCTGATGTCGATGGAATGGGCCCGCAGCGACCGATCCCGAGGATTGATCGCGTCATGGCCGCAATTCGGCGTGCCCTGCGGTCTGTTCCTCGCTAATCTCGCCGTGCTGGCGTTCAGCCAGATGGCGGGCGATCAGTTCCTGGCGTGGGGCTGGCGCATTCCGTTCGCGCTCAGCATCATCCTGGTCGGCGTCGGCCTTTATATCCGGCTCGGCATCCTCGAAACGCCGGTGTTCTCAAAGCTCGTGGCCGAACGTCAGGTGGACCGCACGCCGATGCTGACCGTGATCCGGGAGTATCCGAAGGAGATTCTGCTGTCCGCCTTTGCGCGCATGTCGGAGCAGGCGCCGTTCTACATCTTCACAGCCTTCGTCTTTTCCTATGGCATCGGCACCTTGCATGTCTCGCGCGACTTCCTGCTGACCGCGGTGCTCTCGGCCTCGGTGCTGTCGTTCGTCTCGATCCCGCTGTGCGGACATATCTCCGATCAGATCGGCCGCAAGAACATGTACATGATCGGCGCTGCCGTGACGGGCATATTCGGCTTCGTCTATTTCGCGATGCTCGACACCGGATCGCCAACCATCATCTTCGTCGCGATCATCCTGTCGCTGATTCCGCATGACATGCAGTACGGCCCGCAAGCCGCCTTGATCGCCGAGAGCTTTACCGGACGCCTGCGCTACAGCGGCTCCTCGCTCGGCTATCAACTCGCTTCCGTGATCGCCGGCGGTCCGGCGCCGCTGATCGCAACCTGGCTGTTCGGCACGTTCCACTCGGCGACCGCGATCGCAATCTACATCGCGATTTGCGCTGTCGTGACGCTGGCCGCGACCGCGATGATGACCGATTACACCGGGAAGGATATCAACGTGGCCGGCGCGCATGAGCGGCGAACTTGAGCGCGTAAAAGCCCCGGACGCGACGTCCGGGGCTTTGCGTTTTCCTTGATTTGAGCTCAGCCTATTCTGGCTGGCCGATCGCGACCTTCAACGTGCCGATGCCGTCGACGCCGCATTCGAGCTTGTCGCCTACCTGGAGCTGCGACACGCCGGCCGGCGTGCCCGTCATGATGATGTCGCCGGCGGCGAGCTTCACCTGCTGCGAGAGCTGCCAGATGATTTCGGGCACGTTCCAGATCAGCTCGGTGAGATCGCCCTTCTGCGCTTCCTTGCCGTTGACCGTGAGCCAGATCTTGCCCTTGGCGGGATGGCCGATCTTCGATGCCGGTTGAATCGCGGAGCACGGGGCGGAGCCGTCGAACGACTTGCCGATCTCCCACGGCCGCTCCTTCTTGCGCGAGGCGATCTGGAGGTCGCGGCGGGTGAGGTCGATGCCGACTGCGTAGCCGTAGACGTGGTCGAGCGCCTTGTCGGCGGGGATGTTCAGCCCGCCGCTCTTCATCGCGACGACCAGCTCGACCTCGTGATGCAGATCCTTGGTCAGCGGCGGAAAGGGAATGGTGGCGCCATCAGGCACCAGCATGTCGGCGTGCTTGGCGAAGAAGAACGGCGGGGCGCGCTCGTCATTGCCCATCTCGCGGATGTGCTCGAGATAATTGCGACCGACGCACCAGATGCGGCGCACCGGATACCGGCCGCTCTCGCCGACGACGGGAAGCGAAGCCTGGGGCGGAAGCGGAATGACGTAGGAGGCGGCGTTCATGGAGCGGATCTCGCGGCTCTTGAGGTTGATAAGGAACTCTATGCGGTTGCGCTGATCGGCGCCAGAGCGCCGGAATGGTGATGCTGCAGGCGGAAGAACGACGCATAGCGCCCGCCGCGGCGCAGCAGATCGTCGTGCCGGCCGTGCTCGACGATTTCGCCGCCCTCGACCACCAGGATGCGGTCTGCGTGCATGATGGTGTGCAGGCGGTGCGCGATCACGATGGTGGTGCGGTTCTGGCAGAGATGCTCGATCGCCTCCTGCACCTGCCGCTCGGACTCGGAATCGAGCGCGGCGGTGGCTTCGTCCAAGAGGATGATCGGCGCGTTCTTGATCAACGCGCGCGCCACCGCGATGCGCTGGCGCTGGCCGCCCGACAGCTGCGTGCCGTGCTCGCCGACGGGCGTGTCATAGCCGAGCGGGAAACCCATGATGAAATCATGTGCGCAGGCCGCCTTCGCGGCCTCGACGATTTCCTGTTCGCTCGCGCCCGGCCTTCCGAAGGCGATGTTGCTGCGGATGGTGTCGCGGAACAGATAGACGTCCTGGCCGACATAGGCGGTCTGCGCTCGAAGCGATTTTCGCGAGACCGACGAGATCGACTGCCCGTCGATCACGATCTCGCCTTGTGTCACCTCGTGGAAGCGCAAGAGCAGCGCCAGCACGGTCGACTTGCCGCCGCCGGACGGGCCGACCAGCGCGGTAACCTTGCCCGGCTCGGCGACGAAGCTCATGCGGTTGAGCACGGTCTCGCCTGAGCGATAGGAGAAGCTGACGTCGCGCAGCTCGATGCGGGCATCTGACAGCTTCAGCGCCGGCTTGTCGTCGTCGGACTGCTCGCTCGCCGGACTGTCGACGACCTCGAGCAGCATGCGCGCGCCGACCAGCTGGCTGTTGAGGTCGATGTTGAGCCGCGCCAGCCGCTTGGCCGGCTCGGTCGCCATCAGGAATGCCGTCATGAAAGAGAAGAACGCGCCGGGCGTCGCATTGAGCGCGACCACGCTGTAGCCGCCATAGAGCAGGCAGCCGGCAACGGCGAATCCGCCCAGCATCTCCATCAGCGGATTGGAGCGGTTGGCGACGCGGGCCATCTTGTTGGCATTGCGCTCGACGATCGCGATGTTCTCGTCGATGCGCTTCTGCATGGTATCTTCGAGCGTGAACGCCTTCACGGTGCGGATGCCCTGCAGCGATTCCTGCATGGTTTCCATGATGTCGGCGGTGCCGGTGAACTGGTTGTAGGCGAGGCCCTTGATGCGCTTGACCAGCTTGCGCAGCACCAGCATCGCAGGCGGTACCGCGACGAGGCCGATGAACGACATCATCGGGTCCTGCCATACCATCACGCCGATCATAGCAAGCAGCATCAACAGGTCACGCCCGACGGCGTTGACCAGCATGTTGAGCACGTCGGTGATGGACTTGGCGCCGGCGGTCAGCCGCGCCAGAAATTCGGACGAATGCCGCTCGGAGAAGAAGCCGACGCTTTCGCGCATCAGCTTGGCGAAGAGCTGACGCTGATTGGTGGCAAGGATGGCGTTGGAGATCTTGGTCAGGATCACCATGTGGCCGTAGGTCGCGACGCCCTTGATGAACAGCAGCGCCACCGTGATGCCCGAAAACATCGCGATGCCTGGAATGTTCTTGTCGACATAGGCTTGGTTGATGACCTGGCCGAGCACGTAGGTCGCGCCTGCGGTCGCGCCGGCGGCGAGCGCCATCAGCGCGAAGGCGACGAGGTAGCGCCTCCAGTAAACGACCCCTTGTTCCAAGACCAGGCGGCGAATCAACACCGCTGCTGCATAGGGGTCGTCAGTGATTTTCTTTGGGAACTGGGCCATCCGGTGTCCATTGACGGCGCGGGACAAAGCCTGCCCGTGCGTCAGGGATCGATGGGCCTCTGTGCCCGCTCGGCTACAGTTTTTCAAGCCCAATTAAGGGCTTGCGCTCGGGTTGATTCTAGGCCGAGACGGCGTGGCGGAGCTCGCCATGGCGCTCGCGGAACAGCTTGTCCTCCCAGGCCAGGGCGTGCGCGGCGATGGTCTCGAGGTCATCATACTGTGGGTGCCAGTCGAGCAGGCCGCGGATGCGGCTGGTGTCGGCGACCATGGTCATGATGTCGCCAGGCCGGCGCGCAGCGTATTGCACGGCGAAGCTGCGGCCCGAAACCCGCCGCACCGCGTCGATGGTCTCCAGCACCGAATAGCCACGGCCATAGCCGCAATTGAGCGTCGTCGAGGCGCCGCCATTGCGCAAATAGGCCAGCGCCGAGCGATGCGCCTGCGAGAGGTCGGTGACGTGGATGAAATCGCGGATGCAGCTGCCGTCCGGGGTTGGATAGTCCGTGCCGAACACGTCGATCTTGGCGCGCTGGCCGGTGGCGGCTTCAACTGCGATCTTGAGCAGATGCGTGGCGCCGGCGGTGGCAAGGCCGATGCGCGCCTGCGGATCGGCGCCGGCGACGTTGAAGTAGCGCAAGGTCACATATTGCATGCCGTAGGCGGCGGCGACGTCATGCAGCATGATTTCGGTCATCAGCTTCGACGAGCCGTAAGGCGACAGCGGTCGCGTCGGCGCATGCTCGGGCACCGGCACCTGGTCAGGATCGCCGTAGACGGCGGCGGTCGAGGAGAAGATGAAGCGGCTGATGCCGCGCTTGACCGCGACGTTGAGCAGATTGCGCGCGGTCATGAAGTTGTTGCGATAATAGCCGAGCGGATCTCGCATCGAATCCGGCACGACGACCGAGCCCGCGAAATGGATGATGCTCTCGATGTCGTGCTGCGCGATCACGCCTTCGAGCAGGTTCTCGTCGCCGGCATCGCCGATGAACAGCGGCACGCCTTCCGGCAGATTGGTGGAGAAACCCGTGGAGAGATCGTCGATCACGACGACGTCCTCGCCGGCTTCCGCCAGCGCCAGGACCGTGTGACTTCCGATATAGCCGGCGCCGCCGGTGACTAGCACAGTCATGATCTCACCCGTCTTCGATCAACGCGCAAAACTACCGCCCGCGTGGTGAAGAGGGGGTATCGGCGCGGCTGAACTGGTCACTATGCTTAATGTTGCGTATAGGGATCTTTCGAAACGGAGCATGACGTGGCGAATTTCCCCGGCGATCTCGAAGTGATCGTGCCAAATCTGCACAGGCGCTATTCCGGGGTCACCGCGACCAATCGGATGGTGGCGCCGCGACTGGCAAGACTGTTTCGCGCGGCCTGGTTCGGCTCCGATGCGCCGGCGGGGATCGGCCGCCTGAGCGCTGCGGATTTTCCGAAGCTATGGCGGCGCAAGGCGCCGCTGATCTGGCATGCGCGGCGCAACAACGAGATGATCGCCGGCGTCGCGTTGCGAGCGCTCGGCTGGCCCCTGAAGCTCGTGTTCACTTCGGCGGCGCAGCGGCATCACAGCTGGATCACGCGCTGGCTGATCCGGCGCATGGATGCGATCATCGCAACGAGCGACATCTCGGCATCCTTCCTGAAAGTGAAGGCAACCGTGATCCCGCATGGTGTCGACACCGACGTCTACGCACCGCCGACAGATCGCGCCGCGGCCTTCGCCGAAGCCGCGCTGCCCGGCCGCTACGCAATCGGCTGCTTCGGCCGCGTGCGCGCCCAGAAGGGCACCGACGTATTCGTCGATGCGATGTGCCGGCTGCTGCCGCGACATCCGGATTTCACTGCTGTGATCGTCGGCCAGGTCACGCCCGAGCAGACGCCCTTTGCCAACGACCTCAAGCAGCGCATCGAGACAGCCGGCCTGCAATCGCGCATCGTCATCACAGGCGAATTGCCGATCGAAGCGGTGCAGCGCTGGTATCAACGCTTGACGATCTACGCCTTCACCTCACGCAACGAAGGTTTTGGCCTGACGCTGATCGAAGCGATGGCAGCCGGCAGCGCCCTCGTCGCCGCACGCGCCGGTGCCGCCGAACTCGCGGTCGAGGATGGCGTGAGCGGCGTGCTGGTACCGCCGGGCGATGTCGATGCGCTGGTCGCCGCGCTGGAGCCGCTGATGCGAGATGTGGACGCCGCGACCGCGATGGGCGCGCGCGGGCGGGCGCGGGTGCTCGCAACGTTCAGCCTGGATGCGGAGGCGGCGCGGATCGGCGAGGTCTATCGGCCGCTGCTCTGAAGCGGTTTTTTCATGACGCCAAACAAAAGTGCGAAAACAACCCCATGCACCGTGGCCGGGAGCAGCAAAATCAATGGGTTGGCCGCTGGCACGATCTTGTGCGGATTTTTCGAATCGCGTTTGACTCGTCGAGGCTGGGCAAGAAACTCGGGCATTTTCGTTGGTCGGTGTACGCTTTTGTTCATGACGAATCGCACATTCAAGACCGGCGAGAGCCGCGACCAGGCCAGCCTGCTTCCTGCTCGGATTGAGGACTATGTCGGTCCGGGTAACGCAGTCCGGGCGATCGAGAGCTTCGTTCGTGTCCTCGACCTTGCCAAATTCGGCTTTCGCCATGCGGGTCGCAAGGCTGAGGAGGTCGGCCAGCCGCCGTACGATCCGGCCGATCTGCTGAAGCTCTACCTTTACGGCTACATCAACCAAATCAGGTCGTCGCGTCGGTTGGAGCGGGAGGCCTGCCGTAATCTGGAACTGATCTGGCTGCTGAGGAATCTGAAGCCGGGTTATCGCACGATCGGCAACTTCCGCAAGGAGAACTGGGCGGCTCTGAAGGCGGCCAACCGCAGCTTCGTGCTGCTGATGCGCGAGCTCGGCCTTGTCGGCGGCAGCGTTGTTGCGATTGATGGCTCGTTCTTCCATGGCGACGCCAGCAAGGCCAGCATCTTTACGCGCAAGAGGCTCGCCGACCAGATCACAAAGCTGGACCAGGAGATCGAGGCTTACGGCAAGTCCCTTGAGGACAATGATGCCGCAGAAGCCAAGAACCGGGGCAAGGATGGGCCCGATGGCGGCGGAGATGGCGGCGACATCGGCGCGAAGGTTGCGGCGCTGATGGCGAAGCGCTCGCGCGCCCAAGCCGATCTTGCTCGGCTGGAAGAGAATGGCGAGACACAGCTGTCCCTGACCGATCCGGATGCCCGGCTTCTGGTCAAGAGCGGCCAGGGGCTCGCAGGCTATAATGTGCAGACCGCCGTCGACGACAAGCACAAGCTCATTGTCGCCAGCGAGGTGGTGAACGACAGCAGCGATGTCGGCCAGCTACATGCGATGGCCATGGCGGCAAAAGAGGCCCTTGAGGTCAAGGCCCTGCAGGCGCTGGCAGATGAGGGTTATTACAGCAGTCACGAACTGAAGGCCTGTGAGGACGATGGCATCACGGCCTATGTGCCGGTGCCGAAGGGCAACGCCCGGCTCGAGAAGCAAGGCCGCTTTGCCCTCAAGGACTTCAACTATGATGGCGCATCCGACACCTACCATTGTCCCGCCGGCCAACTGCTCCATCCGATGAAGAGCAGGCAGAAGAACACCAGTGGCCGCATCGAGATCCGCTACGCGGCGCGCGGAGCGATCTGCAGGACCTGCCCGCTCAAGGTTCGTTGTCTCTCGTCGAACGCCGCCTACCGGACGATCGGGCGCTGGGAGCATGAAGACGTTCTTGAACGTCATCGCGAGCGGATGCAGGGCGCGGGCGAACTGATGCGCCGTCGTTTTGCCATCGTCGAGCATCCGTTTGGCACGCTCAAATGCCGTGCCGGCTATCGTCATTTCCTGGTCCGCGGCTTCGACAAGGTCCGCGGCGAGTGGAGCCTGATGGCGCTCTGCTACAGCTTTACCCGGGTGCTCAACATCCTTGGCTTCGACGCGTTTCTGGCCGCGCTCGCAAAGTCGCTTGCTCCTTGCCGATGCACCCTCGCAGCTCTCCTGCAGGGCATCCACGTTGCCCTAGGGGCCTTCTGGACAAATATACAGCCTCCGCTCGCAATCGGCCGGCACGCACCCGCCTCGCTCCGCTAACGAGTAATTCTTGCCCAGCCTCGTCGGGCAAAACACTGGCAGGATGTCATCGTCGGCAATTACCAGATCGCCTCACGTCGTCGCCCGCGCTTCCGCTTCACTCAACACCCGCTGCGCAATCGCGACCACCTCGCTCGCCGCGATGTCGCGCATGCAGCGGTGATCGTTCATCTTGCAGATCGTGCTCTGGCACGGCTGGCAGGACAGCAAGCTCTTGTTCTGGACCACGGTGGCGGCAAGGCCGTTGAGCGGGGCCCAGAGATAGGGGTCGGTTGGGCCGAAGATGCCCATGGTGGGCGTGCCCAGCGCGGCTGCGATGTGCATCAGGCCGGAATCGTTGGAGATCGCGACGCCGGCCGCGGCCATGGCCAGCACACCGTTGCGCAGATCGTTGCCGGTGAGGTCTCGCACCCCCGCGCCGCCGGCCGCGACGATCTCCTGGGCGAGGCCTTTCTCGGCGGGGCCGCCGACCACCCAGACCTCCAGGCCGCGCCGGACCAGCAACCGGGCGGCCTCGGGATAGTAGGTCCAGCGTTTGGACACCCCGACCGAGCCGGGCGCCAGCGCCACGGCTGCGCCGGCGCTGAGGCCATTGGCCTGCCGCCAGCGGGCGATCTCCTCGGCCGGGACCCGCAATTGCGGCACGGGCCATTCCGCAGGCAGCGGCGCGCCGCCGGGCTGGGCGAGGGCGGCGTTCTTGTCGATGAAGCGCGGCAGCTTCTTCTCGCCCCAGCGCCAGCGGTTGAGCAGGCCGAACCGGAACTCGCCGACGAAGCCGACCCGCTCGGGAATGCCCGCCAGCGCGGGCGCGATGGCCGCCTTCCAGGTCCGGGGCAGCACCAGGGCGGTGCCGTAGTTCCGCTCGCGCAGGCGTTTTGCCAGGCTGAACTGGCGGCCAATTGCGAGCCGGCCGCGCGGCAGGTCCCAAACGACGCCAGCACGCACACCGGGCATGTAATCGAGCAGCGGGGCGCACAGGGAGGTGGTCAGGAGATCGACCGGCCGGTTTGGCCATCGCTGATTTAGGACCCGCACGACGGTGTGATTCCGGACGAAATCGCCGATCCACATGTAGGGAATGATCAGAATCGGGCGCGTGTCGTCCCGGTCTGCATGTTCACCAAGTTGCGAATTTTGATTCATTGTTAATGCGATCGGGCGATCTGATATGGACGCTCGGTTAGCCGCTCCCAGCCAGCAGGTAAAGCCGGCTGAGGAACGATCCCAAAACCGCTTACACTTTGGCAGATCATGCGCTACGGCAGGACCGGGCATTCAGAAAATTGGGCAGGTAGGTGGAATGTTGCTGGTGACCGGCGGGGCCGGTTTTATCGGATCGAACGTCGTCGCCGCGCTGAACCAGGCCGGCCGCAGCGACGTCGTGGTCTGCGATCTCCTCGGCTCTGACGGCAAATGGCGCAACCTCGCCAAGCGGCAGCTTGTGGATATCGTCCGGCCGGCCGAACTGGAGGGCTGGCTGAAGGGCCGCAAGCTCGACGCAATGATCCATCTTGGTGCGATTTCCGAGACCACCGCGACCGACGGCGATCTCGTGATCGAGACCAATTTCCGCCTCTCGATGTGCCTGTTGGACTGGTGCACGGCGAATGCGGTGCCGTTCATCTATGCCTCATCGGCCGCGACCTATGGCGATGGCGCGGATGGCTTTGACGACGATTCCTCGCTGCCGGCGCTGAAAAAGCTGCGGCCGATGAATCTGTACGGCTGGAGCAAGCACCTGTTCGACCTCGCTGTTGCCGAGCGCGTAGCGAGGGGCGACCGGCTCCCGCCGCAATGGGCGGGCCTGAAATTCTTCAACGTGTTCGGCCCCAACGAATACCACAAGGGCTCGATGATGAGCGTGCTGGCGCGCCGCTTCGATGACGTGAAAGCGGGCCGCGTCGTGCAATTGTTCAAGTCGCATCGCGAAGGTATTGCCGACGGCGACCAGCGCCGCGATTTCATCTATGTCGACGACGTCGTGCGTGTCGTCATGTGGCTGCTGGCGACGCCGTCGGTCTCCGGCCTCTTCAACGTCGGGACCGGCAAGGCGCGCAGTTTCAAGGACCTGATGCTGGCAGCCTATGCAGCCCTCGGCAGAAGCCCCAACATCGAATACATCGACATGCCCGAGGCGATCCGGGGCAGCTATCAATACTTCACCCAGAGCAAGGTCGATCGTCTCCACCGCGCCGGCTATAACGGTGGCTTCACGACGCTTGAGGACGCGGTCAAGGCCTATGTCGGGGATTACCTCGACCGGCCCGACCGCTTCCGCTGAGGCCCCAAGGACCTGAGGCCCAAAGATCATGCCGACACCCATCCTCGATTTCGATGCTCTCGCACAAGCCATCAGCGGCCGCACGGTGCTGTGCATCGGCGACATCATGCTGGACGAGTTCGTCTATGGCGAGGTGTCGCGAATCTCGCCGGAAGCGCCCGCGCCGGTGATCTCGGCACAGCGCAGCGAGATCCATATCGGCGGCGCCGGCAACGTCGCGCGCAATGTCGCCTCCCTCGGCGCGCGCTGCATCTTCGTCGGGCTCATCGGCGAGGACGATGCGGGCAGGCGGCTCGCCTCGGCGCTGGCGGAGTACGCCGGCATCGACAGCGTTCTGGTGAGCGACGCCTCGCGCCCGACCACGCGAAAAGTCCGCTTTGTTTCCGAGCATTTTTCCACGCATATGTTGCGTGCGGATTGGGAGCAGGCGGGGCCTGCCTCCGATGCGACCGAGACGAAGCTGATCGAGGCGATCCTGCCGCAAATCGCGCGCGCCGACATCGTGCTGCTGTCCGACTACGCCAAGGGCGTGCTGACCGCACGCGTGATCCGCCACACCATCGACGCCGCGCGAAAGCTCGGCAAGCCTGTCATCGTCGACCCCAAGAGCCTGAACTGGGCGATCTATCGTGGCGCCACGCTGCTCACGCCCAACCGCAAGGAGTTTTCGGAGGCGACGCGGAGCCGCGCCGACACCACGCAGAGCATCGTCGATGCCGGGGAGGACGTGATGCGGCTTGCCGATTGCGAGGCGATCCTGGTCACGCTGGGCGAGCACGGCATGACGCTGGTGCCGCGCAGCGGCGAGGTCGTCCATGTTCCGGCTTTTCCGGTGAAGGTGCGCGACGTCTCCGGCGCCGGCGACACCGTCGCCGCCGCGCTTGCGGTGTCGCTCGCAGCGGGCGCGGACTGGGACACGGCGCTGCGCATGGCCAATGCTGCCGCCGCCGTCGCCGTCGGCAAGCAGGGCACCGCCACCGTGAGCGCGGCCGAGCTGCGGCGAAAGATCCTGCCACATGCCTATCTTGCCGCCGAGGAGAAGATCGTGCTCGAGCCGGGCGCGCTCGACGCGCAACTCGCCGAATGGAAGACACAGGGCCAGCGCGTCGGCTTCACCAATGGCTGTTTCGACATCCTCCATCCCGGCCATGTCAAGGTGCTGACCGCGGCGCGCGCCGCCTGTGACCGCCTGATCGTGGGTCTCAATAGCGACGACTCGGTGCGGCGGCTGAAGGGCGCCGATCGCCCGGTCCAGGACGAGCGCGCGCGCGCGGAGGTGCTGGCTGCGCTGGAGGCCGTCGATCTCGTCGTCATCTTCGAGCAGGACACGCCAATCGACCTGATCACCAAGATCAAGCCCGCCGTGCTGGTCAAGGGCGGCGACTACACCCGCGAGCAGGTCGTGGGCCACGAGGTCGTCGAGGCCGCGGGAGGGATGGTCGTGCTGGTCGATATCCTTCAGGGCTTCAGCACCACCGCGCTGGTGCATCGCGCACGGGGAGGGAGCAAGTGACGGCGCTCGCCCGCGAGACGGCCGGCCAGATGCTCGGGCGGCGCCTGCGCAGCCCGGCGGCCTGGCGCGAGACCGTCGACATTTTCGCGGTGCTGACCGCGGCTTCGCTGCCATGGTCGACGTCGCTTGCGGGCATCTTCAACGCCCTGATGCTGCTCTGCATGGTGCCGTTTCTCGACCTCCGCGCGTTCCTGCAATCGCTGACGCGTCCGATCTGCGCGGCGCCGATCGCGCTGGTCGTTCTCGCGCTACTCGGGACGCTGTGGTCGGATGCGTCCTGGGGCGCGCGCCTGTATGCGGTCAATCCGACCGTCAAGCTGCTCGTGCTGCCCGTCCTGCTCTATCATTTCGAGCGCTCGCAGCGCGGGCATTGGGTGCTCGTCGCCTTCCTGGTGTCCTGTGCGCTGTTGTCGGTGATGTCGTGGCTGGTCGCGTTCTATCCCAACCTCGCGCTCAAGACCGATCCGCCCGAACGCGGCATCTTCGTCAAGAACTACATCGACCAGAGCCAGGAATTCACGCTTTGCGCGGTCGCGCTCGCTTATCCGATCGTGAGGCTGCTGCGTGAGAAGCGTTACTGGCTCGCCGGGCTGCTCACGGCGCTGGCGCTCAGCTTCTTCGTCAACATGGCCTTTGTGGTGGTATCGCGCACGGCGCTCGTTACCATTCCGATCATGTTCGGCGTGTTCGCGCTGCTTCATCTCAAATGGCGCAGCATCGCGATCATCGCCACAGGCTTACTCGGCGCCGGCGCGATTGGCTGGCAGGCCTCGCCGCAATTGCGAAAGACCGCGGACACCTTTGCCAGCGACTATACGCGGTACGTGGAGAAGGGCGAGCCGACCTCACTGGGCCTGCGGCTCGAATTCTGGCGGAAATCCCTCGGCTTCTTCGCGGAGGCGCCGTTCAAGGGCCACGGCACCGGCTCGACGCGCAGATTGTTCGAGCAGGTCGCGACGGGCAGCGGCTACAAGGCCTCGGCCGAGGTGATCGGCAACCCGCATAACCAGACGCTGAATGTCGCTGTGCAATGGGGCCTCATCGGCATCGCCGTCCTCGACGCGATCTGGATCCTGCATCTGCTAGTGTTCCGCGGTGACGGGCTCGCCAACTGGGTCGGGCTCCTGGTCGTGATCCAGAACGTCTTCACCTCGCTGTTTAATTCCCATCTGTTCGACTTCCATGAGGGCTGGATGTACGTCATCGGCGTCGGCGTTGCCGGCGGCATGGTGATCCGGGCACAACAGGCGAAGATGGGGGATGCCGGTTCCTGAACGGCCCGCGCGGCTGGCAACCCCAGCCGAGATGGGCTATCAGCGCGGGCAGTTGCATCTAACTGGGATTTCATCGGTCGGCGGATGACGCGTCTTTCGCATCTTACCTTGCGCAATTTCCTGATCGCGCTCCACGACTTGCTGGCAACCACGGCCGCGCTTTTTGCCGCGTTCTATCTGCGATTCGAGGGTGGCGAAGGCTTCTTCGATCGCTTGCCGCTGCTGTTCCAGATCCTGCCCTACTTTCTCGCCTTCAGCGTGATCGTGTTCTTCGTCTTAAACCTGACCACGACGAAATGGCGCTTCACCTCGCTGCCGGATGCCCTGAACATCATTCGCGCGGCGACCGTGCTCACGGTTGCTCTGCTCGTGCTGGACTACATCTTCGTTGCGCCCAACGTCCGTGGCAGCTTCTTCGTGGGCAAGGTGACCATCGTCCTCTACTGGTTCCTGGAGATCGCCTTCCTCAGCGCGCTGCGGATGACTTACCGCTACTTCCGCTACACCCGGGTGCGGCGTCATGCCCGCTCCGATCACGCAGCCCCGACGCTGCTCATCGGGCGGACTGCGGATGCCGACGTGTTGCTCCGCGGCATCGAGAGCGGAGCGATCAAGCGGATTTGGCCGCTCGGCATATTGTCGCCCTCGCGCGCCGATCTGGGTCAGCTCATCCGCAACGTGCCGGTGCTGGGTGGCATCGATGACGTCGAGGATGTCATTACTGATTTTGCCAAGCGCAACAATGCGATCGCCCGTCTCGTGATGACGCCTTCGGCGTTCGAGCCGGAAGCCCATCCAGAATCGATCCTGATGCGGGCACGCAAGTTGGGCGTGATCGTGAGCCGCATGCCCTCGCTGGAGAGCGGCGAGCCGCCGCGACTCACCGCGATCGCGGTCGAGGACCTTCTGTTGCGGCCGAGCGAGAAGATCGACTATGCGCGACTGGAAGCGCTGATCAAGGGCAAGGCAGTGATCGTCACCGGCGGCGGCGGCTCGATAGGATCCGAGATATGCGAGCGCGTGGTCGCCTTTGGTGCGGCGCGCCTGCTGATTCTGGAGAATTCCGAGCCGGCGCTCTACGCAGTCACAGAGACGCTCGCTGCGCACGGCTCCGGTGCTGCGATCGAAGGGCGAATTGCCGACATCCGCGATCGCGAGCGCATCATGCGCCTGATGGCGGAGTTCAAGCCGGACATCGTGTTCCATGCCGCAGCGCTCAAGCACGTGCCGATCCTCGAGCGCGACTGGAGCGAGGGGGTCAAGACAAACATCTTCGGCTCGATCAACGTCGCCGATGCGGCACTTGCCGCCGGCGCCGAAGCGATGGTGATGATCTCGACCGACAAGGCGATCGAGCCGGTATCGATGCTCGGTCTGACCAAGCGCTTCGCCGAGATGTATTGCCAAGCGCTCGACCACGATCTTACAGCAGCGACCGGCGCGGCCAGGCCGCCGATGCGGCTGATCTCGGTGCGATTCGGCAATGTGCTGGCCTCGAACGGTTCGGTGGTGCCGAAGTTCAAGGCCCAGATCGAGGCCGGCGGCCCTGTCACCGTCACCCATCCCGAAATGGTCCGTTACTTCATGACCATTCGTGAAGCTTGTGATCTCGTCATCACGGCAGCGACGCACGCGCTCGGACCGGCGCGGCCGGATGTCTCGGTCTACGTGCTCAATATGGGGCAGCCGGTGAAGATCGTCGATCTGGCTGAGCGCATGATCCGCCTCTCCGGGCTGCAACCCGGGTACGACATCGAAATCGTGTTTACTGGCATGCGGCCTGGTGAACGCTTGCAAGAAATCCTGTTTGCCTCGGAGGAGCCGACCCGCGAAATCGGCCTTGCCGGCATCATGGCGGCGCAGCCGAACGAGCCGCCGATGCAGACCCTGCGCAAATGGATCGCGGCCCTGGAGCAGGCGATCGCGCGCGACGATCGCGCCACCATCAGGACCATCCTTAAAGATGCAGTTCCCGAATTCGGGTCGACCGCGGCCTGACCATGGAGCCTCGAGGCAAGATAGTAGTCGCGAGCCAGCATTACCCGCCCGATCCGAGCACGACAGCGGCGATCATGGCCGAGATCGCCTGCGGTCTCGCCGCCGACCACGAAGTCGTTGTGCTGTCGGGCTCGCCGGGCGCATTGCCGGCCGCGCAGACTGGCCCGGGCAAGCCGCGCGTCGTCGCGATCAGGAACCGCATGGCAGACAAAGCGGCGCTGGTGCGGCGTGGCGTCTCCGAGCTCTTGTTCGCGACGCGCGCGTTCTTCGCACTGGTGCGGGAACTGAGGCAAGGGGACGTCGTGCTCACGGTCACTGCGCCCTTCATGCTGCCCTATGCGGTGGCAGCGGCAGCCAGATTGAAGGGCGCGCGCTCGGCCCTAATCATGCACGACCTCTTTCCGGACGTGCTGGTGATGGCAGGCTTGCTGAAGCCTGGCTCGTTGTTGACGCGGACGATGCGCGCCGCCAACGGCCTGATGTTCCGCGCGCTCAATGCCGTCATCACCATCGGCCGCGACGCGGAGCGGCCGCTGCTGAGCTATCCCGGAATGACGCGGAGCAAGATCCGCTTCATCCCGAACTGGGCAACGCTCGTGCCCGCTCCGCGGCCGCTCATGCCGGACAACCCGTTCCGCAAAGCGCTCTCCGCGCGCTTCATCGTCGGTCTGTCGGGCAATCTCGGCTTCACCCATGATCCAGAGATCGTGTTCGAGGCGGCGCGACTTCTGAAGGACGAGGCGGACATTCACTTCCTGCTGTCCGGCTGGGGCATCGGCTTCGAACGGCTGAAGCAGTTGCAGGCGGCCGCGAACCTGTCCAATGTCTCCTTCGTGGCGCGTGTCGAGGATGCCGAGCTCGAGGCATTTCTGGCATCCGCCAATCTCTGGATCATTCCGTACCGGAAGGACGTTGCTGGGGTGTCGGTGCCGAGTCGGTTCTACAATCTGCTTGCGGTCGGCCGTCCCGTGGTGCTGGTCTCCGAGCCGGACGCCGAGGCCGCGTTGACCGTGGTGGAGAACGGACTCGGCTGGGTCGTGACGCCGGGCCGCGCCGATCGGCTCATTGAAGCGATCCGTGCAGCGTCCCGCTCCGACACGTCGGCAATGGCGGAGCGCGCGGTGAACGCGGCATCGCGATTCGACCGGACCATCGCGATGAACGCATATGCCGATCTGATCGACGAACTCTTGAACAATCCGGACCTGGCGGAATAACGATGAGCGAGAGCAAACCGGTCGTGCTGGTGACGGGAGCGAGCGGCTTCGTCGGCCGTCATGTGGCCCCCGCACTGGCGAGCGAGGGATGGTCGGTCCGACGGGCGGTCCGCAGCTCGGAGGGCATCGGCGACGAAGTCATCATCGAATCGATCGGTCCGGATACCAATTGGCAGGCTGCGCTCGAAGGAATAGACGCCGTCGTCCATCTCGCCGCCCGCGTTCATCACAAGCGCGAGGAGCACGCAGCCGAGCTGTATCGCAACGTCAACGTCGCCGGCACACTGCGCTTGGCTCGAAGTGCGTCGAAGGCCGGCGCGCGCCAGTTCATCTTCGTCAGCACCGTTCTCGTCCATGGTCGCAGCAATGAAGGACGTGCTCCATTCTGCGAGGACGACATCCTTACGCCGCGCGGCATCTACGGCATGTCCAAGGTCGAGGCCGAAGCGGGGTTGAGGACGTTGGCGTCCAATGGCGACATGAGGATCTCGGCGATCAGACCGCCGTTGGTCTACGGCGCGGGGGCTAAGGGTAATTTTGCGCTGCTGAGTCGTGCGGTGAATCTAGGGCTTCCGCTGCCTTTTGGCGCGATCCGCAATCAGCGTGCCTTTCTTGCCATACAGAATCTTACCTCATTCATTCTGCATCGGCTCGCTCATCCCGATCGTGCGAGCAATTTCGAGGTATTTCTCGTGGCTGACAGGGAGCAAGTCTCAACGCCCGAATTTATTGAACGTCTGGCCAGGGCATCCGGCAAACACCCGCGGCTCTTCCGCACGTCGCCTGCGCTGCTCAGCACGCTTCTCGGCGTGATCGGCGGGCGGGACATGCGTGACAGCCTGCTCGGCTCGCTCGAGCTCAACGTCTCCAAGGCGATCGCAACCGGCTGGCAGCCGCAGGTCTCCCTCGATGAGGGTTTGCGGCTCGCGCTGTCAGCTCAGGACGCCTGAGGGCGGGAGAAGCGCCGCAGGACCAATCCGATCGCGATTGCGCCAGCGACAAGCGCAAATGACGTGATCGCCGTTGAACCGGCACGAACGGTGGCAATGGCGAGCAACGCCAGCAGGAAATTGAGCGCGAATGCCTCGCCGACCACCCGCTTCACCGTGAACCCGTTGTCGATTGCGCGCTGATAAAAATGCGTACGGTGCGCCGACCAGAACGGCTCGCGCCGCGCGATCCGCCGAGACAGCGTGATGGTGGAATCGGCGAGATAATAGGCCGGCAGCAGCAGTGCCGCGGCCGTCTGCCCGCGAAAAGCGAGCTCGAGCAGGCACCAGCCAAGCAAAAGGCCGATCGGCAGGCTGCCGACATCGCCCAGGAAGACTTTTGCCACCGGACGGTTGAACGGTGCAAAGCCGAGCATGCCGCCGCACAGCGTCGCCGCGACGAGCGCGGCCGGCCATGGCAGCTCGCCCAGCCACCCCAGCAGCAGCAGCGCCGCAGTGACCGGCACCACTTCCGCGGCCGTCATCAGGTCGAGCCCGTCCATGAAGTTGACGAGGTTCACGAACCAGACCCCTGCGAGCAGGATGAGGCCGCGCTCCAGCGCAAGCGGCAGCGCCGGAACGATGCGCGCAGTCTCGGGCGCAGTGAACACCACGGCGCCGACGGCCGCGGCCTGCAGCACCAGCCGCACCAGCACCGGGAGCGATACGATGTCGTCGGCAAATCCGACCAGCGCGATCAAGACCGTCGCACCGACCAGCGCGAGCGGGATCGCGGCGTTCGCGACACTCGCAAAGAGCGAGGCGACGATGAGCGTCGCCGTGATCACGGCGATGCCCGCACCCTGCGGGGTCGGAATGCGATGCGAGGACCGCGCGTTCGGCCGTGCCAGCGCGTAGCGCTGGAGCAGGGGACGGCTGGTCCAGGTGATGAGCGCCGACACCAGCGCGGCGATTGCGACGGCAACGAGCGACGGGACGGCAGCGAGGGCGTCGGCGGCCGAGCTCACTGGGGCACTCCGATCGGGACCGACCCTTGCGCGGCCTTCTCCGCGCTGAGGATCCAGACCAGGCCGCCGATCGCGCCGACGATGAAGAACACGGCGCCAAACAGCAGCGAGACGTTGACACCTTCGTTTGCGGCGAGTCCGGCGAAGCCGAATGCGAGGCCCATCGTGGCTTCACGCACGCCCCAGCCCGCGATCGAGATCGGCATCATGGTGATCAGCATCACCGGCGGGACGAGCAGGAATATCTGGCCGAAGCTGATCGGCGCGGCGATCGCCTGCACGACGCACCAGGCGACGACGACGGCAAGCACGTGAATGAGGACCGACAGGACCGCGATGATCGGTCCGCGGCTGCGGCTGAAGATCACGCGATTGGCGATCACGGCACAGGCGTGGATGTGATGCGTCGCCCACCAGGTCTTCAGCCAGCGCCATTTCAACGCGCCAAAGATCAGGAAACCGAGGCCGCCCGCCAGTGCCGCGAAATCGATGAGCAGCAGCGCCGAGCGCCCGTGCGGATCGGTGATGAGGGTATAGCTCCAGGGCAGGCTTGCGACGATGAGCACCGCGAGCGCGATCAAGCCGATCGCGCGATCGACGAAGATCGAGTAGGTCGCCGCGCGCCAGCCGGCGCCGGCGCGCGCGACCAGCCACAGCCGGACCGCATCGCCGCCGATCGCCGACGGCAGGGTCTGGTTGAAGAAGGCACCGATCACGTTGTAACGCATGGCACGGCCGAGCTCGAGCGGCGCGCCGCACGCGGCGCTGATCTCGCGCCAGCGCAGCACGCCGACGAAGATTTGCAGGAACGCGACCGCGATCGCCACGCCGATCCAGAACAGGCTGGACACCGTGAAGCGCGAGAACAGTTCGGACAGGTCCACATTGCGCAGCGCCAGATACAGCAGCGCCGCGGAAATCAGGATCTTGGCCGCGGAAAACAGGATTCGGCGCATCTCGCCCGCTTGAACAGGTTTGCGAAGATTGGAGGCAACCCGACGCGAGGCGCCGAATTCGGCCGCTTTGGTATGGTTTTGGCGCCGATCTTGCAATAGCCGTGTGTAAAGCACTGTGCAGCGGCGTTTGAAGGGCCTGCATGAGGAGCGGCAGGCCTATTGCGACCTCCACGATGCGGCGGCTAAACAGGCTCTGCGGGCAAGGGATCCCTGGGGAACAGGATGACGGATCAGGCGATTTTGGTCACGGGCGCTGCCGGCTTCATCGGCTTTCACGTTGCCCGCCAGCTTTTGGCCGAAGGCCGGCCCGTCGTCGGGCTCGACAATCTCAACAGCTATTACGATCCCGCGCTGAAGCGAGCGCGCCTTGCACTGCTCAAGAAGGAGCGCGGTTTCTCCTTCGTCGAGGCCGACCTCGCCGACCGTGACACGATCGCGGCGCTGTTTGCGCGACATCAATTTGCCAAGGTCGCGCATCTCGCGGCCCAGGCCGGCGTGCGCTACTCGATCGAGCAGCCGCATGCCTACGCCGATTCCAATCTCCAGGGCTTTCTCAACGTGCTCGAAGGGTGCCGCAACAATGGCTGTCGTCACCTCGTCTACGCATCGTCATCCTCCATTTATGGCGCCAACACAAAAATGCCATTCGCCGTGCAGGACCGCACTGACCATCCCGTGAGCTTCTACGCCGCGACCAAGAAAGCGAACGAAGTGATGGCGCAGTCCTACAGTCATCTCTACCGGCTGCCGGTCGCGGGCCTGCGCTTCTTTACCATCTACGGGCCGTGGGGACGGCCTGATATGGCCATGTTTCTCTTTGTAGATGCCATTATGGCGGGCAGGCCGATCCGGCTCTTTAACCATGGCAGGATGCGCCGCGACTTCACCTATATTGATGATGTGAGCCGTGTAGTATCCAGGCTGATCGATCTTGTGCCTGCGGACGATCAGGCTGCCGCAAATGCGCCGTCAAAGCTCTACAATGTCGGCAATCACCATCCGGAGGAATTGATGCACGTCGTCGGTCTTCTGGAGCGGGAGCTGGGCCGGACGGCGATCAAAGAATTGCTGCCGATGCAGCCGGGAGATGTGCTGGAAACGTTCGCGGATGTCGAGGATCTGATGCGCGACACCGGCTTTGCGCCGTCAACGCCGATCGAGCATGGGGTCCGTAACTTTGTCACCTGGTATCGGGACTATTTCAAGGTTTGAGATGACGATGGACAAACGCATAATCCCCCTGATCATGTGCGGCGGCGCCGGCACGCGGCTGTGGCCAGCTTCGCGCGAGGTGCGGCCCAAGCAATTCCTGCCGCTGTTCGGCACCCGCTCGACCTTCCAGGACACGCTACTGCGCGTCTCGGATCCCTCGCTGTTCGACCGGCCGATCGTCATCACCAATGCGGTCTATCGCTTCATGGTGCTGGAGCAGCTCACCGAGATCGGGATCGAGGCCGACGTGATCCTCGAGCCGATGCGGCGCGATTCGGGACCTGCGATCGCTGCGGGTGCGGTGTTCGCGCAGAACCGCGCTAACGAGGCGATCGTGCTCGCGCTCGCCGCCGACCACGTGGTGCGGGACAATGCTGCTTTCGTCGCCGCCTGCCGCGAAGGCCTTGCGGCTGCGAATGCCGGGCGCATCGTCACGTTCGGCGTCAAGCCGGAGCGGCCGGCGACCGAATACGGCTATATCAACCCGGGCGAGGTGATATCAGGCGAGGTGCATGCGGTCGCGCGTTTCGTCGAGAAGCCGGATGCGGTGAAGGCATCGGACTACGTCAATTCCGGCTATCTCTGGAACAGCGGCAACTTCATGTTCCCGGCCGGCGTGCTGCTCGACGAATATCGCAGGGTCGATGCGGCGAGCATCGAGACGGTTACGAGCGCCGTCATCAATGCCGGCCGCGATCTCGGCTTCGTGACGCTGGAGCCCGAGGCCTTCGGCGCGGCGAAGGCGATCTCTATCGACTATGCGGTGATGGAAAAGACCTCGCGTGCAGCAGTCGTGCCGGTGTCCTGCGGCTGGTCCGATGTCGGCTCCTGGCTCGCGGTGTGGGAGCTGTCGGAGAAGGACGCGCAAGGCAACGCCGCGCACGGCACCGCGGTGTTCGAAGATTCCCGCAACTGCAACGTCACGACGGATTCCGCGCTGGTCGCGCTCGAAGGCGTCGACGATCTCGTGGTGGTCGCGACTGCGGACGCGGTGCTGGTCTCGCGCCAGAAGGACGCCAACGGCTTGAAGCGTCTGGTGGCCAAGCTGAAGGCGGTCGCGCCGAAGGTCACCGAGGAGCATCTCAAGGTGCACCGGCCCTGGGGCAGCTACCAGTCCGTCGACAACGGCGCGCGCCACCAGGTCAAGCGCATCGTGGTGAAGCCGGGCGGCCGCCTGTCGCTGCAGAAGCATCACCATCGTGCCGAGCACTGGATCGTGGTGCGGGGCACGGCACAGGTGACGGTCAACGACACCGTGAAAGCGGTGCACGAGAACGAGTCGATCTACATTCCGATGGGCGCCGTTCACCGGATGGAGAACCCCGGTAAAATCATGCTGGAGCTGATCGAGGTCCAGACCGGAAGCTATCTCGGGGAAGACGACATCATCCGGATTGAAGACGACTATCAAAGGTCGTAACCACCAAGCTCCGAATCACGCGGCCCGGGTCGAAAGAGCGGTATCTGCTCCGGTTCAAGACCCGGGGAACGTGTAATTTTTTGAATCAAATCGTGTCCGGCTGGCTAGCGCGGCGTTCGCCACAAATGTGGCGCCCGTGCTAGAAGCGGCGCCGGGGATTTGGGTTGAATCGGGGTTCTATCAATGAGTTCCAAAGGGTCTGCACCGGCAAAGGCCGGCCTGCGTGTCGGCGTCATTGGCGCAGGCGTGATGGGCAGTAACCACGCGCGCGTGCTTAGCGGCCTTCCCGGCGTCAGTCTGGTCGGCATCGTCGATCCTTCGCCGGTGCACCGGACGCGCACCATCGAGCTTGCGAGCTGCCCGGGCTTCGAGACGCTCGACCAGCTCCTCGCCGTAGGCCCCGATGCCGTCACCATCGCGGCGCCGACCCATCTGCATCACGAGATCGCGCTCGCCTGCATCGCCAAGAACATCCACGTGCTTGTCGAGAAGCCGATCGCATCTACGGTCGAAGAGGGCCGTGAGATCGTCGCCGCTGCGCAAAAGTCCGGCGTCACGCTGATGATCGGTCATGTCGAGCGCTTCAATCCGGCGGTTGCCGCGGTCAAGCAGGCGATCGCGGGCGAGGACATCCTGTCGATCGCGATTACCCGCGTCGGCCCGTTCCCGCCGCGCATGTCCAATGTCGGCGTCGTCATCGACCTTGCCGTGCACGACATCGATTTGATCCGCTGGTTCACCGAGTCCGACATCGTTGAGGTGCAGCCGCAGCTGTCGAGCGCGGTCGCCGAGCGCGAGGACATTGCGCTGTTGCAGTTCCGCACGGAGAGCGGCGTGCTCGCCCACATCAACACCAACTGGCTGACGCCGTTCAAGGCGCGCAGCGTCACGGTTGCGACGCGCGGCAAATACGTGATGGGTGATCTGTTGACGCGCCAGGTCACCGAATGCTTCGGCTTCAAGCCTGACGGCAGCTATTCGATGCGGCATCTGCCGGTCGGCCATGACGAGCCGCTGCGCGCCGAGCTGATCGCGTTCTTGAAGGCAGTGGCTAACGGCGAGACGCCGGCGGTGACCGGCGACGAAGGCGTCGCCAGCCTCGAGATCGCGACGCGGTGCCTGGAGACGCCATCGCGGCCCGCGGCCACGGCGCCTGCCCGCAAGGCCCCGCGCCGTGTCGCCGGCTAATTCTATCCATCTCGACTTCTCAACTTCGCGAGAAAACCAGCAAAGCGCCATGAACCAGCATCTGCGTTCCGATCCCATTCCCTTCATCGATGTCGGCGCGCAGCGCCGCCGGCTCGGCGCCTCGCTCGATGCCGCCGTGAAGCGGGTTCTCGACCATTGCCAGTTCGTCAACGGCCCTGAGGTCTTCGAGCTCGAGAAGCAGCTTGCGGCCTATTGCGGCGCCAAGCACGTGATCGGCTGCGGCAGCGGGACCGACGCGATCCTGATGGTGATGATGGCGAAGAATGTCGGGCCCGGCGACGCCGTGTTGTGTCCGTCCTTCACCTTCATCGCGACGGCGTCGCCGGTGGCGCGGACCGGCGCGACGCCGGTCTATGTCGACGTCGACGAGGCGACCTTCAACATGAGCCCGGAATCGCTGAAGCGCGGCATCGTGACTGCGCGCAAGGCGGGGCTCAAGCCCGTCGCGGTCATTCCGGTCGACCTGTTCGGCCAGCCTGCCGATCACGATTCAATCGCCGAAATCGCCAAGGCCGAAGGGCTGTTCGTGCTCGACGACGCCGCGCAAGCGTTCGGCGCGAGCTACAAAGGCCGCAAGCTCGGCACGCTCGCGCTCGCCACCGCGACGAGCTTCTTTCCGGCAAAACCGCTCGGCTGTTTCGGCGACGGCGGCGCGATCTTCACCGATGACGACGAGCTTGCCGCGACGCTGCGCAGCATCCGCGTGCACGGGCAGGGCGTCGACAAATACGACAACGTTCGCCTCGGCCTGACCGGCCGGCTGGACACCATGCAGGCCGCGATCCTGATCGAGAAGCTGAAGATTTTCGACGACGAGATCGCCGCCCGCAACAGGGTTGCGGAACGTTACGCGCTTGGCCTGTCCAATGTCGTCACCGTGCCGCGTCTTAGCCCCGGCAGCACATCGGTGTGGGCGCAGTACACCGTCCGCCTGCCTGAAGGCACCGACCGCGACGGTTTTGCCGCCGCGCTGAAGGCCCAGGGCGTGCCGACCGCGATCTATTACGGCAAGTCGATGCATCAGCAGACCGCCTACAGGCACTATCCGGTCGCAGAAGGCGGTCTGCCCGCTTGCGAGAGCCTGTCGCAGGACGTCATCAGCCTGCCGATGCACGCTTATTTGACTGAAGCGGACCAAGAGCGGGTCATCGCCGCGGTGCGCGGTGCGCTGGCGGGCTGAGTTCTGGGTTTAGCTCTTCGTTCCCTCTGCCCTTGTGGGAAAGGGTGGCTCGCCGCGTAAGCGGCGAGACGGGTGAGAGGTCTCTCTCCGCAACGAAAGCTGGGAGAGAAACCCCTCACCCCAATGAGCTTGTGTCTACCCGCGGAGCAGCCCTCTCCCACAAGGGGAGAGGGCGCAGTAATGCGCATCGCAAGATGCAATCGACCTCCGCCCGATAAGCCTCTAGAACGGTCCGCATGCTCGGACGCATCTTCACGGTTGGTGGTTACACGCTGCTCTCGCGGGTGACGGGATTTGCCCGCGACATCATGCTCGCGGCGATTCTCGGCGCCGGCCCCGTGGCCGACGCCTTCTTCGTGGCGCTGCGGCTGCCCAATCATTTCCGCGCGATCTTCGCCGAGGGCGCCTTCAATGCGGCCTGGGTGCCGGCTTATGCCCACGTTCACGGCGAGCGCGGGGAGGGGGCGGCGCGACTGTTTGCCGACCGCATCTTCACGCTGCTGCTGGCCTCGCAAATCGTGCTGCTGATCGTCGCCTGGCTGTTCATGCCGCAAGCCATGAGCATACTTGCACCGGGCTTTTCCGAGGATGCCGAGCAGCGCAAGCTCGCGATCGAGCTGACCCGGATCACGTTTCCCTATCTCCTGCTGATCACGCTGGTGACGCTCTATGGCGGCATCCTCAATGTGATGCAGCGCTTTGCCAGCGCCGCGGCGGCGTCGATCTTTCTTAACATCTCGATGATGATGACGTTGGCGGTCGCCGCCTGGTTTCCGACCGCAGGGCACGCGGCGGCGTGGGGCGTGCTGATCTCCGGCTTCCTGCAATATGTCCTGCTCGCCGGCGATCTGGCCCGCCACGGCGGCCTGCCGCGCTTCGCACCGCTCAGGCTCGATGAAGACGTCCGTGGCTTCTTCAAAGCGCTAGGCCCGGCGACGCTGGGCTCGATGGGCACGCAAGTCGCGCTGTTCGCCGACACCATCATCGCGACGTTCCTGCCCGTCGGCGCGCTGTCGGCGCTCTATTACGCCGACCGCCTCAACCAGCTGCCGATCGGTGTGATCGGCATCGCCATCGGCACGGTGCTGTTGCCAGAGATGTCGCGGCGGATCACCGCCAACGACCACGACGGTGCGATGAAGGCGCAACGCCGTGCCTTCGACTTCACGCTGCTGTTCTCAGTGCCGTTCGTCGCGGCCTTTATCACCGTGCCTGACGCGATCATGCGCGCGCTGTTCGCCCGCGGGGCGTTCTCGAAGGCCGATGCGGCCGCGGCAGGTGCAACGCTCGCGGCCTACGCGGTCGGCCTGATCCCCTTCGTGCTGATCCGCAGCGCGGTCGCGACTTTCTATGCGCGCAAGGATACGGCAACGCCGGTGCGGGCGTCGCTGACCGGCATCGCGGTCAATGTCGCCCTGAAGGTTGCCCTGATGGGATCGCTCGCCCAGATTGGCCTCGCGCTCGCGACAGCCGTCGGTGTCTGGACCAATTTGCTGCTGGTGCTGTTCTTCGCCGTGCGGCGAGGCTTTCTCGTGCTGGACCGCGCCTGGCTGATGTCGCTCGGCAAATTCCTGCTGACCGGCCTCATCCTGGCCGCTGCCTTCTGGCTGATCGCGCGCTTCAGCGCGACGACTTTTCCCTCCACGCAGGCGTTCCGGGACGAATTGACGCTGATCCTGTTGGTCGTCGGGGGCGCAATCGTCTACGCGATCGCGATCCTCGCGTTGTTTGGCCGCAGGTGGCTGGTGTCGCTGGTGCGCAACTAGTTTTTATCGCTAACCCGTTTGCCTTGCCAGTTTTTCCACGGCAATATGCCGGCAAAACAACCATGAGAACGGGAAGATAAAATGGCGGCTCCCATCAAGTTCGGCGTTGGCCAAAGCGTGCTGCGCAAAGAGGATGACGCACTCATCCGCGGCAAGGGCCGCTACACCGACGATTACGCGCCGCAGGCCGCGCTCCGCTGCTTGATGCTGCGCTCGCCGCATGCGCATGCCAAATACACGATCGACGTGAGCCGCGCCCGCGGCTTGCCGGGCGTCGCGCTCATCCTGACCGCAGATGACGTTGCGGATCTCGGCAATCTGCCCTGCCTGTTCAACCTCGAGACGGATCCCTTCACCGGCCCGCCTTACCCGATCCTGGCCAAGGATGAGGTGCGCCATGTCGGCGATGCCGTCGCCTTCGTCGTCGCCGAGACCATCGACCAGGCTCGCGACGCGATCGAGGCGATCGGGGTCAAATGGAGCCCGCTGCCGGCGGTGACCGGTGTCGTGAACGCCGTGAAGCCCGGGGCCCCGCAGGTTTGGCCGGACAAGCCCGGCAACGTGCTGTTCGACGTCTCGATCGGCGACAAGAAAGCGACCGAAGCCGCCTTCGCCAAGGCGCATGCAGTCGCCGAAATCTCCATCGTCAATCCGCGCGTGGTCGCGAGCTTCATGGAGACGCGCGCCGCCGTGTGCGAATACGACGCCAAGCGCGATCATCTGACGCTCACCGTCGGCAGCCAGGGCAGCCATCGCCTGCGCGACATCCTCTGCCAGAACGTGCTCAATATTCCCACCGACAAGATGCGGGTGATCTGCCCCGACGTCGGCGGCGGCTTCGGCACAAAACTGTTTCCCTATCGGGAATACGCCCTGATGGCAGTCGCCGCGCGACAGCTGAAGAAGGCGGTGAAGTGGGCGGCCGACCGCACCGAGCATTTCATGGGCGACGCGCAGGGCCGCGACAACGTCACCACCGCGAAGATGGCGCTGGCCGAGGACGGCAAGTTCCTTGCGATGGATTGCGACCTGATGGGCGACATGGGGGCGTATCTGTCGACCTTCGGGCCCTACATCCCGCATGGCGGGGCCGGCATGCTGCCTGGCCTCTACGACATCCAGGCCTTCCACTGCCGGGTGCGCACCATCTTCACCCACAGCGTGCCGGTCGATGCCTATCGCGGCGCCGGGCGTCCGGAGGCGGCCTATGTCATCGAACGTCTCGTCGACGCTTGCGCGCGAAAGCTTGACATGACGCCGGACGCCGTCCGCCGCAAGAATTTCATCCCGCCGAAAGCGCTGCCCTACAAGACCGCGACCGGCAAGATCTACGATTCCGGCGACTTCGCCGCGCATCTCAAGCGCGCGATGGAGATCGCGGAATGGAAGGAGTTCGGAAAGCGCGCCAAGGCGGCCAAGAAGCAGGGGCTGATCCGCGGCATCGGGCTTGCCAGCTATGTCGAGATCTGTGGCGTGATGGGCGAGGAGACCGCCAATGTCCGTCTCGATCCCAATGGCGACGTCACCGTCCTGATCGGCACGCAATCGAGCGGGCAGGGCCATCAGACGGCCTATGCGCAGATCGTCGCCGAACAGTTCGGCCTGCCGCCGGAGCGTGTGCACATCCGCCAGGGCGACACCGACGAGATCGCGACAGGTCTCGGCACCGGCGGTTCAGCCTCGATACCCACCGGCGGCGTCTGCGTGGAGCGTGCTGCGGGCGAGCTGGGCAAGAAGCTGAAGGAGTTCGCAGCGCAGGCGCTGGAAGCGAGCGCGGGCGATCTCGAGATTACCGACGGCGTGATCCGGATTGCCGGCACCGACCGCTCGATCTCCTTCGCCGACCTCGCCAAGCGGCCCGGCGCCGATCCGTCGAACTTGAACGGCAGCGCGACCTTTGCCAGCGCCGACGGCACCTATCCCAACGGCACGCATCTGGCGGAGGTCGAGATCGATCCGGCCACCGGCATCATCAGAATCGTCAACTATGTGATCGTCGACGATTTCGGCAAGACGCTCAATCCGCTGCTCTTGGCGGGGCAGGTGCATGGCGGCGCCATGCAGGGCATCGGCCAGGCCTTGATGGAGCAGGTGGTCTATGGCGCGGGCGACGGCCAGCTCATCACCGCGACCTTCATGGACTACGCGGTGCCGCGCGCGGCGGACGGGCCGGCCTTCGTGTTCGAGACCAACAACGTCCCCTGCAAGACCAACCCGCTGGGCGTCAAGGGTGCCGGCGAGGCCGGCGCGATCGGCTCTTGTCCGGCCGTCGTCAACGCCATCGTCGATGCGCTCTGGCGCGAATACAAGATCGACCATATCGACATGCCGGCAACGCCCGAGCGGGTGTGGATCGCGATCAACGAGCACCACCGGCGCCACAGCCTGTGATTCACGCGATGGAATGAACCCTGCCGACCGGTGTTGGCCTCAGGAGGGTCGGCACGATCCTGCATCATGGAAAAAGGACTTTGCGAAATGAAGCGAGCGTTGGTTGTCGGGGGCGCGTTCCTGTTCGGTATGGGCGCGGTTTGGGCGCAGCAGGACTCCGCCAAGGAAGTCCAAACCCTCATGAAGGGCAACGGCAAGAACGCCGGCGCGATGTCGGCGATGGTCAAGGGCGAGAAGCCCTATGATCAGGCTACGGTGAACAGCGCGCTGGCGCAGTTCGAGGATACCGCCAAGAAGCTGCCGACCCTGTTTCCGGCCAGCGCCAAGGGTGTGAAGCTCGACGGCGACTATAGCATCTCGCCGAAGGTCTGGGAGGACAAGGCCGGCTTCGACGCGAAGGTCGCGAACTTTGCCAAGCTCGTCGGCGAGGCCAAGGCCAAGATCAAGGACCTCGACTCGCTCAAGGCGACGATGCCTGCAATCGGCAAGGAATGCGGCGGCTGCCACGAGACCTACCGCGTAAAGAACGGCTGACGCCAACATCATCCGGGGTACGGGAAAAGGGCGGTTGGCAAGCAGCCGCCTTTTTTGCGTTGGCGCACCGCCCAGCAGGAAATCCCGTCCGCAAGGCCTGACGGATCGCCGTGAGAGCGGTTATCTTTGCTCCAGCCGCGGCGGCATTGATGTGAGCTGTTGCATGCTGGCGCATCTCGCGCCTGACTGCCTCATGACATCAGGGTTCCAACGCCCGGCGAGGAACTGAAGCAACAGCGAGACAGGCCATGGCAAAACCGTTCCCGTCGAAGACGCACATAGGCAACCATATGCTGCATCCGGAAACCTTGATGCTGACCTATGGCTATGATCCGCAACTGTCGGAAGGCGCCATCAAGCCGCCGGTGTTCCTGACCTCGACCTTCGTCTTCAAGACGGCCGATGACGGCCAGGACTTCTTCGATTTTGTCGCCGGCCGGCGCGAGCCGCCGGAAGGGATGGGCGCGGGCCTGGTCTATTCGCGCTTCAATCACCCCAACAGCGAGATCGTCGAAGACCGGCTCTCGATCTACGAACGCACCGAGAGCTGCGCCCTGTTCTCATCCGGCATGGCGGCCATCGCGACGACGATCCTTGCCTTCGTCCGCCCCGGCGACGTCATTCTGCACTCGCAGCCGCTCTATGGCGGGACGGAAACCCTGCTGACGAACACGCTTGCGCGTCTGTCGATCGGCGCCGTCGGCTTCGCCGATGGCGTTGACGAAGCTGCGGTCAGCCAGGCCTCGGAGGAGGCGATGCGTAAGGGCCGGGTGTCCATGATTCTGATCGAAACTCCCGCCAACCCCACCAACGGGCTGGTCGATATTGCGATGATGCGCCGTGTCGCCGAGGCCATCGGGAAGAGCCAGGGGCACACACCCATCATCGCCTGCGACAACACGCTGCTCGGACCGGTGTTTCAGCGGCCGATCGAGCATGGCGCGGACATTTCCTTGTACTCGCTGACGAAATATGTCGGCGGTCATTCCGACCTGATCGCCGGCGCCGCGCTCGGCTCCAAAGCAATCATGAAGGGCATCAAGGCGCTGCGCGGCGCTATCGGTACCCAGCTCGATCCGCATTCCTGCTGGATGATCAACCGGTCGCTGGAGACGCTGAGCCTGCGCATGGAGAAGGCCGATGCGAATGCGCGCCTCGTGGCCGACTTTTTGCGCGGTCACGCCAAGGTGGCGAAGGTCCATTATCTCGGTCACCACGAGGATACGTCGCCGGCCGGACGCGTGTTCGCACAGCAATGCTCGGGGGCCGGCTCCACGTTCTCGTTCGACATCGTCGGCGGCAAGGACGCGGCGGTCAAATTTCTCGACGCGCTCCAGATCTTCAAGCTCGCGGTGAGCCTCGGCGGAACGGAATCGCTTGCCAGCCTCCCCGCGACGATGACCCATTCCGGCGTTCCCGCCGACATCCGCCGGAAAATCGGTGTCCTCGATTCCACGATCCGGCTGTCGATCGGCATCGAACATCCGTCGGACCTGATCGCAGATCTCACGCAGGCACTGAACGCGGCTTGAGCGTGGCGAGAATCGAACAGGCCGGGCGCCCCTCCTGCGCCCGGCCCTTCCGCGACGACGCAGCGTTTGCGCTTACTTCGTCACTTGGCCGCGGATCTCGCCGCCGGGGTTCGCCGCCGTGTGGATGTTGATGTAGTACTTGCCGCCGAGCAGATCGGCGGCCTGCGCCTCGGTGAGCGTCGCTTCGCCTTTGACCGGGCTCGATGTCGCATTCGGGATCGCGACCGCAACGCCGGCGTTCTTGCCCGCTTCGGCCGGGCCATGAAAATGAGCGGCTGTGGCAGGGCCAGAGAGCCCGGAATAGGTGACAGTCCAGGACAATTTCTTGCTGGCGGCATCGTAGTCCAGATCGGCCGTTCCGGTGCCGCTGCTGGTCGTTGCCGGCACCTCGGACTTGGCATCGAGCGTTGCTTTCAGCTTTTCGGCGCTGGCCGGCCCTGCGAAAGCAGCGGCCGCGAGCACTGACACGGCGATGACGGTCTTGTTCATAACATTCTCCCTGCTGAACCCGTTTGGGCTGCTAAACTTCCAACAGCCGATGTTTCAGTTTATTCCCGTCTCCAGCCGGGGCAGGCTAAATTCTTCGTGGCTGGAGCCGCGCGCAGATCGGTCGTAGGTTCGCCGCCAGAACGAATGGACGTGCATGTTGCAACGAACAATTCTCGTGGCGCTGCTCGCTGCGCTTGCCGCAGGTGGCGTCTATTGGTGGCTCAGCGCGCCCGTAGTGGCAGCCGCGAGCACCACGCCGCCGCACGCGCCTGATCTTGCCAATGGCGAGGTGATGTTCAACGCTGGCGGCTGCGCGTCCTGCCATGCCGTTCCCAATCAGCCTGATCGTCTCAGGCTCGGTGGCGGCGTCGCGATCAAGTCGCCGTTCGGAACGTTTCACGCGCCGAACATCTCGCCCGATCCCAATGACGGCATCGGCAAATGGACCGACGCCGATTTCGTCAACGCCGTGATGCACGGGGTCTCGCCGGCCGGGCAGCACTATTTTCCGGCGTTTCCGTATACGTCCTATCGGCACGCCGGGCGTGAGGATGTGCTCGACCTCTTCGCCTATCTGAAAACGCTACCGCCTGTTGCGGGCAAGGTGCGCGACCATGATGTCAGTTTTCCCTTCAACATCCGGCGCAATGTCGGCATCTGGAAGTTCTTGTTTCTGGACGGCAAGCCGTTCGTCGCCGACGGCGCGAAGTCGCCGGCATGGAATCGCGGCGCCTATCTCGTGAACAGTTTGGGCCATTGCGCCGAATGCCACAGCCCGCGCAACGCGCTTGGCGGCATCATCGGGAGCGAGCGGTTTGCCGGCGGGCCCAATCCGGAAGGCGAGGGCTGGGTCCCCAACATCACCCAGAAGCGCCTTGGCGAATGGAGCGCGAAGGACATCGCCTATTTCCTCAAGACTGGCGAACTGCCCGATGGCGACAGCGTCGGCGGCGCGATGACGCGTGTGATCAAGAACACCTCGCAACTGCCGGAAGCGGATCTCGCGGCCATGGCGGACTACGTCAAATCGCTGCCGCCGGTGGACGGCCCGACGCCGCCCAAGCGCAAGCAGGGCAGCTAGTGCGTGATGAAGGTTAGCTCGATCGTGAGACTGTAACCCCTCACCCGGATCGCATCTATCGATGCGATCCGACCTCTCCCTTCGAGAGAGGTGAACCGTTGGCTCGTACGATATAAACCAAACTTATCCCGCATCGATGACGCACCGTTAGCCGGTGCCGAACGCCTTGAAGGTGATGATGGTGAGGGTGTCCTGGATGCCTGGCAGCACTTGCACCTTCTCGTTGACGAAATGGCCGATGTCGGTGTCCTTGTCGACGTAGAACTTCACCAGGAGGTCGTATTGACCGGCCGTGGAGTAGATCTCAGAGGCGATCTCGGCTTCGGCGAGCGCATTGGCGACCACATAGGACTGGCCGAGCTTGCATTTGATCTGGACGAAAAAGGGAACCATCGCGGTCACTCCGAAAGCACATCTAGCCGGCTAATAGGCCAAAACCGGCCGGATTTAGCAAGCGAACTTGCCTGCCGCCAGATGCGGGTCCGGCGCTCAGCAGGTGACGGCCACGGCGGCGAATGCATCCCTGAGCCGCTGCGCGAGCTCGATCTTGCGATACGGCTTGGTCAGCACGATCGCTTGCGCATGCACGCGGCCCGGATTCAAGCTGGGCGCGATCCGCAAAGGCCATGATCATGCCGGAGCCCGAGCTCGTCCTGATCTCGACATTTGCGCGCAAGGCTCCCGCCAAATGGCTTTTCGGGTCCGGGCGGGCCTTAGCTGGAGCACGGCTGTGTCGCGAATCGGCGTGGCTTGCCGCTGGTCGCGCTTGCTGGTGTTCCACGGTCGCGCTAGGACAGGCCATGGCTGTGTCCGGATCAAGCAGATGTCTCCGGCGATGACGACGCCCGTGGCGCTCACTATCGCCGGCTCCGATTCGAGCGGGGGCGCCGGCATCCAGGCGGACCTGAAGACTTTTGCCGCGCTCGGCGTCTATGGCGCCTCCGCCATCACGGCGTTGACGGCGCAGAACACGCGCGGCGTCACGGGTATTCATGCGGTGCCGGCCGAGTTCGTCACCGCGCAGATCGATGCGGTGTTTTCCGATTTCGATGTCGGCGCTGTGAAAATCGGCATGGTGGCCCAGGCCGCCAGCATTGACGCGATCGCGGCCGCGCTGTCGCGCTGGGCGCCCCGGCACGTGGTGCTCGATCCCGTGATGGTGGCAACATCCGGCGACCGGCTGCTGGCCTCCGACGCCGTCAAGGCGTTGCGCACGAGACTGATACCGCTGGCCTCGGTGATCACGCCGAACCTGCCCGAGGCCGCTGCGCTGCTCGATGCACCGGTCGCGGCCAACCAGGCCGAGATCGAAAGCCAGGGGCGCCGTCTGCTGGCGCTCGGCTGCCGCGCGGTCCTGATCAAGGGAGGACACGGCGAGGGCGCGGAGAGCGTCGACTATCTGGTTGATGCCGACAACGCCATCGCGCTCGCGGCGCCCCGCCTTGCCACCAAGAACACCCATGGTACCGGCTGCTCGCTGTCCTCGGCCGTCGCGGCGGGTCTCGCCAGAGGCGAGGCGCTCGAGCAGGCGGTCCGCAGCGCCAAGGCCTGGATCAGCGCTGCGATTGGCGCCGCCGACCGCTTCAGCGTCGGCCACGGCCACGGGCCGATCCATCATTTCCACAAGTTCTACTGACGACCGCTAGCTCAAGCGGGAGAGGGAGCGGCCTGCCCTCCGTGCTTCCAGTGCGAACCTGATCCTGGACGAGGCGCTGCGCGCCATGTCGCCTGATTGTCGCATGCGACTGATATTCGCAGGGCAGGCGAGGCAAGGCGTGATTCGTATCGGAAGGTGCCTCAAAAGTTCAATCGGTCATCCCCCTGTCACGGGACATTGTTACAGGCTGGCGCATGGGAAGTTACGATGTGAGTGACGAGAGCCCGGAGCGGCGCTTTCGCACGTTGTTCATCTCCGACGTCCATCTCGGAGCCCGCGGTTCTCAAGCCGATCTTCTGCTGGACTTCCTGCGCTACCACGATGCCGACACCATCTATCTCGTCGGCGACATCGTCGACGGCTGGGCGCTGAAATCGAGCTGGCACTGGCCGCAATCCCATAACGACCTCGTCCAGAAGCTGCTGCGCAAGGCGCGCAAGGGCGCCAAGGTCATCTACATTCCCGGCAATCACGACGAGTTCCTGCGCAACTATTACGGCACGCATTTCGGCGGCATCGACGTGGTCGAGAACACCGTTCATACCGGCGTCGACGGCAAGCGCTATCTCGTCATTCACGGCGACATCTTCGACCTCGTGGTGCAGAACGCGCGCTGGCTCGCTCATCTCGGTGACAAGGCCTACGATTTCGCGATCCAGATGAACCGCCTCGTCAACTTCTTCCGCCGCTTGTTCGGCGTGCCCTATTGGTCGCTGTCGCAATGGGCCAAGCAGAAGGTCAAGAATGCCGTCAACTATATCGGCGCGTTCGAACAGGCTCTCGCCGCCGAAGCGCGACGTCACGACGCGCACGGCGTGATCTGTGGCCACATCCATTACGCCGTGATCCGCGACGAGGCCGGCATTCGCTACATGAATTGCGGCGACTGGGTCGAGAGCTGCACCGCGCTGGTCGAGCACGACGACGGCCGTTTCGAGATCATCACCTGGGCGGATCATTTGCAGAAGCCGGCAACCGTCCCGCAGGTCGCGGCAAGAGCTGCCTGATGCTCATCCTGGTCGCGACCGACGCCTGGCACCCGCAAGTCAACGGTGTGGTTCGGACGCTGACCAAGCTGGCCGACGCCGCAGAGGGGCTCGGCGTCGCGTTCACGTTCCTGACGCCGCAATCGTTCCGCACCTTTGCGATGCCGAGCTATCGCGACGTGCGCCTCGCCATGCCGCGCCCGGCGCGAATTGCAAAGCTGATCGAAGAAGCACGCCCGGACAGCATCCACATCGCGACGGAGGGGCCGATCGGCCTGATCGTCCGCCGCTATTGCCGCCAGCGCAAGCTACCGTTCACGACCAGCTTCCATACCCGCTTTCCAGAATATGTCCGGGCTCGCGTGCCAGTGCCGGGCTCGCTGATCTGGCGCGCGCTGCGCCGCTTTCATGCGCCCAGCCGCGCCGTGATGGCAGCGACGCCTGCGCTCGCGCGCGAGCTCGCCGAGCGCGGCTTCGACAATGTCGTGCTGTGGCCGCGCGGCGTCGACACCCATTTGTTCCATCCCCGCGCGATCGACCTCTGTCTGCCGGCGCCGGTGTTCCTTTCGGTCGGCCGGGTCGCGGTGGAGAAGAACCTGGAGGCCTTTCTTGACCTCGACCTGCCCGGCACCAAGGTGATCGTCGGTGACGGTCCGGCGCGTGCCTCGCTCGAAGAGGCCTATCCCGATGCGATCTTCCTCGGCGAGAAGCATGGCGAGGCGCTGGCGGAAATCTATGCTGCGGCCGACGTCTTCGTGTTCCCGAGCAAGACCGACACGTTCGGCCTGGTCCTGCTGGAGGCGCTCGCGAGTGGCCTGCCGGTGGCGGCCTTTCCGGTGAAGGGGCCCCGCGACGTGATCGGCAATGCGCCGGTCGGCGCGCTCGATCATGATCTGCGCAACGCCTGCTTCGCCGCGCTCGACATCTCCAGGCAGGGCTGCGTCGCGTTCGCCGCCAATTACACCTGGGAGGCTTCGGCCCGGGCTTTCGTGGCCAGCATCGAGGCGCTGGGCGCGGTGCTGCCCTGCCGGAAAGAGGCGGAACAGCCGCGCTTCGTGGCCTAATCGACCAAAAATCCTCGCGGGGAGGTGTCTTGCTCGCAGCTCCCAGGCCGCGATAAGGTCTGATATGACTGAACAGCTCCTCCCGGTCGGCCCCGCCGACATCGACGCCGCAGCGCGCGTGATCGCGCATTACGCCATCCGCACCCCGCTGTTGTCTTTCCCCGTGCTCAACGAGCGCGTCGGCGCAAAGGTCTTCCTGAAGCCGGAGATGCTCCAGCGCACCGGCTCGTTCAAGTTCCGCGGCGCCTTCAACAAGGTATTCTCGATCCCGCAGGACAAGCGCGCCGGCGGCGTCGTCGCGTTCTCCTCCGGCAACCACGCCCAGGGCGTGGCGGCCGCGGCGAAGATCCTCGACATGCAGGCGACCATCGTGATGCCGGCGGATGCGCCGCTGTCCAAGCGCGAGCGCACCAAATCCTACGGCGCCGAGGTCGTGCTGTACGATCGCGACCGCGACGACCGCGAGGCGATCTCGCGCGGCATTGCCGAGAAGCGCGGTGCGACGCTGGTCAAGCCGTATGATGATCCCTTCGTGATTGCGGGGCAGGGCACCGCCGGCCGCGAGATCGCCGAGGACATGGCGGGCCTCGGCCTTGCCCCCGACATCGTGGTGGCACCGGCTTCCGGCGGCGGCTTGATCGCGGGCGTCGCGACGGCCGTGAAGGCGCGCTATCCGCTGGCCGAAATCGTGGTCGCGGAGCCCGAGGCGTTCGACGATCACGGCATTTCGCTGACCGCGGGTCACCGCGAGCCGCATCCGCCGGCAGGCCGCACCATTTGCGATGCGCTGATGGCCCTGATGCCCGGCGAGATGACGTTTGCGATCAACAGCAAGCTGCTCGCGCGCGGTGTCACCGCGTCCGATGCCGAAGTCGGTGCTGCCGTGGCGTTTGCCTATCGCGAGCTCAAGCTCGTGGTGGAGCCGGGCGGCGCCGTGGGCCTTGCCGCGCTGCTGGCGGGACGTCTCGACGTCGCCGGCAAGAACGTCGTCATCGTGCTCTCCGGCGGCAATGTCGATGCGGATCTGTTCGCCGAGCTGGTGGCTTAGCTAGCATCATTCCGGGGCGCGCATGAGCGCGGCCTGCGCCTCATGGCACAACCTGGAATGACCAGAACTGACATGGAGAAGGGCAGAGCGTTGCCGCTCTACCCCTTTTGCATTTGTGCTTGGCGGATTCAGCTTGCCCCTTGCTCGGTGCAACCTCTTCCGCTTGCGGGGGAGGTCGGCGCGAAGCGCCGGGTGGGGCTCTTTCCTCTTGGGGTCCTCGACTGTGGAAGCACCCTCTCCCCAACCCTCCCCCGCAAGCGGGGGGAGGGCGCGCACCTTCTCCGCGCGATCAGTGCATGAAGCCGCCGCGATGGTTGCCGGCATTCATGCTCGGCGCCTGGTTCATCGACTGGCGAAAGTTGTTGCCGCTGTTGACCATGCGGGGCGGCATCGTGTTGAGCTGCGGACGATTGTTCTCCACCTTGTTCTGGACCTGCACCTTGTTCACCGGATTGTTGTTGAGCTTCACGATGCCGGTGTTGCCGTTGTTGATGCGGATCGGGTGGTTCTGGGTCTGAACGTTGACCGGCTTCGGCTCGACGTTCGGGCCACCCTTGCCGACATTCACCGGCATGCTCACGATCTTGCCGGGTTTGCCGATGGCGTTGCCGCCATTCGGCATCGTGTTAGTCGGCGCAGGCAGGGTGACGATCTTGCCCGGGGTCTGTGACGGCGTGCCGTTCTGCTGGTTCGACTGGTTGTTGCCTGCCGGCAGGTTGACGATGTGGCCGCCATTGCCGAGCTTGCCGATCACATTGCCGTCGAGCGGCTTCTGCACGACCGGCAGGTCGCCGTTCACATGCGCGCCGCCATTGCCCTGCTGCATCATCGGTATGTATTTGGGCTGACCGAGATTGCCGATCTTGAGCGTCGGGGCGATGTTCTGCGGCGCCAGGAATTTGGTCGCCTGCATCAACGGGATCTCCTTCGGCTGCGCCTGCAGCTTCAGCGCGACATGCGCATAGGGGCTGTTGCTGAAGCTGTCATGGAAGCTCTTGTAGCCAACAGGCGAATTCGCGAGCACAGCCTTGTGCCAGGCCTGCGAGATCAGGAGATTGTTGAGCAGCCAGCGGACGTGGTCGCAAAGCGGGTCATGCGGGTACATCTGGATGAACTCCTGATAATATTCCGACCGTCCCTCGGACACGACGTAGTCATAGGCCTGGCGGGTCGAGCGGCTCGGCAGGTTGGAGGCCATCTGCACCACCGGCGCTTTCACCGGCGCGCGGTTGGCGGCAACGGCGGTGTCGCCGAAGAAGGTGAAATCCGAGGTCAGCGACGAGCTTTCCCACGGGATCTGCGCACCGCTGGTGGTCTGGTTCACTTGCAGGCGCACGCGCTTGAACAGCTGCTCGATCGGCACGTTGGGCTCGCGCGCGACGTTCAGGAAGGCCTGCGTGTAGGGGCTGTGGCCGTTGGTGCCGTCGAGCGCTTCGGCCCCCGGCGCGGTCGAGTAGCCGACGATCGAGCCGTTCGGCGCATCGACAATGGCAAGGCCGCGGCCGGCGTCGTTGACCTGGGGGAAGGGGTTGTTGCGGCAGGCATCCAGGATGACGATGCGCATGCGGCTCGGGATCGTCTCCAGCGTCGACATCACGTCGACCAGGCGCACCGAATTGTTGACGAGCTCGGTCGGGCTCGACACCTTGGCGTCGACGGGAACGAGATAATTTTCGCCGGCGAGCTGCACGCCGTGCCCGGCGTAGTAGACCATCGCCACCGTGTTCGGACCGCGCGAAGCGACCTTGGCGGAAAAGTCCTGGACGACGCGCAGCATGTCATTCTGGGTCAAGTCGGTCGCGGCGACTACTTCGAAGCCGGCCGAGTTCAAGAACTGCGCCATCGATTGCGCGTCATCGTCGGGGTTCGCAAGGTGCGGCGCGTTCTGGTAGTTCGCATTACCGATCACCAGCGCCACCCGCTGTTCCGGGCCTTGCAGCGCAGTGGGAGCCGGTGCAACCGGGGCGACTTGCGCGGAAGCGGGCCCGCAGGCGAAGCCGAACAGGCTTCCCAGGAGACCCGCAGTCATCAGGAAATGCTTTAAGCGGAACATGGCGTGCTCCTTTGGCACTCATCTCGATGCGAGATTGGTTGCGAAGAAGCCTGACCGCGTTCGAGTTCGACGTCCGTGATCACGATCACGATGGTAGGCTCCGTGATCTGAATCACGTTTGGAACCTGCTATGGTTAGCCATCGCTTGGGAGGACAGTCCGTCACATGCTGAAATCGATCGATCCGATCCTGACGCCGGACCTGCTCTGGCTGCTCGCCTCGATGGGCCACGGCGACGATCTCGTGGTCGTCGACGCCAACCATCCCGCAACCCGCATTGCCGCGGCGACCTCGTCGCAGCGCCTGATCCATTTGCCTGGCATGCGCATGGAGACGGCCGTCCGTGCCATCATGACGCTCTATCCGCTCGATGATTTCGATCCCGATCCGGTGCGCGTGATGATGCCGGTGGACGATTCCGATCGAGTCCCGGAGGTGCAGCGCGCCGTGTTGGCGGAGATCGAAAGCGCGGCCGGTGGCCCCGTTGCTCCCGGCAAACTCTCACGGGCGCATTTCTATCGCGCGGCGGCGGCGGGCTTCGGCGTCGTGAAGGTGGGCGACAGCCGAGGTTATGGCTGCTTCCTGATCCGCAAGGGCGTGATCAGCTAGGGAATAATTCTGCGCAAGGTGGCGCAGAACTCTGCACCCGAATTTGAATGGCCTCCGCGCAACCGACCGACTATGGTCGATTCATGTCTCGCCTTGTGTGTCTATCTGTTGCTGTCATCTTGTCGCTGCTCCCCGCCGTCGCGCCGGCTGCGTCAATTCAAAAGCGGCCCAAGCCGGTCTGGCAAGGCTACGGCTTCCTGCCGGGCTATCGGCAGCCGCTCAGCAACAGCATCCCGCTCTACAAGCAGAAGGACGCGATGCGTCGCCTGTCGCGCGCCGGCCGGCGCCACTGGTACATCGACCCGGTTCCTCAGTATTACCGTTGGGATGGCGAGTGGCACTATTTCGGCCGCCCCGGCTTCGGCGGCGGCCGCTACAATGGCGGCAGTTTCGGGCCGTGCTGGACGCGAACGCCGATTGGCCCGATCTGGAATTGCGGGTGATTGCTCGCGCGGCGCTCTCGCGCCCCGGAGGCAGCGCAGCGCTCCTTCAGCGAAGCGCTGCAGAGCCGGGGCACCGCGGCCGATGCAGATGGGACCGCAACGGCGCTTTGGCGCTCCTGTCGCTATCCGAAGGCAAGCGGCGTGCCCTTTTGCCATCGGGATGTCCTTTATACATTCCGCAATTCTTTGGCGCGCAGCCCCTCCGCGTGGCGCATGGACTACTGTTCACAGTCGGCTGCGTGTGGATGGCCTTTGCCTTTGGCGGCGAGAGCAGTTCGACCCGAATCTCAGAGCCGCACCCCGATGGCCTGCGCGTTATGAAAAGGTCAGGTCGCGCCAAGGCCGGGTCGCGTCGTAGCGAGACACGTGCTCGAGGGTAGAATGGCGCGCCGCTAGTTCCTTCGCCACGGCGATTTGCATTACGGCGACAGTGCTTCAACTGGACTGGGTCGGAGAGCTGGCCGGTTTTGGCGGCGATAGCATACTCCGAAATGGCGCGGCGCCCCGCGACCGACGCAGGAACGATTCAGAGCGCGCTCGCGCGGAGTGCCTCACACCCCTGACGAGGCTCCCACCGCACAGCACAATTCCTGTAGATATGACGACTGCGTGTCTTGACATCTGAGAGAAAAATTTCACCGAGAGTCGCACATCGAACCGACAGCGTCCGCTTGCTTCGCGCATGATGGCATCTCAGGGCCGGGGTTAAGAGCTCCTTTGAATCTGATCGAACACGGAAGCGGGGACATGTCCTCGCCTCCAGTCCCATGAGGCAAGTCAACCTCTCGGGAAATGATGCCGCTTGAGAACGAGGATGGTGCCGTGAGTGAAAGCGAAGTGAAAGTTGGACTGAACGGGACGAATGGTTACGCAATTCCGTTGTTCGGGTTCCCGAATATCCCGCTGCCTAGCGCGATCGGCGGTTTCGCCGAGCAGGGGGTCGCCAGCGCACAGCAAGGCTGCGAGAAGATCAAGGTCGCGTCGGCGGAGATGGCGGAAGCGCTGCGTGAGACGTATTCGAGCAATGCCAAGGGCGCAACCGACTACGCGGCCAAGCTGATCGAAATGTCGAACGCGAATACGGTGTCCGCGATCGACTTCTTCGCGCAGGCCCTGGGTAGCAAGTCAGTCCCGGATGTTTTCACCTTGTCCGTTGCGCAAGCGCGCAAGACCTTCGACACCGCGTCCGCCCAGAACAAGGAATTGTGGGGGCTTGGGGAGAAGCTTGCGAAAGAAACCGGCGAGCCGATCAAGAAGTACTTCGCCAAGGTCCTGCATCCGCCCAGCTAAAAAGCTCTCGTCCAGGAGTCCTTCAGGAGGGAAACCGGCCCGTCGGAACAAGCCTCGCCACGAACATGCCCCCACATGCTCGACCGATAATGGCCAGGTGCGCGATGCCCCCCAAGTAGCCGCACCAATAAGAGGCGCAATCTGACGGGCCGGCCTTTGTTTCGGAATGCAAGCTGACGTGCAAAGGGAGGTCACATGGGAATGGTCATGATCAAATGCCCGCGAAGCGGCCGCGCTATCCCCACCGGCATCAAGGCCGATCGCGAGAGTTTTTTGCGCAGCATTGTGTTTTTCAGGCGCACCCATTGTCCGATCTGTCAGGCCGATCACGCCTGGTTTGCACAGGAAGGCTGGGTGGATGAGCCGAGCGCTCGCGCAGCGCCGCAGCCGTGGCACACGGCCTGACCGTCCCCACAGCGCGTGGATCGTAATCTGGAGGGACACGATGGCGCGGGCGCAAACAACCAATGCACGCTCCGTCTTCTTGATGCAGGCCAGAGAATTTCTTGACGAAGCACGACGACTGAAGCCGGGCCCCGCGCGCAACGAACTGCGCGAGGTGGCGGCGGTGCTGCGCGAGCTTGCGAAAATCGAGGCGCAATGCAAATCTGCAGGGGACAGTGATCGACCCGAGAGAACGTGATCAGGTTCGACGCACCGTCCTTCTCTCTCCGGCAACTGGCTTTTAGTTCACCAGCGGCCTCCTGACTTCCCCGGAAGGACGAGGAGGCAATCGTGCAAGGTTGCGGCGTGTCTCGACCCAATTGAAAGCAGCTTACCCTGCGCCGCCAGGTTCGCTGGTCAGGATTCGCCGATCTCGCGAAAGGGCCGTTTCGCGTGATCGGCCCATCCCCATCGAGAACACCTCCTCGATTTCGCGCCGCATGGTGTCGTGGCACTCGCAGGCGGCCGCCGCCAGTCGGGACCGGTCGATTTCGATCTGGCCTCTTCGATCAGAGATGATCGCAGCGGACGCGCGCAGATTGCGCATCAAGAGCGTCACCGTCGTTCGTCGGACACCGAGTATTTGCGACAGCTCCTGCTGGGTGAGCGGAAGGACGTCTTGGTCGACGCAGTCGCGCAACTGAAGCAGCCAACGCGACATGCGGGCTTCGACCGGATGCAGCGCATGGCAGGCCGAGCCGAGCTGAAACTGTATGAGCATCGCTCTAACGTGGCTCTGGATTGCGTGGCGGATCGCAGGGCTCCGGGCAAAAGCGGCGTGAAATCGCGACGCGGAAATCCGAGAGGCGGTGCCCGCCACCCGAACGATGGCGGTAATGGCCGAAGGCGACGGGCCCAGCACCGAAAGACTGCCTACGACCCCGTCACGCCCGATCACTGCGGTTGCGACCGTCCGGCCATCCGCCATGTCGACCATCAGCGAGATGGCGCCGGCATGAGGAAAGAAGACGTAATCGACCTGCTCGCCCGCTCGCGAGAGCACCGCGTTGTGATCGAGGACGACCGTCTCCAGCTCGGGCGCCAGCAGATCGAAGTCTGATCGCGGAAGTGTCGCAAGAAGGCGGTTACCAAATCCGCCGGGAGCCATTACCACAGCGAAGCCGCGGTAACGCTTGCACCGCTTCCTCCATTCGAAGCGGCGCCGAACAGCGATCTCAACATTTGTTTAAGTCTGCTTTCTCTACGCGCACTGATATCCAATTCATTTTCCAGACGCCTTCGCTCTCAACAACAATCTCAACGCTCAACCGCGCAACTCCACGATTTCGATGCAAGTGCACCGCGGGCAGCAATGCAATTGCAAAATGCGCATGGGTAAAACCCTACGGCCAGACGGAATCCCAGAGTTCCACATGCTTCGTTTACTGTTGCGCATTGAGCAATCCCAGTTTCGCTCGAGATGGAACAGATCAACTTATCGAATGTGTCTGCGAATTGCTGTCCTACGCCGCAAACGCACTCACGCGCTGGATGGTCACAAGCTCAATCTCCTCGCACCAGGAGATGGCATTGCGCTGCCGCCAAGATGTGCACTGACCTCGCAAGCCGAGAGCTCATCAACAGCGAAACGGTTTGTCGCGGAGCTACCTACGCTTCGACCGATGTGGACGCGTTGATTGCGGCTTGTTCCAAGTACGGCCGTGGCAACCTGACGCGACGCTTGCGCGCAATCGGCAGACGACATCGTACAAAATCGCGAAGTTGGCGCCCATGTAGCAGCAGGGAACGTGGCTTCTGGGTCCCGGCTCTGCGCATCAACGCAAAGGGCGTTGCTGCTTTTCCGGGACACGGAGGGGGGTGCTGAGGTTTACGAGAAGAACGCGATCTTCTCGGCCTGGGTCATGCGGCGGATGGGCGCGAGCGGGTCGTTCGCCGGCGCGCGGGGCTTCTGCAAGATGCCGCTGGCGAGGATGGTGGCGCCGAGCGAGGGCTCCGGCAAGGACGCGGAGAGGGGCGAGGGCATCGGCAGCGGCGCGGTTGGCGCTGCGGCGAATGTTGCCGTGGCCGCCATGGCCGGGGCCTGCTGCTCCATCACTTCGGCAGCAGCTTCCGCGATGGCGTCGGTGAGGCGCGCGAGCGAGTCCATCGCGATCGGCGCGTCTGCGGGCTCTTCATCGACTGCTGCGACGACCGGCTCTGGCGCGATCGGCTCCGGCAAGTCCGCCGCAACGGGAGCTGCGACCTCCGCAGCTGCCGGCTCCGGAGCGACCGCTTCATTCTCCACCGGCTCGATGATCTCGTCGAAGTCAGAGTCGGGCGCCGCCATCTCCAGCGCGATGGCGTCGAGGATGGCTTCGTCCTCGGCTTCCGCGGCGGCATCGAGCGCGAACGCGTCGGTCGCTTCCGTCAAGGCGGCCGGTTCAGTGGCCGGCTCTTCAAACGAGGCGCCTTCAAGCTCGGCATCATCAGGCACGACATTGTCGAGCGCAGCGCTTTCGGGAGCGATCTGGCTTTCGGCGACGATCTCCGGCGCGACTGCGGCGTCCATGGCCCGCTCGGCAACGGCAGACGTCTCAGTGACGCCAGGTGCTTCGACCTCAGGAATGGCTGCGATGTCCTGCGGCGCCTCCGTAGAAGCCACGGGGGCTTCGCTGGCCATCGCGCCAGGTGCGACCTCGGCAGGCGGCACGTCAGCAGACGACGGCGCCTCCTGCGTCGGAGCCGGCTCGTAAGGCGCCGCTTGCGGCGTTGCGCCGCCGTCGAGCTGCTCGACCCGATCCCTCAGCAGATCGAAGGCAGCCTTGAGCTCGACGCGGGTGTCGATGGTCGAAATCTGTCCGCAGGCCGCCTCGATCGAGGCGAGCTGCGAATCAATGAGGTCGCAGATTCGCCCGTCCGCGCCGATCTCGCGCCAGCGCCAGGAGATCTCCTTGATGATACGCACCCCGCGCGGGATCGGCGCGAGGCTCGCCTCGATCGCGGCGGGATCGAACGCTGCGATCGCAATCGTCTCGGCCTCGCGGATGGCGCGGCGGATCTCGACCAGCGCCTCGGGCAGGCGGTCCTCGACGACGGGTTGTCGCTGTGCCGCAAGGGTTTCTTCGATCTTCGCAACCGCATCGAGCACCATGCGGGTGTCGGCATTGCGGTTGCGCTTGGCATATTCGCCGAGGAACCAACGGCCGCGCGCGGTCTCCATGAAGGCTTCGCGGATCGCGTCGTAATCCTGCTCGTTCGGCTCGGCCGCGCGGGCAGACATGGGCGAAAGGGCGAATGCTTCGTTGGCCATGACAATCTCGTCGCGCAAATCACCGCGCGTTACTGTAACGATCACCACGATATCGACCGAATCGCAATTGGTTTGATGGCAGGCGAATCACAAATCCCCATCGCGGAAGCCAAGAAGCGGCGATTCGCCGTGAGCCTCGCCCTGTTCTATTCGGCCGTCTTCGCGGTCTCGGGCACGCATCTGCCGTTCTTCCCGGTGTGGCTGAAGGCGATCGGCGTCGACGCGGCCTGGATCGGCCTTATCAACGCGCTGCCGGCGATCACGCGCTTCACCACGCTGCCGCAAGTGACCGCCTTTGCCGAAAAGCGGCAGGCTATTCGCGCCGCCATGATGGTGTCGGTGCTGGCGACGGCGATCGGCTTTACCGCGGTCGGCTTGCAGCAGCAGCCGCTGGCGCTGTTCCTGATCTATGCGCTGACCTGCATGATGTGGACGCCGACGATGCCGCTGACCGATGCCTACGCGCTGCGCGGTGTCGCGCGTTACGGGCTCGATTACGGGCCGTTGCGGCTGTGGGGCTCGGCGGCGTTCGCCGCAGGCTCGCTCGCCTGCGGCTATCTGGTCGACAGCATCGCGCCGCGTGATCTGATCTGGGTCATCGTGGCATGGGCCGTCGTTGCGGTTCTCGCCAGCCTGCTGCTTCAGCCGCTCGACGAGGTCAGGCGCAGGACCGCCGAGACGCATGCCGGCAAGGCCATGCTGCGCGATGGCGGCTTTTGGGCGATCATCGCCTCGGCGGCGCTGATCCAGGGCAGCCACGTCGCCTATTACACGTTCTCGGCCATCAATTGGCAGCTCCAGGGTCTCGGCGGGCTGACGATCGCGGCCCTGTGGACGCTGGGTGTGATCGCGGAGATCGTCGTGTTCGCCCTTTCGCCGCGCTTCTCGCTGCATCCGTCCACGATGATGGCGATCGGGGGGCTCAGCGCCGTGGTGCGCTGGATCGTCACCGCCAACCAGCCGCCGCTGGTGCTGCTCGCGATCGTGCAACTCGGCCATGGTCTCACCTTCGGCATGACGATCGTCGGCACCATGAATCTCCTGGTACAGCGCGTGCCGCCGCACCAGATCGCGCGGGGACAGGGCTACTACGCCGCATGCAACGGTCTATTGGGCGCAACGACCTCGATCGCGTCAGGCGCGATCTACGCCCGCATCGGCGACGGCCTGTATTACGTCATGGCCGCGATGGCCGCTGCCGGTGCGCTGGTGATCTGGTCGGCGCGGCACCGGCTCAAGCCTCATCCCCAGAGCGAAGCGTCTGGCGGGTAGACCAGGCTGTCGTCATAACGCAGGCCGTGATCGCGATCGCGCGCCAGCAGCAGCGGGCCGTCGAGATCGACGAAGCGCGCCTGCGGCGTTACCAGCATCGCAGGCGCCATCGACAGCGAGGTCGCGACCATGCAGCCGATCATGATCTCGAAGCCGAGCGACTGCGCAGCATCGGCCATGGCCAGTGCCTCGGTGAGGCCGCCGGTCTTGTCGAGCTTGATGTTCACGGCGTCGTAGCGCGCACGCAGGGGCTCAAGCGACGAGCGGTCGTGCACGCTCTCGTCGGCGCAGACCGCGAGCGGACGCTTGATCCGTGCCAGCGCCTCGTCCTTGCCAGCCGGCAGCGGCTGCTCCACGAGCGTGACGCCGACGTCGGCGCAGGCGGCAAGATTGTGCTCCAGATTGGCCTCGGTCCAGGCCTCGTTGGCGTCGACGATCAGCTCGGATTCGGGGGCGGCCTTGCGCACCGCCGCGATCCGCGCCGGATCGTCTTCGCCGCCCAGCTTGATCTTGAGCAGCGGCCGGTGTGCGGCCTTGGCGGTTGCCGCGGCCATGGTCTCCGGCGTGCCGAGGGAGATGGTGTAGGCGGTCGTCCGCTCGCCGGGCTCCGGGCGGCCGAGCAGGTTCCAGGCGCGCAGGCCGGCCGCCTTGGCCTCGAGGTCAATCAGGGCGCAATCCAGCGCATTACGAGCCGCTCCAGGCGGCATTGCCGCCTGGAGGGCCTGCCGCGTCAGCCCGCCCGCCACGGCCTGCTGCATGGCCTGAATGGCACCGAGCGTCGCCTCCGGGGTCTCGCCGTAGCGGGGGTAGGGCACGCACTCGCCGCGGCCGGTCAGCCCGTCCTGACTGACCTCCGCCACGACGGTCACGGCCTCGGTCTTGACGCCCCGGCTGATGGTAAAGCTGCCGGCAATCGGAAAGCGCTCGATTCGTGCCGCCAGGGGGACAAGTTTGCTGGAAGTCATTTTGAACTCTGGCGAAATCTGAACCTGCTGGTTACCTCTAGCAACTAATAGTGGCCAGTTGGGGATACCTTCTCTAGGTAAGGGCGCGTGCGCAACCTTCTGTTTTCCTCCGTCCCGGCAGGGGAGCGGACATCTTGAGCGGCGATCCGAAGCTGGAACGGGTTGCCAGAGGCAATGCGCTGGCACTCTGCGCCACCGGGACCTGGACCGCGAGCTTCGCGCCGGTCCTGGAGCGGATGGTGGCCGATGCCGAGAAGCTCGCCGGCAGCCCCCAAAGCATTTTCATCGACGTCTCCGAAGTCGCCAAGCTCGACACGTTCGGCGCCTGGCTGATCGAGCGGCTGCGCCGCAGCCTGACGAAAGGACCTGTCGAGGCCCAGATTGCGGGACTCTCCACCAATTATTCGAGCCTGGTGGACGAGGTGCGGCGGGTCAGGGCGACTCCAGTGGTCGACGGCAGCACGATCACCATCATCGGCATGCTGGAGCAGATCGGCCGGGCGGTCGCCGGCGTCGCCGGTACGATGGCGGGCCTCGTCGATATGCTCGGCGCGGTGCTCGCGGCGGGCTTTCGCGTCCTGATCCACCCGCGCTCGTTCCGCCTGACCTCGACCGTGCACCACATGGAGCAGGTTTGCTGGCGCGCGGTGCCGATCATCGTGCTGATCACATTCCTGATCGGCTGCATCATCGCCCAACAAGGCATCTTCCATTTCCGAAGGTTCGGCGCCGATATCTTCGTCGTCGACATGCTCGGCGTGCTGGTGTTGCGCGAGATCGGCGTGCTGCTGGTCGCGATCATGGTCGCCGGCCGCTCGGGCAGCGCCTACACTGCCGAGCTCGGCTCGATGAAGATGCGCGAGGAGATCGACGCGCTGCGCACCATGGGGTTCGACCCGATCGAAGTGCTGGTGCTGCCGCGCATGATGGCGCTCGTGATTGCGCTGCCGATCCTCGCTTTCCTCGGCGCGATGGCCGCGCTCTATGGCGGCGGGCTTGTCGCCTGGCTTTATGGCGGTGTCCAGCCGGAGGCCTTCTTGTTGCGGCTGCGCGACGCCATCTCGATCGATCATTTCATCGTCGGTATCGTCAAGGCACCGGTGATGGCCGCGGTGATCGGCATCGTCGCCTGCGTGGAAGGGCTCGCGGTGCAGGGCAGCGCGGAATCGCTCGGACAGCACACGACCGCGTCGGTGGTGAAGGGCATCTTCTTCGTCATCGTCATGGACGGCATCTTCGCCATCTTCTTCGCCTCGATCGGGATGTGACGATGGCAGGCGAAATTCAAGATCCCATTATCCGCGTCCGCGACGTCACCGTGCAGTTCGGCGCAACGCGCGTGCTCGACGGCCTCAACCTCGACGTCAAGCGCGGCGAGATCCTGGGCTTCGTCGGTCCCTCGGGCGCCGGCAAATCGGTGCTGACGCGCACCATCATCGGCCTCGTGCCGAAGGTCGCAGGCTCGATCGAGGTGTTCGGCGTCGACCTCGATTCCTCCAGCACGTCGCAGCGGCGAAATGTCGAGCGGCGCTGGGGCGTGCTGTTTCAGCAGGGCGCACTGTTCTCCTCGCTCACGGTGCGGCAAAACATCCAGTTTCCGATGCGCGAATACTTACGCGTGTCGCAGCGGCTGATGGACGAGATCACGATGGCCAAGCTGACCATGGTCGGTCTCAAGCCGGAAGTTGCCGAGCGCTTCCCGTCCGAGCTCTCCGGCGGCATGATCAAGCGCGTGGCGCTCGCCCGTGCACTGTCGCTGGATCCGGATCTCGTCTTTCTGGACGAGCCGACCTCGGGCCTCGATCCGATCGGCGCCGGCGACTTCGACGAGCTGGTCAGGACGCTCCAGCGCACTTTGGGGCTGACCGTTTTCATGGTAACGCACGACCTCGATAGCCTTTACACAGCATGTGACCGCATCGCAGTTTTAGGGAACGGTAAGATCATTGCAGCAGGGTCGATCGCCGACATGCAGGCCTCGCAGCATCCCTGGCTGAGACAATATTTCCATGGCAAGCGCGCCCGCGCGGTGATGGGCTGAGGTGCCGGAGTAGCTGATGGAAACGCGCGCAAATTACGTGCTGATCGGGTCGTTCACGCTGGCGGTGATCGCCGCTGCGATCGGCTTCGTGCTGTGGTTTCAGTCGCTGCACACCACCAAGCAGCGCAGCCCCCTGCGCGTCGTGTTCGAGGGCCCCGCGGCGGGGTTGCGCAACGGCGGCAGCGTCAATTTCAACGGAATTCGGGTGGGTGAGGTGGTCTCGGTGAAGCTGGACAACCCGCGGCGGGTCGTCGCACTCGCCATGATCGAGAACAACGCTCCGATCCGCAAGGACACGCTGGTCGGGCTCGAATTCCAGGGCCTCACCGGCGTCGCCGCAATCTCGCTCAAGGGCGGCGACGAGGCCGCGGCCCCGCCGCCGCTCGACCAGGACGGCATCCCGACGCTGACGGCGGATCCCAACAAGCTCCAGGACGTCACCGAGGCGATCCGCGGCACGCTCCAGAACATCAACAAGATCGTCGCCGAGAATCAGGAATCGGTGAAGAACTCGCTGAAGAATTTGGAAACCTTCACCAACTCGCTCGCCCGCAACTCCGAGAAGATCGATGGCGTGATGGCCAAGGTCGACGGCGTGATGCTCAAGGCCGACAATCTCATGCTCGGCCTCAACACGCTGGCCGGCGGCAAGGACGGCGGCGAGCTGTTCCAGGCGGTGAAGTCGATCCGCGAACTGGCCGAGGATTTCGACAAGCGCTCCGGCGCGCTGATGAGCGATGGCCGCCGCACTCTCGGCGACATCAGCCGCGCCGTGAACAACTTCGACCGCAACCCGACCCGCGTCCTGTTCGGCGCCAGCAACTCATCGCAACCCGGCCCGCCGCCCGAGCCGCCAAAGCCGACGGCGAGCGAGCGCAGACGATAGTTGGCGAGGCGTTCGCGTGTCGCTCACCATCGTATTGTGAGCGCCAGGTCTCGTGTCCCGGACGCGCTGCAACGACCTTAGCGTTGCTGCGCAGAGCCAGGACCCAGAAGGCAACACGGTGTGATGTGCGACATTGGCCCCGGCTCTGCAGCGCGCCGCCGAAGAGGCGCTACGCTGCGTCCGGGGCACGACAGCGAGGATGCCGCCCAAAACCAAAACGGAGGCCGTGAGGCCTCCGTTTTCATCCGCTAATCGGTGACGCTACGAGCCGCTCACCCGAGCCGTCCCGCCGCGTGGGCCAGCAGCGTGTAGACCAGCCCCGTCTCCGAGGTCAGGTGGCTGCGCAGCTCCTGCGGGCCGCGGCCGTCGCGGGCGACTTCGTCGAGCAGGCGCTCGAACTCCGCGATGTAGCGGTCGACCGTGCCCTTGAAGTTGCGGTCGGCGCGATACTTGCGGGCGACCTCGTCGAAGGCCTTCTGGCCGGCGGGCGTGTAGAGGCGCTTGGTGAAGGCCTTGTTCTCGCCGCGCTGGTAGCGGTCCCACATCTCGGCGGCGAGGTTGCGGTCCATCAGCCGGCCGATGTCGAGCGACAACGATTCCAGCGGATTGCCACCACCTTGCAGCGCCTGCGGCTGCGGAGCGGGTGCCGCGCGGCCGCGGGGAGCCTCACGGCCGGCCGAGGCGGCAGGACCCGTGTCGGCGCGGTTGAGCAGGTCCGACAGCCAGCCGTCGCGGCCCTGGTCATTGCCGGCAGGCGCGACCGACGGCGCTTCGGTGCGGCGCGCAGCCGGCATGCCGAGATCCGGCGGCGGCAGCGTCGAGGCGCTGCCGGTGTCGCGCATGCGGGTCTCGGTGGCGCGGCCTGCGACTGCGGCCAGCACCGCCGGCTCTTCCTGGCGCTGCACGCTGCCGCGGCTCGTCGTGGTGACGTCGAGGCCGCGGCCATGCTGGGCTACGATGCGGTTGAGCTCGGCGAGCGCCTCGATCTGGTCGACGATCACCTTGCGCATTTGCGCGGTGCTTTCGGCGGCCTCCTGCGGCATCTCGAGTACGCCGCGGCGCAGCTCGTTACGGGTGGATTCGAGCTCGTTGTGCATCTCGAGCGCCATCTGCTTCATGCTTGCGACCAGATTGCTGAAGCGCTCGGTCGACTGCTTGAACATCGCATCCGCCTCGTCGGTGGTCTGGCGGTAGATGTCGTGCATGGCTTCGATGGTCTGGCGGTGCTCCTCTTCGGACGCCGCGCGCACCGCCTCGAACTGGCGGGTGATTGCGGCAGAGCCTGCGCCGGCGGTCTCGGCGACGACGCGGGCGATGTCGCGGGCACGCTCTTCGGCTGCGGCCAGCGATTCATCGAGCAGGCCGGTGAAGCGCGACAGGCGCTGGTCGAGATCGGCCGTACGCAGGTCGATTGTGGTGACGAGCGATTCCAGCGCCTGCTTGCGCTCGGCGAGCGAGGCGGTGGTGTTCTTGTTACTCTGCTCGACGACCTGCGCGGCCTCGACAAGCGCCTTGCCATGCTTGTCGAATTGGGTCGACAGCTCGCCGAGGTCCTGGAGCGCCTTCGTGGTCTTGCTGTTGAAGACGTTGAGCTGGTCTTCCAGGTTCTGCGTCGCGGCGCCGTTGCGCGAGGTGACGTCGTTCATCGCCGAGACGAAGTCGGCGACGCGCGTCACCAGCGCCCGCTCGAGCGAGTTGAGGTTGTCGTGCGCACCGGTCAGCACCTCCTGAAGCAGGATGTTGCCTTCGCGCAGCCGCTCGAACAGCGCCACCGTGTCGGTGCGTAGGATCTTGCTGGTCTCCTGCATCTCGGTCACGGCCGCGATCGAGACCTGGCGCGACTGGTCGATCGCCGAGCGCGAGGCCTGCTCGAGGTCCTTGAGCGACTTGCCGACCGCGCCGGTGGCGATCTCGCTCGCCGTATTGATGGCGCGGGCGACTTCCGAGCCGTTGCCCATCATAGTCTGCGAGAAGGCCTGGCCGCGCGTCTCGATCGACTTCAGCGCGTCGGAGGTGACGCGATCAATGTCGAGCGTGAGCTGGTTGGTCTGGGAGCCGATCGCGTCGACCAGGGCGCCGCGCTTGGCGTCAATCATGTTCGACAGACGGTCGGCCTGCTGCTGCACATAGGTGACGATCTCGTCGGTCTTACCGGTCATGGCCTGGCCGAAGCTGCTGCTGGCGGCGAGCACCGAGCGCTCGACGTCGGCCGAACTCGACTTGACCCGCGAGCTGGCCTCGTTAGAGGCGGATATCAGCGCGTTCTGGGCGCTGAGCGCGCTGGTCTGGATGTCGTTGGTCGCGTTCGCGGCGGCTGCGCTCAGTGTACGCTCGATCTCGGTCGAGATTGTGCGGATCTGGCTCGCGGCATCCGCCGAGGTCGAGGTCAGCGAGGTCTGCGCCTCACGCGCGCTGTTGAGGATCGTCGAGGCGGTGTCGGCGCCGACCGCGGTCAGCGTGCGCTCGATATCCGTGGTCAGCGACTTGATCTGGCTCGCCGCGTCGGTCGAGGCGGAGATCAGCGTGCCCTGGGCCTCGCGGATACCGCTGGTGAGCGCTTCGATGGTGGCGCCGCCAGCGGTTGCCAGCGCGCGCTGCATCTCGGCCGCGAGCGAACGCACCTGGCTGGTCTGCTCGGCCGAGACCGTGAGCAGGGTGCTCTGGGCGTCGCGGGCGCTGGTGGTGATCGTCTCGGCGGTCGACTGGCCGACCTGCGAGAGCGAACGATGCACTTCGGCCGCGAGCGACTTGACCTGGCTCGCTGCATCCGAGGACGCCGTGACCAGCGTGCTCTGGGCCTCGCGGGCGCCGCTCATGATGGTCTCGGCGGTCGAAGTGCCCGCCATCGAGAGCGAGCGCTGCACATCGGAAGACAGCGCCTTGATCTGGTTGGCGGTCTCGGTCGAAGCCGCGATCAGCGCGCCCTGCGCATCGCGGGCGCCGGCGACGATCGACTCCGCTGTGGTGGTGCCGGCCAGCGACAGCGAACGCTGCACGTCGGCGGTGAGCGTCTTGACATGGTTGGCCGCATCCGAAGAGGCGGTGACGAGCGTGGTCTGCACCTCGCGGGCGCCGGCCAGGATCGAGGCCGCGGTCGCCGAGCCCGCTGCGGACAGCGTGCGTTCGACGTCGGCCGCGAGCCCCTTGATCTGGTTGGAGGCATCGCCCGATGCGGCGACCAGGGTCGACTGCGCCTCGCGGGCGCTGGTCAGGATCGAGTTCGCAGCACCGGTGCCGACGGCGGTCAGCGCGCGCTCGACCTCGGACGAGGTCATCTTGAGCTGGGCGTTGACGTCGGAGGAGACCGTCAGCAGCGACTGCTGAGCGGTGCGCGCGCCGGTCTGGATGGTCTCGCTGGTGTTGACGACGAGGTTGGTGAGCGAACGTTCGGCGTCCTCGACGTGCGAGCGGATCGCGGTCGAGATCATCTCGGCGCGGGACATCATGTCCTCGCTGGCCTGGCGTCCGCTGCTCTCGATGCGGCCGGCGACCGCCTCGACGCGCGAGCCGAGCAGGTCCTCGAACTGCGCCACGCGCACGTCGATGTCGCTCGCGACCGAGCCGACCTTGGTCTCGATGGCGTGGTGGATCTCCTGGAAGCGCGCCGTGACCGTGTCGGACAGATGCGCGGTGCGGCCGTCGATGACCTCGGTGACGCCGGTGATGCGGCGGTCGACGGCCTCGATCGCCTGCGCGGTGCCGTCCGTGAGGGTCGAGGTCAGCAGCGTGAGGCGCGTGTCGATCGACTGCACGGCTTGCGAGGCGCCGTTCGTCACCGCGGAGGTCAGGTAAGTGAGGCGGGAGTCGATGGATTCGAGCGCCTGCGACGCGCCGCCCGTCAGCGTCGTCGTGAGATGCGTTAGCCTCGTGTCGATCAACTGGATGGTCTGCGATGCGCCGTCGGTCAGAGAGGTGGTGAGGTGGTTAAGGCGCGCGTCAATGGTTTCGATGGCCTCCGATGCGCCGCCGGTCAGCGACGTCGTGAGGTAGGTGAGGCGGGTATCGATTGACTGGATCGCCTGCGCGGCGCCCTCGCTCAGCGACGTTGCCAGCGTATTGATGCGTCCGTCGATGGTTTCGGTCATGGACCTGGCGCGGGTGTCGAACGACTGTTCGAGCGCGGCGACGCGGCCGACGAGCTGCTGGTCGAAGGTCCTGATGTGGCCTTCGATCGTGCCGTCGAGGCTGGCGATCTTGCCGTCGAGCGAGGCGTCGAGGTTGCTGACGCGTTCCCCGACCGTGGTCTCGAATTGCACCAACCGCTGGTCGAGCACGGCCGTGATCTGGCCGCCGTTAGACGTGAAGCGGGTGTCGAAATTGTCGACATAGGTCTTCAACGTCTCGGCGATGTCCTGCGTGCGCTGGCCCATGCGCTCGACGATCTCGCCGCCGAAGGTCTTCACGGTGCGGTCGAACTCGGAGATGTGGCGCGTGATCAGCGCGCCGAGCGTGCCGGAATCGCGGGCGAACTTCTCGACCAGCTCGGTGCCCTGGTTCCTGACGAGCTCGTCGAAGGCGCTCATCTGGAGCGACAGCGAGTCGTGCGCGGTCTCGGTCTGGCTGACGACCTTGGCGACCAGGTTGTTGACGGTGGCGTCCAGCGCCTCGCTCGCCTTGTCGCCGCTCGTCATGATCTGGCCGGCGAGCCGGTTGCCGGCATCGTCGATCTTGGCGGAGATGTCGTTGGAACGCAGCTCAAGCTCGAGCAGCAGCGAGTCCGACGAATTCTTCAGGGAATCATGCACCAGCTCGGTGCGCTCGGAGATGCCGTCGACGATCGCGGCGGAGCGCTGCTCGAACTCGCCGGTGATGCGGTCGATGCGCTCGTTCAGCATCTCGTGGACGCGGTCGGCGAGATCGACGAACTCGTCGTGGACGTGGCCGGTCTTGAAGTTGAGGCTGGTGGTCAGCCGCTCGCTGGCGTCGAGCACGGCGCGCGTGGTCTCGTTGCTGGCCTCCTCGAGGCGATCGAGCAGGTCGCCGCCGCGCTCACCGAGCGCCAGGATCATGTTGTCGCCGGCATTGCTCAGCGCCTGGGTGATGTGGGCGCCGCGCTCTTCCAGCGCGCCGGTGATGGACTTGGCGACCTCGTCGACGCGCGAGGCGATCGCGTCCGAGATCAGCGCGATGTCGTGGCGCAGGTCGATCTGCACCCCGGAGATGGCGCTGCGGACCTGCTCGGCCTGGCCGACCAGGTTGTCGCGCTGATGCGCGATGTCCTGGAGCAGGGCGCGGATGCGCACCTCGTTGTCGGAATAGGCCCGCTCGAGCGCCGCGACCTCGTTGGCGACCAGCGTCTCGAGCTCGCCGGCGCGCGCGATGGCGCGCTCGATGCCGTCGCCCATCGCTGCGACCTCACGGCGGATGGCCTGGCCGACGGTGACCATGGAATCGGAGGCCGAGCCTTCCGGCTCGGAGAAGCGGATCGCGACCTGCGCCATCGCCTGCGCGATCATGCGCATTTCCTGGCCGCGCCAAACGAGGCTCGCCAGGAAGTAGAACAGCATGATGGGCGCGAAGAACATCGCGATCAGGCCGGCAACGACGAGCACGCCGCCGCTCTGGCCCATGGCGGCCTGGATCGAGGGCAGGAAGCCGAATGTCAGCGCGGCGCAGGCGGCGAGCCAGACGCCGGCGAAGATGGTGGCGAAGGTGTAGACGTTGCGGGTAGGGCGGCCCCTCTGAAGCGCCTGGAGCAACTGGCCGATGGTCTCACGGTCGTCATTGGCGGCGCGGCGGGAGGTGCGCGGCTCCTCGATCGGGTCGAACGCAGTTGCGCGTTCGTTGGCGGCGGGGCGCGACTCGAAGCTCGGCTCGTCGAAGACCGGAGGCGCGGGCGGCCCCACCGGAGGCACCGTCTCGTTGCGCATCGCGGCGTTGCGGCTGGTATCCGCAGCGGTGTCACTAATGTTAAGGGCTTCCTGGATCGCAGAAAGCGCAACTTCTGTGGGGTCTTTGGCCTTTTTCGGAGTGTTCGCCATGTTCAGTCCGAGCCCTCGTTACTTGTACGCGTCCCCCCGCGAGCCCTGCGCGATACGCAAGCCCACAGACCGGATCATGCCGCTTGCGCGGATCTCCGAGCCGTCCCCACCCGGACGGCTTGTCCGCCAATTTCTGCAACATCCTATTGGCAGAGCGTCGCGAATGAAATGGCTGCGATTAAGACAATGTTAATCATCGTTAACAGGATCGCGCCGTAACGCCTTAGCACTAAATGCAATTCTCCACCGAACTCGGCCGATTGCGGCAACTTCTCGTCAACAAATCGGCGAAATTGCGTAAAACGGCCCAAACATTTCGTTAACCATTTTCATGCTTGGGTGGGAGGAACCTGACCGCCGGACCGGCGGGACGATCGCGCGCTGCCGGGGCCTGGGTCATGACGCCTGAACTGCAACGGATGGACTGGATGCCCTCGCCCCCGCTTGCACCCATCGACAGTCCGCTCGACCTCGATCACCTTGCCCGCATGACGCTCGGCGATGCCGAGCTGGAACGGGAAGTGCTGGCGATGTTCGCCGAGCAGGCGGTCCGCCTGGTTGCAGCGATGACGGCGCTGCCGACCGAGGCGGGCGCACTGGCCCACAAGCTCAAAGGCTCGGCACGAGGGATCGGCGCCTTTGCCGTGGCCGATGCCGCAGGCAGCCTGGAGACCGCGATCCGCACCGGCCATGGTCGGCCCCACGCCCTTGCTGCCTTGAAAGAGGCGGTCACCGAGGCTCGCGCCGCCATCGAGGCGATGCTGAAGCCTTAAGGCGCGGACTGTCAGAACCGGGTTCTACTCTTTTGTTTTGACGCGTTTTCTTCCCGCGAAGCGGGATTCACCGCGCGCCGAAAACGCTATGGCGCCGGGCTGACCGACCCGTTATAGGACAGGCCGGGACCCCTCCTTCATTCCAAGCACCGCGGCAGCACGAGCACACATGGCCAAGATTCACTTTGTCGACCACAAGGGCGAAACCCGCACGGTGGAAATCGAGAACGGCGCAACCGTGATGGAAGCCGCCATCCGCAACAGCATTCCGGGCATCGAGGCCGAATGCGGCGGCGCTTGTGCCTGCGCGACCTGCCATGTCTATGTCGACGAAGCCTGGCGCGAGAAGGTCGGCAACCCGACGCCGATGGAAGAGGACATGCTCGACTTCGGCTTCGACGTGCGCCCGAACTCGCGCCTGTCCTGCCAGATCAAGGTCTCCGACGAACTCGACGGGCTCGTCGTCGCGACGCCGGAACGCCAGGCCTGATCCACTCGATTAGGTAACTATGTCCTCGCCGGCGCGACCTCGATGCCGCGCTTGTGCCAGGGTCTCAGCTTTGCGATCACTTCCGCTGTGAGCGGCGTCGGCCGCCGCGACGCTTCGTCGATCATCACGCCGACCGAATTCGCCGACGCGATGCACTTTCCTTGCGAGAATACGACCTGCTCGAAGGTCACCGACGTTCGTCCGAGCTTGACCACGCCGAGGCCGAGCTCGATGGTGTTCGGCCAGTGCAGCTCGGCGCGGAAATGGATGTCGAGCCGCACCATGATCCAGGCAAGACCCGGCGGCGTCAGCCCATATTCCGGGAGCTTCATCAGCGTGACACGGCCGGTCTCGAAATAGGTGGCGTAGACGGCGTTGTTGACGTGCTGGTTGGGATCGAGATCGCCGAAGCGCACGTTGTCGCTGAGGCGATATGGGTAGTCTTCCAGGCGCGGCGTCGTATCGAGGTGGCTTGGTGCGTTCACCGATTGATCTCCGTCATATCCTTGCTCGTTACAGCCCAGTTAGTTTGACCCGGCAAGTGGGTGCGGCTGCGGGGCGCTCCCGCTTTTATGCCTTCCCTGATCCATCCCCGTTGGCTAGACAGGCAGGGTCACCCTCGGCCTAAGGGACGCCGTCCAACCGGTAACGACCGATAAAAGAGACGACATGAGCGACGTGATCAAAACCGATGTGCTGATTATTGGCGCCGGCCCGTGCGGTCTGTTCGCCGCCTTCGAGCTTGGCCTTCTCGACATGAAGGCGCATTTCGTCGACATTCTCGACAAGGTCGGCGGCCAATGCGCCGAGCTCTATCCGGAAAAGCCGATTTACGACATTCCCGGCATTCCCCAGGTCTCGGGCCAGGGGCTGACCGAGGCGCTGATGCAACAGATCAAGCCGTTCCATCCGACCTTCCATCTCGGCGAGATGGTCGAGACGGTGGAGAAGATCGGCGATCCTGCATTCCGCTGCACCACCGATGCCGGCAAGGTGTTCGAATGCAAGGTGGTGGTGATCGCGGCCGGCGGCGGCTCGTTCCAGCCCAAGCGCCCGCCGGTCCCGGGGATCGAGGCCTATGAAGGCACTTCAGTGCACTACGCCGTGCGCAAGATGGAGACATTTCGTGACAAGAGCGTGCTGATCGTCGGCGGCGGCGATTCCGCGCTGGACTGGACACTCAATCTGCATCCACTTGCCAAGCGCATCACGCTGCTGCACCGGCGCGACGAGTTTCGCGCCGCGCCCCACAGCGTCGAGCAGATGCGCGCGCTGGTCGCAGGCGGCAAGATGGATCTGCGGCTCGGCCAAGTCACGGCGCTCTCCGGCATTGATGGCAAGCTCTCTGGTGCCACCATCAAGGGCAACGACAACACCATGACTGAAATTGCCTGCGACACCATGCTGCCCTTCTTCGGCCTGACCATGAAGCTCGGGCCGGTTGCGAACTGGGGCATCGCGCTGGAGAACAATCTAGTGCCGGTCGAGACATCCGCGTTCGAGACCAACGTGCCCGGCATCTTCGCAATCGGCGACATCAACACCTATCCCGGCAAGATCAAGCTGATCCTGTGCGGCTTCCACGAGGGGGCGCTGATGTCGCAAAAAGCCCATCGCTACGTCTATCCGGAGAAGCGGCTGGTGTTCCAGTACACGACCTCGTCCTCCAGTCTGCAAAAGAAGCTCGGCGTCAACTGAGCGGTTGGGGCCGGAAGGCCAAGTCCCATGTTCTGGTGCTGGAGCCGTTCGCGAAATCGCCGTACTCTGTGGCCATCCAGTCCTGGCTAGCAAGTGATTGGCATAGCAAGGTGATCTAATGCAGAATCTTCTTTCCAGCTCTCGGCTGCTCCCCTTCCTCGCGCTCGCGTTGTCGCTTCTTGCGGTGACACCGTCTGCGGCACAGACCGCCGAGCCTACGGCGGCGGGGCTCTGGCAGAAGATCGAAGACGGCAAGACGGTCGGATGGTTTCTCTTCATTGACCGCAACGGCGTCTTCGAAGGCGTGATCGCGAAGACCTTCCCGCGGCCCGGCGACGATCCGAACGAGGTCTGCTCCAAGTGCACGGACGACCGCAAGAACGCGCCGGTGCTCGGCATCTCCTTCGTCCGCAACATGAAGCGCGAAGGCTTGAAGTACGAAGGCGGCAATGTGCTCAATCCGCGCGACGGCCAGATTTGGAAGGCCAACATGAAGATCAGTCCAGACGGCCAGACCCTGACGCTGCGCGGCTATCTTGGCATCGCGCTGCTCGGCAAGGACGAGACCTGGACGCGGCTGCCGGATGCCAACATCGCGCAGATCGATCCTGCCATCGTGGCAAAATATCTCCCTGCGCAGGCCGCCGCCGCGAAGCCGGCGGCCCCTGCGGCGAAGAAGGGCGGCGCGATGGTGGCGCCGGCGCCCAAGCAGTAAGGGCGCTTCACGCTGGGTATCATCCCGGCTGCTTTCCCATTCACTGGCGTCATCGGCCCGCCACCGGGTCTCGCCTTCGGCGAGCCCGATGATGGTGCGCATCCGCCGCAACGCGTCGATCATTCCGCCCTCCGCCAGTAGTTCCCCGGAATGCGTGCTGGCGCTGGAATTGCATAGCCTCCGCAAAGCTGTTGGGGGGTGAGTCGCTGTCCTTCACGCCTTTCGCCGAGCCGCGAAAGGCGAACGGCAGGCGTTGTCCCTCGCGGCGATGATTTCGATCCGCGGAGACGACATGAGATCTGCAACATCGCGTGCGGCCCCGCTGCTGGGCCTTATGACGCTGCTGGCCACATCGGCGCTGGCGCGCGACGACGGGCGCTACGCCAACTCGCCGCTAAAACCCTGGTTCGAAAGCCTGCACAGCGAGTTCGGACAATGCTGCACCGACGCCGACGGCTACGTCATCGCCGACGTCGATTGGGAGTCCGATCGCGGCCGCTACCGCGTGCGCATCGACAACGAATGGGTCGTGGTGCCCGACGGCGCGGTGATCACCGTGCCGAACAAGATCGGCCGCACCATGGTGTGGAAACACTATATCGACGGCCATCCGCGCGTGCGCTGCTTCATGCCGGGCAGCATGACGTGAACGCGGTAAGTCCTCGATGGGTAGCGGCGGTGAAAGGAAGACGAAACGCTTCAGGGTTCGGTTTCAAGATCGTTTCGTCGATCGCTTTCTTCAGGTCACCGGCGCCGGATTGAACAGCGTGAGATCGTTGTGGATGCCCCAGCGGTCCGACCACGGTTTTGTCCGGCCGCTGGCGACGTCGAGGATCAGGCGCAACAGGTCCCAGCCGGTTTCCTCGATGGTTTTCTCGCCGGTGGCGATGCGGCCGGCATCGAAGTCGATCAGGTCCTTCCAGCGCCGCGCGAGTTCGCTGCGGGTTGCGACCTTGATGACGGGGGCGGCCGCAAGGCCGTAGGGCGTGCCGCGGCCGGTGGTGAACACCTGCAGCGTCATGCCGGAGGCGAGCTGGAGCGTGCCGCAGATGAAGTCGGAGGCAGGAGTTGCCGCGAACAGCATGCCTTTCTGAGTCGCCTTCTCGCCGGGCGAAAGCACGCCGGTGATGGCGGACGATCCGGACTTGACGATCGAGCCCAGCGACTTCTCGACGATGTTGGCAAGGCCGCCCTTCTTGTTGCCGGGCGTGGTGTTGGCGCTGCGATCGGCGCCGCCGCGGGCAAGATAAGAATCGTACCAGGCCATCTCGCGCACCAGCGCGCGGCCGACGTCCTCGTTGATGGCGCGTCGCGTGAGCAGCTGGATGGCGTCGCGCACCTCTGTGACTTCCGAGAACATCACGGTGGCACCGGCACGCACCAACAGGTCCGCGGCGAAGCCGACGGCGGGATTGGCGGTGACGCCGGAGAACGCGTCGCTGCCGCCGCATTGCAGGCCGATCACGAGGTCGGAGGCCGGGCAGGTCTCGCGCTTGCGCGTGTTGAGCACCTTCAGCCGCGCCTCGGCCTGGGTCATGATCGCATCGACGATCGCACCAAAGCCATCGAAGGCCTCGTCCTGCATGCGCACGATCGCATCGCTGACGCCTTCCGGCACCAGCCGCTCCGGCGCGAGCTTCTCGCAGCCAAGCCCGACGACCAGAATCTCGCCGCCGAAATTCGGATTGAGCGCGATGTTCTGCAGCGTGCGGATCGGCACCACCGCGTCGGGCGCGGTGATGGCGACGCCACAGCCATAGGCGTGGGTGAGGGGGACGACGTCATCGACGTTCGGGTACTTCGGCAACAGCTCGGCGCGGATGCGTTTCACCGCATATTCCATCGTGCCCTTGACGCATTGCACGGAGGAGGAGATGCCGAGGATGTTCTTGGTGCCCACCGAGCCGTCGGGATTGCGATAGCCCTCAAAGGTGAAACCTTCGAGCGGCGGCAGCGGCGCGGGCACGGCCGTCGAGATTTCGAGCTTGTCGAGGGCAGGGGCTTCCGGCATGCGAATGCGCGCCTCATCCACCCATTCGCCGGCCAGGATCGGCGACAGCGCGTAGCCGATCACCTCGCCGTAGCGGATGATCGGCGCGTCTCGCGCGATGTCGACCAGCGCCGTCTTGTGCCCCTGCGGCACGAAGGCGCGCAGCGTCAGCCCGCAGGCAAAGCGGGTGCCGGCGGGAAGCCCGAAATCATTGACGACGATCGCAACATTGTCGCGCTCGTTGAGCTTGATGTAGCGAGGTTGCTCTTTCGCTGCGACTGACTGGTCCATACGCTTTCCTGAAGAACGGGAGAAGCCGTGCTTTCGCTCACCTCTCCCAAAGGGAGAGGTGGGCACCTACGCTTGCGACGCGATCCCGGCCTATCAGCCAGGGAAGGTATAAGCCGTCTTCACCGTGGTGTAGAACTCGCGCGCGTACGAGCCCTGCTCGCGGGCGCCGTAGCTCGAGCCCTTCCGCCCCCCGAACGGCACGTGATAGTCGACGCCGGCGGTCGGCAGATTGACCATCACCATCCCGGACTCGCTGTTGCGCTTGTAGTGCGAGGCGTATTTCAGGCTGGTGGTGCAGATGCCGGAAGCCAGGCCGAACTCGGTGTCGTTGGAGATCGCCAGCGCCTCTTCGTAGTTCTTGGCGCGGATCACGGCGGCGACGGGTCCGAAGATTTCCTCGCGCGCGATGCGCATATTGTTGTTGGCTTCGGTGAACAGCGCCGGCTGGAGGTAGTGGCCCGGCGTCTCGCGCTTGAGCAGCTCGCCGCCCCACGCAAGCTTGGCGCCCTCGTCCTGGCCGATCTTGATGTAGCGCAGGTCCTGATCGAGCTGGCTCTGGTCGACGACGGGGCCGATATGCACGCCGGCCTTGAGCGCGTCGTCCACCGACAGGCCCTTCAGGCGCTCGGCCATCGCGGCGACGAAGCGGTCGTGGATGCCTTCGGTGACGATCAGACGGGAGGAAGCGGTGCAGCGCTGGCCGGTCGAGAAAAAGGCGCCGTTGACGGCGACCTCGACGGCGGTCTTGAGGTCGGCATCGTCGAGCACGACTAGCGGGTTCTTGCCGCCCATCTCGAGCTGGAACTTCTTCATCGGATTCGACAGCACGCAGGCCTGCGCGATCTTGCGGCCGGTCTGAACCGAACCGGTGAAGGAAATCGCGGCGACGTCCGGGTGTTCGAGCAGCGTCTGGCCGACCACGGAGCCGGAGCCAACGACAAGGTTGAACACGCCCGCGGGAATGCCGGAGCGGGTGATGATCTCGGACAGCGCGTGCGCCGAGCCCGGCACCAGCTCGGCCGGCTTGAACACCACCGTGTTGCCGTAGCAGAGCGCGGGCGCGATCTTCCAGGCGGGGATCGCTATCGGGAAATTCCAGGGCGTGATCATGCCGACGACGCCCATCGGCTCGCGGGTGAGCTCGACGTCGAGGCCGGGACGCACCGAGGCGCCCTTCTCGCCGATCAGGCGCAGCGCTTCGCCGGCGAAGAACGCAAAAATCTGGCCGGCGCGGGCGACTTCGCCGATGCCTTCCGGCAGCGTCTTGCCTTCCTCGCGCGCGAGCAGGCGGCCGAGCTCTTCCTTGCGGGCCAGGATTTCGAGAGAAATCTTGTTCAGCGCGTCATAGCGCTCCTGCGGCGTCGAACGCGCCCAGGCGGGGAAGGCGGCCTTGGCGGCGGCGATCGCCTTTTCGGTCTGCGCCTTGTCGGCCTTGGCATATTCGCCGACGAGGTCGTTGGTGTTGGAGGGGTTGATATTCCTGGTGACGCCGGAGCCGTCGACCCATTCGCCGCCGATGAAGTTCTTCAGGATCGCAGTCATGTATTCCTCCAAGTCATTAGGGGCATGATCCCTCTCGGAAAACCGGTACCCACTTTTCCGGAATCATGCCGGAGTTTCTTAGCGAACGAGGCAGGGACGCTTGTCGTCGAAGGTCCAGCCGGGGATCAGGTCCTGCATGGCAATAGCGTCATCCCGGGCGCCAAGTCCATGCTGCTTGTAGAGGTCATGCGCGGCGTCGATGGCGGCCCTGTCGATTTCGATACCCAGACCAGGTCTGTCCGGGACGGCAATCTTGCCGCCCTTGATCTGGAGCGGCTCCTTGGTGAGCGCCTGGCCGTCCTGCCAGATCCAGCGGGTGTCGATCGCGGTGACCTTGCCAGGTGCGGCGGCGCCGACATGGGTGAACATGGCGAGCGAAATGTCGAAATGGTTGTTGGAGTGCGAGCCCCAGGTCAGGCCATTGTCGCGGCAGGTCTGGGCGACGCGCACCGAGCCTTGCATGGTCCAGAAATGGGGATCGGCCAGCGGAATGTCCACCGCGCCGAGACGCAGCGCATGAGAAAGCTGCCGCCAATCGGTCGCGATCATGTTGGTCGCGGTCGGCAAGCCCGTGGCGCGGCGGAACTCGGCCATGATCTCGCGGCCGGAGAAGCCGGCCTCGGCGCCGCAGGGGTCCTCAGCGTAAGCGAGGATGCCGTGCATGTCCTTGCAAAGCCGGACAGCCTGATCGAGCGACCAGGCGCCGTTGGGATCGAGCGTGACGCGCGCGTTCGGGAAGCGTTTTGCGATGGCGGTGACGGCCTCGATCTCCTGCTCGCCGCGGAGCACGCCGCCCTTGAGCTTGAAATCGGCGAAGTCATAATGGTCGTGGGTGGCCTCCGCGAGCCGCACCACGCTCTCCGGCGTCATCGCCTCTTGGTGGCGGAGGTTGAACCATTCCGCCTTGCCGGTCTCGCCTTCCACATAGGGCAGGCGGGATTTGCGCCGGTCGCCGACGAAGAAGAGGTAGCCGAGCGTCTCGACGCTGTTGCGCTGCTGGCCCTCGCCGAGCAGCGCCGCGACGGACAGGCCCAGATGCTGGCCGAGCAAATCGAGCAGTGCGGATTCGATCGCTGTGACCGCGTGAATCATGACGCGCAGGTCGAACGTCTGCTTACCGCGACCGCCGGCATCGCGGTCGGCGAAAGTGGTGCGGACGTCGGCGAGGATGTTGTTCATGGCGCCGACGGTCTTGCCGATCACGAGATCGCGGGCGTCCTGGAGCGTTTGCCAGATCTTCTGCCCGCCGGGCACCTCACCGACGCCGGTATGACCGGAATTGTCGGTGAGGATGACGATATTGCGGGTGAAGAACGGCGCATGCGCGCCGCTCAAATTGAGGAGCATGCTGTCGCGGCCCGCGACCGGGATCACTTGCATCGATGTGACGACCGGTGCGCCAGAGATCTCCGTCTGGACCATCGCACGCTCCTCTCTATTGTCGTTCGCTATTCTGCTGCCTGTTGTGTCGATCGGATGGCGGGCAGATTCTTTACTAGCGCGGTCAGTTCCGCCACCTCCTGCTCGGTGAGATCGGTCAGCGGCGGACGGACCGGGCCGGAGTCGCGGCCGATCACCTTCATGCCGGCCTTGATGATCGAGACTGCATAGCCCTTCTTGCGGTTGCGGATCGCGATCAGCGGCAGGATGAAGTTCTTCAGGCCGGCGTGGATCGTCTCATGGTCGCGCTTGCGCACGGCGGCGTAGAAGTTGGTGGCGAATTCCGGCACGAAGTTGAACACGGCCGAGGAATAGGTCGTCACGCCCATGTCGAGATAGGGCAGCGCGAAGGTCTCCGCGGTCGGCAGGCCGCCGATATAGGTCAGGCGGTCGCCGAGCTTGGTATAGACGCGGGTCATCAGCTCGATGTCGCCAATGCCGTCCTTATAGCCGACGAGGTTCGGGCAGCGCTCCGCAAGGCGAGCCAGCGTGTCGGGCTGGAGAATGGCGTTGTCGCGGTTGTAGACGATGACGCCGATCTTCACGGCAGCGCAGACTGCCTCGACATGGGCGGCGAGACCCTCCTGCTCGGCATGCGTGAGATAGGGCGGCAGCAGCAACAGGCCGTCGGCGCCGGCCTTCTCGGCACCAAGGGCGATTTCGCGGGCGATTGCGGTGCCGTAGCCGGTGCCGGCGAGCACTGGCACGCGGCCTTTGGTCTCCTCGACGGCGATCTTGACGATTTGCGGAACCTCGGTCGGCGTCAGCGAGAAGAACTCACCGGTGCCGCCGGCGGCGAACAGGCCGGCGACGTCATAGCCGCACAGCCAGTCCATGTTAGCGCGATAGGTCGCCTCGTCGAAGGAGTAGTCAGCCCTGAACGGCGTGACGGGGAAGGACAGGAGGCCAGATCCGATCTTCTGGGCCATCTCCGGCGGGGTCATCTTGCTCATGGGCGCGGCTCCCTTCTTGCGTGTTGTGGAGGACGCAAGCCTGCGCGTCCATGGGCCGGTGTTTAGGAAACCGTTCGATGCGCGTCCAAGCCAAAGCCTATATCGACTGATGCAGATTGAGCATCAATCCTCTATCACCTCCGCGGAGGACAATTCACCGGCGATTTTGACGAGGGCCGAGAGCAACGGATTCTCGTCGTCGCGGCGCCAGACCATGAAGAGCTCGACCGGAAGGCGGGTGCGCAGCTTCAGCGGCCGCAGCCGCACGTCGGAGATCTTCAGGCTCGCCGCCGCCGCCGGCACGATGGCGAGGCCGAGCCCGGCGCGCACCATGGCGAGGATCGAGTGGATCTGGCTGAGATGCTGGACGTAGCGCGGCAGCACGTCGGCGCGCGTGAACAGCGCCACCAGCAAATCGTGGAAGTAGCGGCTCTCGTAAGGCGAATACATCACGAAGGGCTGGTCGTCGAAATCCTTGATGGTGACGCTGTCGGCGTTCGCCAGCGGATGCTTCTTCGGGATCGCGGCGAGCAGGGGCTCGGCAACGACGCGGCGGCTGGCAAGCTCGGGACGCGCGATCGGCGGCCTCAGCAGGCCGGCGTCGATCTGGCCCGAGGTCAGCGCCTCGAACTGGTCGCCGGACACCATCTCCTTCAGCGAGAAATCCACTTCAGGCAGCTTTGCACGGCAGGCGGCGACGAGCTCAGGCAGGAAGCCGTAGGCCGCGGCGGCCGTGAAGCCGATCTTCAGCGAGCCGGTCTTGCCGAGCGCGATGCGGCGGGCGACCTGCGAGGCGCTTTCCGCAAGCTTGAGAATGCGCCGCGCCTCCGGCAGGAAGCTGCGCCCCGCGGGCGTCAGGCGCACCGAGCGGCTGGTACGCTCCAGAAGCGGCGCATCGATGATGTGCTCGAGCACCTGGATCTGCCGCGACAAAGGCGGCTGGGTCATGTTCAGCCGCGCGGCGGCGCGGCCGAAATGCAATTCCTCCGCCACCGTGACGAAACAGCGGAGCTGGTTGAGGTCGAACATCGATACATGCCTTAGATGGATAAGGCGTTTCCCCGGCACTTCTAGCATCGATCACCCCCAAAACAAAGACGGCGGCTGATTAAGCCGCCGTTGAGTTGCCTGGTCCGCTCCGATTGCTCGGAGCTCTCAGGAGGAACGTTTGAGCACCACCCGCTCGATCTTGCCGACGATCACGAGGTAGGCGAACGCCGCCACCAGCGCGTTGAGACCAACGAACACCAGCGCGCCGTTGAACGAACCGGTTGCGGCCAGGATGTAGCCGATCACGATCGGGGTGGTGATCGAGGAGAGATTGCCGAACGTGTTGAACAGGCCGCCGGACACGCCGCCGGCTTCCTTCGGCGAGGTGTCGGAGACGACCGCCCAGCCGAGCGCGCCGATGCCCTTGCCGAAGAAGGCGAGCGCCATGAAGCCGACCACGAATGCCTGTCCGTCGACATAATTGCAGGCGATGATCGACATCGACAGCAGCATGCCGCCGACAATCGGGATCTTGCGCGCCAGGGTCAGCGAGCCCGTCTTGCGCAGGATGGCGTCGGAGATGATGCCGCCGAGCACGCCGCCGATGAAGCCGCACAGCGCCGGGAGCGTCGCGACGAAGCCGGCTTGCAGGATCGACAGCCCACGCTCCTTGACGAGGTAGACCGGAAACCAGGTCAGGAAGAAATAGGTCAACGTGTTGATGCAATACTGGCCGAGATAGACGCCGAGCATCATGCGGTTGGAGAGCAACTGGCGGATGTGGTCCCACCCGGAGCCGGATTGAGGCGCGCGCTCCTGCTTCAGATCGTCCTTGGGCGCGTCGAGATCAACGAGCGCGCCGCCCTCCTTGATGTAGTCGAACTCGGCATCGTTGATCGAAGGATGTTCCTTCGGGCCGTAGATGGTCTTGATCCAGACGAGGCCCATGACGATGCCGAGCGCGCCCATCACGAAGAACACGAAGCGCCAGCCGTAGGCGTGCGCGATCCAGCCCATCAGCGGCGCGAAGATCACGGTCGCGAAATACTGCCCCGAATTGAAGAACGCCGACGCGGTGCCGCGCTCGTTGCCCGGAAACCAGGCCGCGACGATGCGCGCATTGGCGGGGAAGGAGGGCGCTTCGGCGATGCCGACCAGGAAGCGTAACGCGAACAGCACGACGATCGCAGTGCCGGCGCTGAAGAAGCCGACCCAGCCCTGCATCATCGTGAAGATCGACCAAACGATGATGCTGAAGGCATAGACGAGGCGCGAGCCGTAGCGGTCGAGCAACCAGCCGCCCGGCACCTGCGCGATCACATAGGACCAGCCGAACGCCGAGAAGATGTAGCCCATCGCGACCGGATCGAGATGCAGCTCCTTGGAGAGTGCGGGGCCTGCGATCGACAGCGTTGCGCGGTCGGCATAATTGACGGTGGTGACCAGGAACAACATGGTCACGATGAACAGCCTGACGCGAGACCTCCTCACGTCCGCCGCGGACACCACTGCGCTCATCACGCGCCTCCTTAGAACTCGAACATTTCCTCAAGGCGACTCCTAGAGGCGCGCGCGGCAAAGTGTCCAAGTTCAAGGGAGTATCGATCGATGCCGTTTTTGGATTGATGGAACGGCAGATGAGGGGAACGATGCGAGGAGATTAGAGCCGTGAGCCCCGCACTTGTCATTGCGAGCGCAGCGAAGCAAATCCAGGCTCTTTCCGCAGAGGGACTCTGGATTGCTTCGCTGCGCTCGCAATGACGGTGTGGAGAGAGCTCGCTCTTGCTTTTACTGCCGGGCGCTCGGCAATAGCTGCGGCAGAAATCCGCGCGTCACGCTTGGCGGTACTGCATCCAGCCCGAGCACGGCGCTCGCAGCAGGCAGTGCGGCATCGGCCATCGCGGCGTGGCCTTCGGCGCTTGGATGCACGGCGCCGCCATAGACGGCGGAGAGCACGCCCCAGGTGGCGTCATGGATGTCGGTCGGCTGGCTCGCGGCCGGCAATCCTTGCGGATAGGTCATCGCAGCAAAATAGCTGTCGTTGGCGTCGCGGATCCAGCGGGCACGGGGCAGGTAGGCGCGATATTCCGAGGCGCCGCGACCGCACAGCATCGGCTGACTCGCCGCCGTCACGATGTCGGGATTGAAGCTCTGGCCGTTCTCGGCAAAGCAGGTGCGGTCGAATTCGGGATCGTTGCCGGAATGGGCGCAGAAGCCGTGATCGGCGAACGCGGCCTGGTGCGCATCGACGAAGGTCATGCGATCGGCTTCGGGATCGCGGCAGAGCGCGCCACGGGTGCAGGTGGCGAGGCCCTTCAGCTGCGGCAGGAATTCGGTGTCGACGAAGGTGGAGACCCGGGCGAGGCGCTGCGGATCGGCATTGAAGGATGGATGGATGTCGAAGCCGCCACGGCCGCCGCGGCAGGGCACGCCGCCATCGGCGAGCGCCGGGTTGGCGTAGGAGACATAGACCACACGTGAGAGGTCGCCGCCGACCAGCGGCTTCAGCGCCTCGCGCAGCTTGACGAAATTCTGCGGCAGCTCGCGCGCCAGCGCGTCGCGGGAATCGTCGACGCTCGCCATCACGCCGGAGCGGCGGAACAGCGCGCGCTCGGTCGCGGTGTCGACGATGACGTCGGCGACGAGGCCGGAAAAATAGACGTCGTTGGCGCCGACCGAGAGCAGCACGAGATCGAGCGTGCGGTCGGGCTGGCGCTTCTTCGCCGCGGTGAGCGCTTCGCGCAGCTCGGCGACCTGCGCGTTCACGCTGGTGTTGCAGACGCCGGTCTTGCCGGGCGGGCATTCGCGGGCGCGCTGCGAGCCGAGCAGTCCGTCGCCGATGCTGGCGCCGGTGCAGGCGAGCGGCAGGAAGGTCACGGCGATATGGGTGTAGCGCACCGCGAGCGCCAGCGCGGTGCGGGCTTGATAGCTGTAGAGCGAGCGGTGACAGGGCGCGTTGAACCAGAGCGCACTGTAGCGTTGCCAGTTGGCGAGCGTGTCCGGCGCCTCGCAGGCGCGGCCGCCTTTGAAGCCGGCGCGGCTCGGCCGATAGTACTGCGCGCCGGCGGTGCCGAGATAGGAGCGGAAGCAGAAACCTTCGTCCGACAGCGCCAGCGGCCGGTCCGGATTGCCTTCGCCGGAGGCGATACTGTCCCCGAGGCCGGCGACGAAAATGTCGCGAACCTGGATCTCGGCCTGGACCCGCTGGGTCGGATCGGAGCCGGAGGAGACGTCGACGGTCGCGACCGTCTGCTTGCCGTAACGGACGCGCAAATTGACCGGCTCGGCGCAATCGAAGGTCGACGCTTGCGGCCCGTCGCCGTCATCGAACGACCAGGTGCAGGTGGCGCCGACCGGCACTGTGCCGACGAGGCGCACGGTGACGGGATGATCGATCGGGGTGATGTAGTTCTCCTTGACGTTGTCGCGGGTGCAGGGCTGGTTGACCCGGCCCTGGAGATCGATGCAGAGCCGGTTGACCATGTTGCGGGCCCAGCCGCGGCCCTCGCTCTGGAGCTCCAGCGACTGCTCGGCGGCCAGGATGCTGCGGTTGCGCGCATTCTCGACATGGAGCAGGAAATCGCGCTCCTCGCGGAACAGGCGGAAGCGGTTGCGCACCTCCCAGCTGATCTGCATGGCGCCGGCGTCTTGAGCGGCGGCGCGCTCGAGCGGCAAAGCGGTCAGAATCCCGGCAAGCAGCAGGGCGCCTGCGGAGAGGGTGCGAAAGGAGGGAGGGATCATGGCCCGCGTGTTCAACGGCAAAGTTGAGGCGGAAATAAGAGAGGATCGCTGCCCGCCCGCAACCTTTGTCTGAGTGGCCTACCGCTTGCCGGCCTGCCGCAGCGCACGCTCGCGCTCCATCGCGGCCACCTGCTTGGGCAGGTTGGCCTGGGTGCAGGCCTCCGCCAGCCGCCGCCGCTCCTGCCACGGCGCGACCACGTTCATCCAGAGCTCGCGCGTGCCCATGATGGAGATGGCGAGGCCGAACGGGATCACGAAATAGAGGATGCGGAACACCAGCAGCGTCGCCAGAAGCTCCTCGCGGCCGAATTCGGGGAGCGCCACCAGCATGGCGGCATCGAATACGCCAATCGAGCCCGGCGCATGGCTGGCAAAGCCGAGCAGCGTTGCCAGGATGAACACAACGGCGAGCGACATGAAGTCGATCGGTGGATTGGCCGGCATCAGCAGGTACATCGCCGTGGCGCAGAAGCCGAGATCGATCACGCCGATCAGGATCTGCACCAGCGTCAGGGGCGCCGAGGGCAGCACCACCTTCCAGCCCTTCTGGCCGAGCTCGCGCCGCTTCTCACCCATGCAGAGCCAGACCAGATAAGCGCCGATCGAGGCGAGGCCGCCGAGCGCGATCAACCGGTTGATCGACGACGGCAGCTGATCCATCGACGACGCCGCACCCGGATGGATGGCCATGCCGATCGAGAGCACGAAGATGTTACCGAGCCAGAAGGTCAGGCCCGACAGGAAGCAGATTTTGGCGACGTCGATCGCGTTCAGCCCGTAATCCGAATAGATCCGGAAGCGGATCGCTCCGCCGGTGAAGACGGTAGCGCCGATGTTGTGGCCGATCGAATAGGACGTGAAGCTGGAGAGCGCCGCGATGCGATAGGGCACGTGCTTCTTGCCGATCGTTCGCAGTGCGAAAAAGTCGTAGAATGTCAGCGTGCAGAACGCAAACAAAACGCAGATCGCCGCCAGCCCGATATTCCCGCGAGGAATCTCGGTCAACGCCGTCAAGATAACTCCGGTATCGATGCCCTTGAGGGTCCGCACCAGCGTGGTGATTGCGAAGGCGATGATGAAGACGCTCGCGGCAATGCCGAGCCGTCGCCAGCCAATCCATCTGTTGAAGCCGCGTTTCAGCGCGGGCAGCAGTCCGTGCATTCATCCTCCCGGCGGGGGGCAAGACCGATCCGGCCAGGCATTGGCCAGTGCGGGTACGATGACGGCCAAAGGGCAGGCGTCGATCGCTTGGCATGATCCAGCTCATTTAAGGCAAAAACAGCGGCTTGTGCAGCCCTTGACAACAATAGGTTCTGCGTTGGACCAGCCACTTTGTCATATGTGGTTCACATCCGACGCGCGTTAAGCATATGAGTCGCGACGTGCGGTTCGGAAAGCGCATTCGTATTTGAGGAGGACGGTTTCAATCCTGGCGCCGTCGGCATTGTTCCAGCGCAGGCGGAGGGTGTCTTGGAACGTCGGTGCCGCGTGCTCGTTAGGCCCCATCAGCAACCGGACATGGCGGAACAGGCGGCCTTTCTGCAGGCCGATGCCGCCGTGTTCCCGAAACCGAGAGGACCGGAACGATGGGACTGTTCACAAAAGACATCAAAACCATGAACGACCTGTTCGTGCACCAGCTCCAGGATGTGTATTACGCCGAGCAGCAGCTCACCAAGGCGCTGCCGAAAATGGCCAGCAAGGCCACCGATCCGCAGCTGAAACAGGGCTTTTTGACGCACCTTGAAGAAACCAAGCAGCACGTGGCGCGTCTCGAGGAAGTGTTCAAGATGCACGGCGTCGCCGTGAAGGCGATCGACTGCCCGGCGATCGACGGCATCATCGAGGAAGCCGACGAGACGGCGGGCGAAGTTGCCGACAAGGCCGTGCTCGACGCGGCGCTGATCAATGCGGCCCAAGCCGCTGAGCATTACGAGATCGCCCGCTACGGCAGCCTGATCGCCTGGGCCAAGCAGCTCGGCCGCAATGATTGCGCGGCGGTGCTTGCCAAGACGCTTGAGGAGGAAAAGGCGACCGACAAGAAGCTGACGACACTCGCCGAGAGCAAGGTGAATCTGCGCGCGGCGAGCTGAGGCAAGACGGAGCTAAGATGAAGACGCCGCGCGATGGTCCGCGCGGCGTCTTCTTATTTCCGTCCTCATCCCAGTGCGCCACTGCGCACAAGACGGGCGATGTACTTTACGCGTGGCGGCCGGGCGCATCCGCATCCATCATTCGGCCATTGTCGAAACATGGCGGCACGCCGGACGGGTATATTTCGCATGGGGCTGCAAGCGAGGTGGCAGCATGCGAGCAAGCATTATCAAACACCAAACCTTTGACAACGCGAGTGCTGCGCCGCGGGCCCGCTCGCATCTTGCAACCTCCCTCACGCTTGCCGCCATGAGCCTCGGCTATGGCGTGGTGCAGCTCGACGTCACCATCGTCAACACCGCGCTCGATGCAATGGGGAGGGCGCTCGGCGGCGGGGTCGCCGAGTTGCAATGGGTGGTCAGCGCCTACACCATCGCGTTTGCCGCCTTCATCCTCACGGCCGGTGCGCTGGGTGACCGGATCGGCGCCAAGCGCGTCTTCATGGCGGGCTTCGCCATCTTCACCGCGGCCTCGCTCGCCTGTGCGCTGTCGCCCAATGCGGTCGTGCTGATCGCAGCACGGCTGGTTCAGGGCCTGGCGGCGGCGATCCTGGTGCCGAATTCTCTTGCGCTGCTCAATCATGCCTATGCGGACGACCGCGAGCGCGGCCGCGCCGTCGCGGTCTGGGCCGCCGGAGCAAGTCTTGCACTCACCGCCGGCCCGTTTGTCGGCGGCGCGTTGATCACGCTGGTCGGCTGGCGCGCGATCTTCCTGGTCAATCTGCCGATCGGGCTCGCCGGCCTGTGGCTGAGCTGGCGCTATGCCAGCGAGACCACGCGGGCGCGCTCGCGCGAGATCGATCTGCTTGGACAGCTGGCTGCAATCGGTGCGCTGGGCGCGCTTGCCGGAGCAATCATCGAAGGCGGGGCGCTCGGCTGGGACCATCCGGCCGTGATCGCAGCCTTTGTCGGAGCCGCCATTCTCGCCGTGCTCTTTGTCTGGCGTGAGAGCCGCGCGGCGCAGCCGATGCTGCCGCTGTCGTTGTTCGGCCAGCGGCTGTTCACGCTGACCTCACTCGTGGGACTGCTGGTGAACATCGCGATCTACGGCCTGATCTTCGTGCTCAGCCTGTATTTCCAGAGGATCAACGGGCTGTCCGCGTGGTGGACCGGGCTTGCCTTCGTGCCGATGATGGCGGCGGTTCTGCCGGTCAATCTGCTAGCGCCGCGCCTAGCCGAGCGCATCGGCTCGTGCCCGACCATCGTCCTCGGCGCCTGCATATCGGCACTCGGCTGTCTCGGCCTGCTCTGGATCGAAGCCGGGACCAGCTATTGGGCGATATGCGCGCAGACGATCGCGATCAGCGGCGGGCTCGGCCTACTGGTGCCGCCGCTGACGTCAACGCTGCTCGGCAGCGTCGAAAAGGCGCGCTCCGGCATCGCAGCCGGCGTCCTGAACGCGACGCGGCAGACCGGCAGTGTGCTCGGCGTTGCCCTGTTCGGTTCGCTGGTGGCGTCGGACCGTGCGTTCATGACCGGGCTGCATCTGTCGCTGGTCATCTCGGCGGCGGTCTTGCTGATTGCCGCCGCCGTGATCGGTGTCGGTGCGCCGGCGCGAGGATGAACAATTGAGCGAACGCGCACATCTCCCATTCACCATTCCCGGAGCAGGTTTGTAGCCAGTTACCAATCGTCCATCTCTGTCGGCTCAAGTGCCGGTCGATAGGGGCCGGCGATGTATCAAGTTCTCTTCTGTCTCACCGACGAGCACGATTGGCGACTGGTCGCGCTTGGCGCTGCGGTGTGTCTGCTCGCCAGCGCGGCGGCAATCAGCCTGTTCCAGCGCGCACGCGCGACGCAGGGCCCCGGACGTCTGGTCTGGATCGCCCTGGATGCCGTCGTCAGCGGATGCGGCATCTGGGCGACGCATTTCATCGCGATGCTCGCCTACGGGCCGGGGGGTGCCGGCGCCTACAACATCCCGGTAACGCTCCTCTCCTTGATCCTTGCGATCTCCGTGACCTTCGTGGGGCTGAGCATCGCGGTATCGTCCTCGCGCCCGGTGTGGATCGCCCTCGGCGGCGCGATTGTCGGCTCTGGTGTCGCGGCGATGCACTACACCGGCATGGCGGCGCTGGAGATTCCGGCGCGCGTGGCCTGGATCGGAAGCACGGTTGCCGCCTCGGTGCTGTTCGGAATCGTCTTGGCGGGCTTCGCATTGTTCATCGCCGCGCGGCGCGACGACCTCTCCCATGCGCTCAGCGCGACTGCGCTGCTGACGCTTGCCATTGTCGCGCATCATTTCACCGCGATGGGCGCGGTGCTGCTGACGCCGGACCCGACCCGCGCGATCAGCGGGCTCTCCATCCCGCCGGCCTCGCTGTCCTTCCTCACCGCCAGCGCTGCGGTCGCGATCATCGCGATTGCGCTCGTGGCCGCGCTGCTCGACCGCCGCGCCAAGGGCGAACTGGGGCGCCAGCAGATCGTGCTGGACAGCGCACTCGAGAACATGTCGCAAGGACTGTGCATGTTCGACGCAAACGGCAAGATCATCCTGTTCAACGAGCGCTATGCCGCGATGCTCCGTCGCACCGACATCCTGCTCACCGGCCGCCTTTTGGTCGACGTGCTTAGGGAAGAGCAGGCGAAGGGCCAGTGGCAGGGCGACGCGGATGAATTCTTCGCCCGCCTTGTCGCCGACGCGCGAGAGGGGCGCACCACGACCGACGTCGTCAACCGGTTCGGCCGCTCCATCCGGGTGGTCAACCAGCCGATGCAGGGCGGCGGCTGGGTCGCCACTTTCGAGGACATCACCGAATGGCTGGAGGCGCAGGCCAAGATCTCGCACATGGCGCGCCATGATGCGCTGACCAGCTTGCCGAACCGCGTGCTGTTCCACGAACAGCTCGAGCATGGGCTGCGCCGGACCAAGTCGGGTGACCAGCTCGCGGTGCTTTGTCTCGATCTCGATCACTTCAAGGACATCAACGACTCGCTCGGCCACCCGATCGGCGATGCGCTGCTAAAGGAAGTCGGCCGCAGGCTGAAGGCCACCGTCGGCGAGCACGACACCGTGGCGCGGCTCGGCGGCGACGAGTTTGCGGTGGTCCAGATCGGACGTTCCGAGGAAACCGCTGCGAGATCGCTTGCCGGGCGCCTCGTCGAGGTGATCTCGGCGCCTTACAAGATCGACGACCACCAGATCGTGATCGGCGTCTCGATCGGCATCTCGCTGTCGCCGCAGGATGGCAGCCATCCGGACGAGCTCCTGAAGAACGCAGACCTCGCGCTCTACCGCGCCAAGGCGGACGGCCGCGGCACCTATCGCTTCTTCGAAACCGGCATGGATGCGCGCGCGCAGGCGCGGCGCCTCCTGGAAATGGATCTACGCGCGGCGCTGCAACGTGACGAGTTCATGGCGTATTATCAGCCGATCCGTGACGTCGCGAGCGGCCGCGTCGTCGCCTTCGAGGCGCTGCTGCGCTGGAACCACCCGCAGCGCGGGCTGATCGCACCCATCAGCTTCATTCCGCTGGCCGAGGAGACCGGGCTCATCGTTCAGCTCGGCGAGTTCGTGCTGCGCTCCGCCTGCACCGACGCGGCGACCTGGCCCGACGATGTCGACGTCGCCGTCAACTTGTCGCCGGTGCAGTTCAAGAGCCCGAACCTGATCGCATCGGTGACCGAGGCGCTGGCCATCTCGGGACTTGATGCGCGCCGCCTCGAGCTCGAGATCACCGAATCGGTGCTGCTCCAGAACAGCGAGGCGACGCTGACGACCCTGCATGAGCTGCGCGCGATGGGCGTGCGGATCTCGCTCGACGATTTCGGCACCGGCTATTCGTCCCTGAGCTATTTGCGCAGCTTCCCGTTCGACAAGATCAAGATCGATCGTTCGTTCGTGTCGGAGCTGGCGACGCGCGAGGATTCCATGGCGATCATCCGCGCTGTGACCGGCCTCGGCCGCAGCCTCGGTATCGTCACCACGGCGGAAGGTGTCGAGAATGACGCGCAGCTCGAGCTGCTCCGGCGTGAAGGCTGTACCCAGGCGCAAGGCTATCTGTTCAGCAAGCCGCGGCCTGCTTCCGATATCGCGATCATGCTGGATCGGCCGCGGCTACTCGCGTCGGCGTGATGGCCTAGCCGCGGCGCAACGCAAAATGCGCGCCGCAAAATGCCATCACAGCGCCGAGGCACAGCGCAGCGAGCCCGGCCAGGACACCCGAGACCGTTGGGATCGGGCTCGGTGCTGAGGCCGCCTGGCCCGCGCCCGCGAGCAGCAGCACGCCGACTGCGATCAGGAATTGGCGCATCCGTTGCGGGATCTGGCCGGAGACGGCGCTCTGCATCAATGATGCCGTGAAATAGCCGCCGGAAAAGCCGACGGTGGCGATCAGCCACCATGCGATCGCCGCGCCGGCCGGGATGAACTCATGCGTGTCGGCGCGCCAGAGACCGCCGAGGTCGAGCCCGTAGCGCGCGCCCAGCATATGCACCGCGAGCGCGAGCAGCACGCCGGAGATCAGGGCAGCGCCGAGAATCAGGCGGCGCGGAAAAAAGGTCGTCTCAGCCATGCCCCGCTTGTAGGATGGGCGAGGGCGTTCGCGCAAGCGGATCGCTGACGGGATCGCGAGGACGGGATCGATGTCGAGATGCAGGTTTCGGATGCTGACGCAGTCACGAGCTATGCCTATAAGGCCTCGCTGATCGGTTCGGCCCACCGTTTCGAGCTGACGGACGAGGGCCTGTCCTGGCACATCGCCGGGCGCTCCGCGCTGTGGCGCTATGACGAGATCAGCGCGATCCGGCTGTCGTTCCGCCCAGTGTCGATGCAGCAGCACCGCTTTCGCGCCGACGTCAGCCACGCCGATGGTCGGCGCATCGCGATCCTGTCGACGAGCTGGCAAACGGCCGCGCTGATGGCGCCGCAGGACAGCGGTTTTCGCCAGTTCATCGTCGCGCTGCATGCACGCATGGCCAAGGCCGGCAGCCGGGCGACGCTGAGCGCGGGCCTCGGCCGCATGGCCTATGCGGCGGTGCTGGTCTTCCTTGCGGTGCTGACGGTGGCGATGGCGGTGCTGTTGATCCGCGCGCTGATGATCGGCGAGTTCGCGGGCGCGCTGTTCATTCTCGGCTTTGCCGCGCTGTTCGCCTGGCGGGTCGGCGGCTTCGTCCGGCGCAACCGGCCGCGGAGCTACAGCTTCGATCAACTACCCCGGTCCTTGCTGCCATAGATAGATCGCTACTCCGTCGAGTCAAAATCCTCTTCCTTGGTGCCGAGCAGCGAAACGATCGTGCGCAGGCCGGAATCGAGCTGCTCGGGCGAGGGCGGCGCGAGCGCGAGCCGCACCGCATTCGGTGCATGACCATGAGCAATCGCGAAGGTCGAGGACGGCGTCAGCGCGATGCCGCGCCGGGCTGCCGCGGCGACGAAGGTCTGCGAACGCCAATGCGGTGGCAGCGTCAGCCAAAGATGATAGGCGCGCGGATCGGCGGCGAGCTGGTAGCCGGCCAAGAGCCTCGCTGCGGTCTGCTGGCGGCGTGCGGCGTCGATGCGCTTCAGCCTTGTCAGCTCGGCGACGGTGCCGTCGGCCATCAGCCGCTGCCCGGACGCCAGCGCGTGGCCGGAGGCGATCCAGCCGCCGGTGCGGATCGCGCTCATCACGCTCTCGCGCAGATGCGGCGGCGCGACCAGGATGCCGAGCGCAAGGCCGGGCGCGACCTTCTTGGACAGGCTGTCGAGCACGATACAGCGGTCGGGCCCGAGCGCTGCGAGCGGCGTGTCGTCGGCGAGGAAGCCGTAGACGGCGTCCTCGATGATGGTGAGATCGAGCTTCTCGGCGATGCGCATGATATCGGCGCGCCGCGTTGCGTTCATGGTAACGCCGAGCGGGTTCTGGATGATGGGCTGGAGATACAGCGCCGACAGGTGGGCTTCGCGATGCGCTTTCTGGATGGCGTCGGGCCGCGCGCCGTGCTCGTCCATCGGGATCGGGACCAGCGTCACGCCGAGCCGCGCGGCGATGCTCTTCACGTAAGGATATGTCAGCGCCTCGACACCGCAGCGGCCCCCGGTGGGGACGAGCGCTGCGAGCGCGGCCGCGAGTGACTGCTTGCCGTTGGCGGTAAAGAAAATCTGCTCGGCCTGCGGCGCGAAATCCTTGCGTGCGAGGTAGGCGGCGGCCGCAACGCGCGCGCTCTTGGTGCCGGTGCTGGTCGAGACGCGCAGCGCGGATTCGAGCGCGTCGACGCGCTCGAGCCCTGCAAGGCTCTTGGCGATCATCGCCCATTGCTGCGGCAGCAGCGGATAATTGACCTCGAAATTGATGCGCGCGTCCACGGGCTCCCTGATCGTCTCGACTTCGCGCCTGACATCGCCGGAGATGAAGGTACCGCGGCCGACCTCACCGACGACGAGCCCGCGACGGAGCAATTCGGTGTAAACCCGGCTCGCGGTCGAGACCGCGATGCCGCGGTCATAAGCAAAATTGCGCTGCGGCGGCAGCCGGTCGCCAGGCCTTAACGTGCCGTTAGTGATATCGGCCGCAATGGCATCGGCGAGCTTCACGTACTCGAACTTGGACATTATTGCACCGAGAGCAATGTTTTACTTGCTCCGATCAGTGTACTGAAGCATTTAAGTTCCATCAAGTTCCGCGAGCCGAGGAGAGCGAGAGCAATCCCGCGGCAAATGAGGTGCAAGCGCTCGAAGCGTCTGCGCCAACGGCATCGGCTTCGCCGCGCGGGACAGCATGCCGGAGAAGAACAATGACCACGATCTCGCAAACTGCCGAGCGGAGTTTACGCCCCTCCTCATCACGCGGATTTTTCAGCACGCTCGTCGCCGCCACCTATGCGCTGTTCGACCGCCTCGAGCGCCGCTCCGCCGTCAAGACGCTGAACCAACTCGACGACCGCGCCCTGCGCGATATCGGCATCACGCGCAGCGAGATCGAGGACGCCGTCTACGGGCAGTTCAAGGCCGAGCTGACGCGGTATTTGTGAGACGATGACAATGGCGAAGGGTGGGTGACGGCGTTCGCCCTTCGCGTGTCCCGGACGCGCTGCGTCGCAAGGGCTCCTCGCGATGACGATCAAGAGGCGGCGGCCTGATTCTCCAGGTGACGCCGTCATTCCCCGCCACCGGGTCTCGCCTTCGGCGAGCCCGATGACAGGCCCCGGCGGGGAATCAGTACGCCGCGGCGTCTCTGTTCAATCACTGCCGTCTCGGCGTACCGGATCGCTCGGTCGAGCCGGGCGATGACAGCGAGTGTGTGGTGGCAGACACACCTTCGCATCCTCGCGGCTTGTTCGCCCGAGCTTTGCTTCGGTGCCTTGCCCTCATAATTGAAAGAGGGGCAGGGAAGACGGGGGGAAGACCGGGAGCCGGTTGGCTTCCATGGACCGCCATGCCAAGAGCAGATTGCGTGTGCTTCATGCATAGCGGACAACAGGGCAACCGGAGACATCCCGGCCTTCCCTGCGCGGACGGTTGGAACGGCCTATGTCGCGCTCTTGTGTCTGGGAAATCTGCCAGAATGTGCAAACGGGCGGTTCTCGCAAAACCGCCCGTTGCTGGATCTGAGCCCGGTCGCGCTCAAAGGCCGTGAGGTCGTGCTCGGGCCGGTCGGATTTGCGGTGTGGTCTCGACCAGGCGCCCCGTTCACGTCGATGCCGGATATCGAGACGTTGCATATGTGCGACGACACCGCCGGTGAGCTGGGCGACGCGTGCTGCCGCTTGTTTGACGAAGAACATGACCGTCGTGACGCGGCTCAGCATACCTACCAGGAACAGCACCGAGAAAATGTCGACATAAGCGAGGAAGTCGCCGACCAGCATCAGCTCCGGCGGAATCGGGATTCTGTGATAGTAGGCCAGCACAATGATCGCGACGGGGATGGAGGCGATCAACTTCCGCACCGTCAGTCTGTCCAGCAGCGCGGCCAGCCGCACGACCAGCACCTCCCATAGTGCGTCGCCGACCGCAAGCGGGACCTCATAGGTCCATCTCCGCCACCATTGCTTCACGACATTGCTCCGAGCTCAGTGCCTGACCACCAGCACCGAGCATTTGGCGTAGCGCACGACGTGCCCGGCGTTGGAGCCGAGGAAATAGGTGCGCATCGCCGGCCTGTGCGAGGTCATCACGATGAGGTCGGCTTTCATGTGCACCGCTTCCTCCAGGATCTCGTGGTAGATGCCGCCCTGGCGCACCACGCTGGAGATGCGGGAGGGTTCGATCCCGGACTCCCGCGCGACGATGGCGAGCGCTTCTTCCGAGGTCTGGCGCTGCTGCTCGTCGAAATCGGCCGGCACGTATTCGGCCAGCATCACCGGCGTCATCGGCAGCACGTTGAGCAGGCGTACAACGCCGCCCCAGGTTTGCGACAACGTCGCCGCGGTTGCGATCGCCGGCTTGGCGAGATCGGTGTCAGCGAGGTCAATGGGCACGAGGATGGACTTGAACATCTGCGCCTCCAATCTTTCGGTCAGCACGTCTTGGCGGTACGTCGCGCGATCATCCCGATCGAAGCAGCTTGGGGCTGACCAACAGCACCAGTTTGCCGCGGCGGTAGGCCACGTCACCCCAATCCTTGACGTCAAAGTCGAAGATCGCAAGCCCCGCGGTAGGCAGGTTGTCGCCGAGTGCCCGCGCGCCGGCCGGATCGCCGCTGCCCATAAGCATGAGCGCGACCTCGTGCATGCCGGGATTGTGGCCGACCAGCAGCAATTGCTTTGGGTCGGCCGGGGCGGTTGCAGTGCGAATGGCGTCCAGGATCTGCGCGGGATCGGCGCCATAAAGTTCCGGCAGGACCTCGACCTGCGGCGCAGCGACGCGGTCCTTCATTGCCTCCCAGGCGATGTCCCAGGTCTGCCGGGCCCGGACGGCATGCGACACCAGCACGGTCTCGGGGAAGGGCGGATGGGCGGCGATCCAGTCGCCCATCTGCGCAGCATCCCTGTGGCCGCGGTCGTCGAGCCGGCGATCCTGGTCACGGCCGCTCGGTGCGTCGGTCTCGGTCTTGGCGTGACGCAGCAGCATCAAACGGCGCATGGCATTCTCGAATCGTTACGCGTCCACGATAATCTACAGGCGCGGGTTGAGGACAAGGTGACAAGCGCCTGATGGCTCCGTTAAGAAACGACATGAGCGAGACTTTCACAAGCGTGTCCCAGGAAGAAGCCGGCTTTCGCGAGCGGACGCGGCTGACGTTCGATCTCGATGCCGACATCTGCGTGATCGGGGCGGGGCTTGCCGGCCTCTCGGTCGCGCTGGAGGCGGCCCGGCTCGGGGCCAGTGTCGCGGTGCTCGAGGGCCGCCATATCGGTTGGAACGCCTCCGGCAACCAGCTCGGCACCGTGATGCCGGGCTTTGCACTGTCGCTCGCGGATCTGATCGAGCGCGTCGGTCTTGAGGACGCGCGCGAATTGTGGACGCTGTCGAAGCAGGGCGCCGAGTTCGTCCGCGCCAACGCCACCGAAGAGAACATGCCGGGGATCGGCCTCCGCGAGGGCGCGCTGGAAGTGTCGAATGTCGATGACGGCGACCGGCTGATCAGCCGGCTGCAGATGCTGCACGAGGATTTCGATACCGAGGTCGAGGGCTGGCAGGTCGATCGCGTCCGAGCGGTGCTCAAGACCGATCGATACTTCCACGGCATCCATTATCCCCGCGCGTTCCAGGTCGACGGCCGCAAATATGTGCACGGCCTTGCGGCACTGGCGCGGCGGGCAGGCGCCAGCATCTTCGAGGATACCCCGGTCGTCAGCATCGATCATTCCGGCATCCGCAAGCGCATCGTCACGCCCTCGGCGCGGCTGCGCGCGAGCCATATCGTGCTCGCCGGCAACATCCATCTCGGCGCGCCCCTGCGGCGTTTGTCGGAGACGTTGCTTCCGGTCTGGCGCTATGCCGGCATCACCGCGCCGCTTGGCGAGCGCGTGCACGAGATCACCGCCTTCAAGGGATCGGTGATGGACTCCGGCGGCATCGACCATTTTCGTATCGTCGACGGCGACCGGCTGATGTGGGAGAGCCCGCAGACCACCTGGGCAGCGCGTCCGCAGCGCTTCGCCGGCGCGGTCAGGCGGCGGATCCGCACGATCTTTCCCCAGCTCGGCAATGTCGAGATCACCGATATGTTCGGCGGCGCCACCGGCCAGACGGTGCACGGCATGCCGCAGATCGGCCAACTGCGCAAAGGCCTGTGGGTGGCGAGCGGGTTCGGCCGCCAGGGCATGAACACCTCGGCCATGGCCGGACAGTTGATCGCGCGCAGCATCCTGCGGGGTGATGAACGCTGGCGCCTGTTTTCGCCCTTCGAGCTGGTCTGGGCGGGAGGGATGACCGGACGGGTCGCCGGCCAATTGGTCGGGCTCTGGGGCAGGGCGAGTTCCGCGGCCGCCGGCTCGCTCGCCCGCTACCGCGAGCGGGCGCGGGTCAAGGACGGGAAACGCGAGGCGCGCCTCGCCGAAGCCAACCGGGCGGCTGGCACCGGTCCGCGCCGTCCGCCGCCCGGGGTCCGGCCACGGCCGGCACCGCCGCCACGAGCTGCGGCCCAGGCCGCGGAACCAGCCCCGCAGGAGGACAGCGTCTCGCAATAGACCCGAGAATAATTCCGCCCGGAAGTGTAACATCGGCCGTCAGAAGCCCGTATCTCAGGGCGTGAACGCTCCCGCACGGAGAATGAGATGTTTGATCGCCGCATCCTGCTATCGACTGCCGCCGGGCTGTTCGGCCTTTCGGCCTTCCGCTGGCTGAGGGCATCGCCGGCCGAGGCTGGCGAGAAGGCCGCGGAAAAGTTCGAGATCGTGAAGACGGAGGCCGAATGGCGTGCCCAGCTCACGCCGCAGCAATATGAGATCCTGCGCAATCACGGCACCGAGCGGCCCGGCTCCAGCCCACTGCTCAAGGAGCATCGCAAGGGCATTTTCGCCTGCGCCGGCTGCGACCTGCCGCTGTTTAGCTCCGACACCAAGTTCGAGAGCGGCACCGGTTGGCCGAGCTTCTACCAGCCGATCGAGGGCAATGTCGGCAAGACAGAGGACCGTGCTTACGGCATGGTCCGCACCGAAGTGCATTGCCGCCGCTGCGGCGGCCATCTCGGCCACGTCTTCGACGACGGTCCGAAACCAACCGGTCTGCGCTACTGCATCGACGGTTTCGGGCTGGTCTTCCATCCCGCGGCGGCGTCGGCGACGTAGGGCTTTTTTTGAGGCGTCTTCTTCACGCGAACCGGTAGCCACTTCGCTCGAAAACGCTATGGCATCCCGGCAATTGTTGCCGGCCCGGCAATTGTGCCCCGGTCATCCGACTGGGGCATGTTCATTTAAGTCGTTGATTTCCTGAAGATACCTGCATTGGCATAGCCTTTGCGACTGTCTCCTCCGACTGCGGCCAGGCTCGACCGGCCGCCGGGATCGGATTTGGAGACAAAGTTATGGGTATCTTCGATGCAATGAACACCTCGGTGGGTGGCCTGCAGGCGCAGTCGTTCGCGCTTCAGAACATTTCCGGCAACATCGCGAACTCATCGACCACCGGTTACAAGGGCATCGGCACCAGCTTCGTCGATCTCATTCCCGACTCGTCCGTGCCGAGCAAGCAGGTCGCAGGCGGCGTGACGGCCAACGCCAAGGCCACCATCACGACGCAGGGAACGATCTCGTCGTCCACCGTCGCCACCAACATGGCAATCACCGGCGACGGTTTCTTCTCGATCCAGAAGGCGACCGGCGTCGTCGACAACGTACCGGTGTTCAGCGGCGTCACCTACTACACCAGGCGTGGCGACTTCCAGCTCAATGCCAACGGCAATCTGGTCAATGGCGCCGGTTATTACCTGATGGGCGTCACGGTCGACCCGAAGACGGGCAATCCGCAGGGCAACGTGGCGACCGTCCTGCAATTCCAGAACAATTTCATTCCGGCGCAGGCGACCACCTCGATCCAGTACGCCGCGAACCTGCCGACGCAGCCGAACACGGTGGCGAGCACGACGGCGGCGACGGGCACGCTGCTGGCCGCTGGTGGACTGAACCCATCCGACTTCGCCGCCAATCCGTTGCCCGTCGGCACACCGCCCGCACCCTATGCCAACGCAAAGGTCTCCGGCGCGGCGGCGACCGGCAACGTCCGCTCGCCCTACTCGTCGACCACGGGCACGGGTACGGTTGCGCTTCAGAACAATTCGTCCGCCGTGGCTTCGACCACCACGTCCCTCGACAACACGGTAGGTACGCATCTCGCCTCTAGCATTCTCACCGCGCTGAGCGGCCAGACGCTGACCATTAACGGCAACACGGTCACCTTCAACGCCGGCACGACGGTCTCGACGGTCGGCAGCAACACCACTATCGGTCTCGGTGCGGGCACGACGGCTACGGTGGCGGACATCCTGAACGCGATCCAGACCGCCGGCGGCGCCGGTGTCACGGCGTCCCTCTCCGCCAGCGGCAACATCGTGATCTCCAGCGGTACCGGCACCGACGTGGCGGTGGGCAGCGGCACGGCAGCCACCGCGCTCGGCATCAGCAGCGTGACGCGCGGCGGAAACGTGCTGTCCTCGCCCGCGATCTCGGGCTCAACGGTGCTGAGCGGCACGGCGACCGCCGGCGGCGCCCAAGTGCTCTCGTCGGGTTTTTCCGCAGGCCCGCCCGCCGACACGATCACCGTCAACGGTCAGACGCTGACCTTCGTCGCCTCGGGTGCGTCGGGCCCGAACCAGATCAACATCACCGACAACATCACGACCCTGCTCGGCAAGATCGATGCACTCTCCGGCGGGTCGGGGTCGTCGGTGAGCAGCGGTGGCGTGATCACGCTGAATACCGGCACCGTCTCTAATCTCACAGTGTCGAGCTCGAACAGCGCGGCCTTTGCCGCGCTCGGCTTCACCTCGACCATCACCAAGAATCGCGACGGCGGCGGCACCGCCGGCACCGGCGGTGTGATCGGCAACGACATCGCCACCTTCACCAAGGAATCGATCAGCGGCGGTGCCGTGACCGCCTACAACGCCGCCGGCACGCCGGTGAATCTGCAATTGCGCTGGGCCAAGACCGACAGCGCTTCGTTGGGCGCGGGCCATTCCGATACCTGGAACCTGTTCTACCAGACCGACCCGAATGCGACCGGCACGACGGTCGGCTGGGTCAATACCGGCCAGGCCTTCACTTTTGCCTCGGACGGCTCGCTGACCTCGCCGAGCGGCTCGGGCATCACCATCAACAATGTCAGCGTGAGCGGCCAGTCGCTCGGCTCCGTCGCCTTCAACATCTCCTCGGGCGGGCTAACGCAATATGCCAGCACGAGCGGCGCGGTGACCATCAACACCATCACCCAGAACGGCTATTCCGCCGGTCAGCTCCGCTCGGTTGCCGTCAACAACAATGGCATCGTGGTCGGAACCTTCTCGAATGGCCAGAACCTCAACCTCGCTCAGGTCCAGCTATCGCATTTCAACGGCACAAACTATCTGAAGGCGCTCGACGGCGGCGCTTATGCCGCGACTGAACAGTCGGGAGACGCCATCGATGGCGCTTCGGGCACCATCAGCGGCTCGTCGCTGGAGGGATCCAACACCGACATCGCCGACGAATTCACCAAGCTGATCGTGACCCAGCAGGCCTATTCGGCCAACACCAAGGTGATCACGACCGCGAATTCGATGGTGCAGGACCTCTTGAACGTGTTGCGCTGATCGGCGCGTAACGTAACCAAAGGCGGCTAGTAACATGGGTTTGAGTTCGGCCCTCGCCAGTGCGATGAGCGGTCTGCGTGCCAACCAGGCCGCGCTCTCGATCGTCTCCTCGAACGTCGCAAATTCGCAGACGCCGGGTTACGTCGTCCAGACGCCGAACCAGATCGAGGTCACCACCGGCGACTTCGGCTCGACGGCGATGACCACCGGTGTCAGCCGCGAGCTCGACAGCTACGTGCTGAACCAGCTACGGACCGAGACCGGCGGCAGCGGCTACGCCGACCAGATGGCCAACATCTTGAAGCAGCTTCAGAATGTCTATGGCACGCCCGGCAATTCCGGCACGCTCGAAACTGCGCTGAACAATTTCACCACAGCGCTCCAGGCGCTGTCGACCAGTTCGGGTGCGTCGTCGGCGCAGACCGTGGCCCTCGGCGCGGCCCAGGCGCTGGCACAGCAGCTCAACGTCACGACTAAAGGCATCCAGTCGCTGCGCTCCAATGTCGAGCAGGATCTCGGCACTTCGGCGCAAGCCGCCAACGCGGCGATGCAGCAGATCGCCGACATCAACACCAGGCTCCAGGGCCTTTCGGCCAACGATCCCTCGGCGGCGACGCTGATGGACCAGCGCGACCAGGCCATCAACACGCTGTCGAAATATGTCGACGTCCGGGTCACGACGGACGGCTCGAACCAGGCCAACATCTACACCACGACCGGGATTCAGCTCGTCGGCGCCGGGCTCGCCTCGGAATTCTCCTTTGCGTCCGCGGGCGCGCTGTCGGCGACCTCGCTCTACAACATCGATCCGACCAAGTCCGGCGTCGGCGCGTTCAACATCAAGCTGCCGAACGGCTCGCAGGTCGACGTCGTCGCCAACAACGTGGTGTCTTCCGGCCAGATCGCGGCTGACCTGAAGCTGCGCGACCAGACGCTGGTGCAGGCGCAGAACCAGATCGATCAGCTCGCCGCCACGATGTCGAGCGCGCTGTCCGACAAGACGACGGCCGGCAGCACGGTCTCCGGTCCGCCGGCCGGATTCGATCTCGACCTCGCCGGTGCGGCGCCGGGCAACACCGTCAACATCACCTACACGGACACGACCACCAACACGCAGCGCCAGATCACGCTGGTCAACGTGACCGATCCGGCCGCGTTGCCGCTGCAGAACGCGACGAATGCCAGCCCGATGCGGATCGGCATCAACTTCGCCGGCGGCATGGGCGCGATCGCCTCTACGCTCAACACCGCGCTATCAGGCACGCATCTGTCGTTCGCCGCCGCCCCGTCGCCGGCGACGGCCACGACGCTGCGGCTAGCCGACGACAACACCGGCCTTGCCAAGGTCAATTCAGCCTCGACCACCAAGACGATCTCGTCGCTGACCTCGGGCAACCCGCAACTGCCGCTGTTCACCGACGGCGGCCAGGCGCTCTACACCGGCGCGATCACCGCGTCGGGTTCGCAGATGACCGGCCTTGCCGGGCGCATCGCCGTGAACACGCAGCTGGTTTCCGATCCGACCCGGCTGTCGGTCTACAACACCTCGCCGGTGACGCCCGCGGGCGATACCACGCGTTCGGACTATCTCTATTCCCAGCTCACCAATGCGGTGTTCTCCTATTCGCCGCAGAGCGGGCTCGGCTCGGCGAACCAGCCCTTCGCCGGCAGCGTTTCGAACTACCTCCAGCAGTTCCTGAGCGTGCAGGCCAATGCCGCGACCCAGGCGACCCAGCTCCAGCAGGGCCAGAGCGTGGTGGTCTCGACGCTCCAGGCCAAGTTCAACTCGACCTCCAGCGTCAACCTGGACTCGGAGATGTCGAACCTGATCCAGCTTCAGAATGCCTATGCCGCCAACGCCCACGTCATGTCGGTGGTGCAGAGTATGATGAACACGTTGCTCCAGGCTCAAGGGTAACAAGTAACAGGGCTCTGAAACATGTCGATCAGCAGCATCAACTACTCGTCGTCGGTTCTGGGCTCGCAGATCCGCAACATCAATCAGCAGCTCACCGATCTGTCGACGCAGCTTTCGACCGGCAAGCTGTCGCAGAACTATTCCGGCATGGGCACCAACGAGGGTTTTGCGATCGCCGGGCGCGCGCAGCTCTCCAACATCGCCGCCTATACCGACACGATCACCAACGTCAATGTCAGCATCAACCTCGCCAATACCGCGTTGCAGTCGCTGACCAAGATCCGCAGCACGGTGCAGACGGGCTCGGCCTCTACCGCGCAGGATCTCAACGTCAACGGCCAGACGGTCGCGCAGAACACCGCGGCCGCCCAGTTCGGCTCGATGGTCGGCGTTCTCAACACGCAGACCGGTAGCCGTTATCTGTTCTCCGGAACGGCCGTCAACACCCAATCGGTCGCCGATGCCGGTGACATCATCAACGGCACCACGACGCAGGCGGGGTTCAAGACCGTCATGGCGGAGCGCCAAGCCGCCGATCTCGGCGCCAACGGCATGGGCCGTCTGGTGCAGACGCAGCCGACGCCGAGCTCGGTGCAGGTCGCGGAAGACGCCGCCGGATCGCCGTTCGGGCTCAAGATCAAGTCGGTCTCCTCGACGCTGACCGGTGCGACCGTCACCGGCCCGAGCGGCTCGCCGGTATCGTTCTCGGTCGATCTCAACGGCGTCAACCCGAACAACGGCGACAAGCTGAGTGTCCAGTTTACCCTGCCGGACGGCACGACCGAGCAGATCGACCTGACCGCCTCGACGGCGACGCCGACCCCGCTCGGCAGCTTCGCGATCGATGCAAGCGTCCCCGTCAACCCGAACAACACGGCCGCGAACCTCAACACGGCGCTGAACACCGCGATCACCAAGCTCGCCAACACCTCGCTGGTGGCGGCATCCGCGGTTGTCGCCGGAGACAACTTCTTCAACAGCGCGAGCTCTGCAATCGGCGCGCCCCTCAACAACCAGGCGACGCCGTTGGCCCCTGTTACCGGCGCAACGGCACTGTCCGGGGCGAGCCCTTCGGACTCGATCTCGCCGGGCTTCGTCGCCGGCGACACCATCACCGTCAACGGCACCACGCTGACCTTTGTCGCTTCCGGCGCGACCGGCAACCAGCTCAACGTCACCGATAGCATCCAGACCCTCTTGAGTAGGATCGACCAGATCACGGGGACCTCGAAGCCCTCGACCGTCCATGGCGGCTCGATCACGATCAACACGGACGATGCGGCGAGCCTCAGCATTACGAGCTCGAACACGGGCGCGCTGAGTTCGCTCGGTTTCAGTTCGACGCCCGTGACCGCCACGCAACCGCCGCTGCGCGTCGGCTCGTCGCCGGCGAGTTCGGCGACCACGCTGGTGAACGGCTCGGCCAATACAGTGAAATGGTACTTGGGCAACGACGGGCCGGGCTCGCCGCGCTCAACCGCGATGGCGCGGGTCGACGATGCCGTGACGGTGCAATATGGTGCCCAGGCGAATGAGGATGCGATCCGCCGGCAATTGCAGGCGATCGCGGTGTTCGGGACCTTCTCGACTTCGCCGACCGGCCAATATTCGGGCGGGCAGGTTTCCGCGCTGAGCCTGCGGGTGACGCAGGCGCTGACCCAGCAGCCCGGGCAGCAGCGCATCGAGGACATCCAGACCGACATCGCGATGGCCCAGAACACGATGAAGGATGCGTCCACGCGCCAGACCCAGGCCAAGGCGCAGCTCCAGACCATCATCGATCAGGCAGAATCGGCCTCGCCGGACCAGGTCGCGAGCGAGATCCTGGCGCTGCAGAATGCGCTCCAGGCATCCTACCAAGTGACCTCGAACTTGGCGCAGCTCTCGCTCGTCAAGTTCCTGTAAGGACGCGTTAAGGCGCCGTTAACCATGCCTCTTTACCTCTTCGTGAGGATTGGAGCGGGGCGGAGCTGGGGATGCCGGACACGATGCAACTGGTGGTGGCCACGCCATGCTTCGGCGGGCAGGTGTCGAGCATCTATGCGAGTTCGATCTTCGCGCTCCAGCGCGCCGTGCACGGCATGTCCAATCTCGAGCTCAAGGTGCATTTGCGCGACGGCGACGCGCTGATCACGCGCGCGCGGGCCAATCTGGTCGCACTGTTCCTGGACGATCCCAAGGCGACGCATTTCCTTTTCATCGATGCCGACATCGGCTTCAAGCCGGAGCAGGTGTTCCGGCTGATCGAATGCGGCGCCGACGTCGTCGCCGGCTGCTATCCGATCAAGCGGGTCAACTGGGACAAGGCGAAGCGCGCGATTGAGGCCGGCCGCGCTGACGTGCCGGCGGCTGCGCTCGACTACGTGCTGGAGATCGAGGATCCCGAGCGCATCGTGGTCGTCAACGGCTTCACCCGCGTGCGCTATGCCGGCACCGGCTTCCTGATGATCCGGCGCCACGTGTTGGAAGCGATGTGCCGCCACCCCGACTACACCAACTTGCAATTCTTCCGCGAGCATTCGCACGATACGCTGGCGGCGAGCCGCAACCGGTTCGCGCTGTTCGAATGCATGATCGATCCAGCGACCGGAACGTATCTGTCCGAGGACTTCGCCTTCTGCAAGCGCTGGACCGACATCGGCGGCGAGATCTGGGCCGACATCCAGAGTTCGCTCGATCACGTCGGACCGTCGGTGTTCCACGGCGATATCGCCTCGCAATTCGCGCCGGCGCCCGTAGCGGCGGCCGCCGATGCGGCGTGAGCTTTTCGGGATGAGCGCCGGCGCGTACGCCGACCGTATTGGCTTTGCGCAGCTGACGCGCCAGGCTTTCGAAGGTGTCGATTTGCAGCCGTTGCGCGACCGGCTCGTGGTCCGGATCAGAGAGGGGACGGCGCAGGCGGGCGAAGGCCTGGATCTGTCGCTGATCGTCCAGCTCCTTGGCGACAAGGAGGCGGGGCTTGCGATCCAGTCGGAGGTGCTGACCTTCCATCAGTTGTTTCGTACGCCCAGCGCTGTCCCGAAGCCGGGCTTGCGCGTGCTCGCGCTTGCAGCCGACATCGACATGGGCGGCAACACGCCAATCGACTTCCTGCTGGAAGGGTCCGACATCGAGCTGTTGACGCTCTATGTGGTCAAGGGCGTCGGTCTGCCGGAGAACTTGCCCGAGCACGACGTCGCCATCGTGGTTGCATCCGATTCCGAGGAATGCCGGGACGCGCTCGCGCTGATCGAGAAGGCCGTGCCATGCTGGCCGCGGCCGCTGCTCAATCGCCCCGATCTCATCGGCAACCTCGATCGGGACAAGCTGTACCGGCTGCTGACGGGTGTGCCCGGCCTCGACATTCCCGCGACCGTCCACGCCACGCGCGCGCAATTGTCGGAGCTCGCGCTGGGGCGGATCGCCTGCAATTCCATCGCGGACGAATTGCACTTTCCGATGATCGCGCGACCACGCGGCTCGCATGCCGGCGTCGGGCTCGCCAAGCTCGCTGATGCGGCGGCGCTATCGGCCTATCTCGGCGAACGGAAGGAGGAGGACTTCTTCGTCGCACGCTTCGTCGACTATGTCAGCCCCGACGGGCTCTATCGCAAATATCGCCTCGCCATGATCGACGGCAAGCCTTACGCTTGCCACATGGCGATCGCCGATCGCTGGGACATCTGGTATCTCAACGCCTACATGGCATTCAGCGAGGAGAAGCGGGCCGAGGAGGCCATCTTCATGCTCGACTTCGACCACACCTTCGCGGTGCGCCACAGGAGCGCGCTCGAGGAGATGAGCAGACGCGTCGGGCTCGACTATTTCATCGTCGATTGCGCCGAGAACCAGGACCGTGAGCTCCTGGTCTTCGAAGCCGACAACACCGCCGTCGTGCACAACATGGATTCGCCGGTCGTGTTTCCGTACAAGCCGCCGCAGATGCGCAAGATATTTGCGGCGTTCACGGCGATGCTGTCGCGGCATGCATGCGCGGGCAAGGAGAGCGCAGCATGAACGAGATCATCCGCAACACGCCCGGCTCGGTCACCCACACATCACTCGATCCCCAGGACTGGAGCGAGTTTCGCGCGCTGGCCCATCGCATGCTGGACGAGGCGATCGACGGCGTCGCCAACATTCGGGCGCGTCCGGTCTGGCAGCCGATCCCCGACGACGTCCGCGCGGCATTCAAGGCCGACGTGCCGCGCCAGGCGAGCGGCCTCGCCGATGTCTATCGCGATTTTGCCGAGCATGTCGCGCCCTATGCGACCGGCAACGTCCATCCGGGCTTCATGGGCTGGGTCCATGGCGGCGGCACCGCGGTCGGCATGCTCGCGGAGATGCTCGCAGCCGGCCTCAATGCCAATCTTGGCGGACGCGACCACATGCCGATCGAGGTTGAGCGCCAGATCGTCGCGTGGATGCGCCGTCTGTTCGCGTTTCCGGACGACGCGAGCGGCATCTTCGTCACGGGCACGTCGATGGCCAATCTGATGGCGGTGCTAGTGGCACGTACGAACGCGCTCGGCGCGCTGGCGCGCCAGCACGGTATCGGCAATGACGGCGCGCTGCTCACGGCCTATACGTCGCACGCCGCACATGGCTGCATCTCGCGGGCGATGGATCTTGCCGGGCTCGGCACGGACGCGCTACGCAAGATCGGTGTCGATGCCGATCATCGCATCGATGTTGCCGCGCTGCGCGCGCAGATCGCTGTTGATCGCGAAGTCGGATTCAAGCCGTTCCTGGTGGTCGCATCGGCCGGCACGGTCGATGTCGGCGCGATCGACGATCTCAAGGCCGTCGCGGAGCTGTGCCGCGAGGAGGGGATCTGGTTTCACGTCGACGGCGCTTTCGGAGCGCTCGCGATCATGTCACCCGAGCTCGCACCCCTGCTTGGCGGCATTGAGCTTGCGGATTCCATTGCGCTCGACTTCCACAAATGGGGACAAGTGCCTTATGACGCCGGCTTCCTGCTGGTGCGCGACGGCGAGCAGCATCGGCAGGCGTTTGCGCAGCCCGCGGCCTATCTGCGCCGGGAGGCGAGGGGACTTGCGGCGGGTGCGGTCTGGCCCTGCGATCTCGGACCTGATCTGTCGCGCGGCTTCCGTGCGCTGAAGACCTGGTTCACTCTGAAGACGTTCGGCACCGATCGGCTCGGTGCGGTGATCGCGCGAAGCTGCGCGCTTGCAAAATATCTGGAGGCGCGCATTCTGGCCGAGCCGCGGCTGGAATTGCTGGCGCCGGTCAATCTCAACATCGTCTGCTTCCGCTATCGCGCCGATGACGCGGTCAATCGCGAGATCGTCGCCGACATCCAGGAGTCGGGCGTCGCGGCACCGTCGAGCACCACGCTGGACGGCAGGTTTGCGATCCGTGCCGCGATCGTCAATCACCGTACCGATGAGAGGGACATCGACGCGCTGGTCGCGGCCGTGCTGGAGTTCGGTGGACGCCGGAGCGGCGACGGAGTGGTTGAGGTCGAGGCGCCGCCGCTCGCGGCGCTCTAGCAGCGATGCATGCCTGAGACGACAACGGCCCCGGAGGTGATCCGGGGCCGTTGTCGTTCGCGCGGCTTGATCGTTCGCGCGCGTGCGGCACGAACGCGTGTGGTCAGGCGGCGGTGCTGACGTTGTCCTTGTCCGCTTGCGCCTTCGGATGCGTGGCTTCGAACTGGTCCCGCAGCTTCTCCTCATAAGCGATCAGCTTGCGAGCGTCTTTCAGCGCCCGGTAGAGGTCGCCGTTGAGGATGTTGTTGTTGATGCCTTCGATGATCGGCCAGGCGCTCGGCACCGCGGTGACGATGTCGCGCACCAGATTGAAATAGGTGCCGTGCTGGGTCTGCGGATCCGGCGAGATGTACATGAGCTGGACCGCCAGATAGACCAGCTTGGCGGGCGTGTTTGCCGTCTCCGGCGTGAGGATGTCGCGCTCGCGCAGGATCGGCACGTTGTCGCCGTCGATCAGGAGGCGGGCGCGCTGGTCGGTGTTGGTAATCACGCAGTTACCGACGATGATGCGTTCGTGCGGTCTGAGCTCGACCTTGAGGGCCATGCCTGTTCTCCATCAACGCTTTCGTAACCGAGCGTTCGTTGCGGCTCATCAGGGCATGATTCTCGCCCGGAATTAGTTAACGAGCTGTAAATCGCCGGCGTTCGCGCGAAAAAGCGTAACATTATCAATGTTGTATCTGTTGTGGCGGCGGGGTGATGTGCGCAACTCCCACGCCCGAATCACGCGCGGCCGGGCAAAAGCACGGATTTCATTTCATGTTTCGTTAGAGGTCTGGGCGCCACGGTCCGCCGGTCGCTGGGTCGATCTCGATCCAAGCTGACGCGTAACAGTAAGCGTCGTTTACCAGAAAGGTAACAGAGTCATGTCCGGTATCGTCCTCTCCTCGTCGGTTCGTCAGAACCTGCTCTCTCTCCAGTCCACCGCCGATCTTCTCGCCACCACGCAGAACCGTCTGTCGACCGGCAAGAGCGTCAACTCGGCTCTCGACAATCCCACCAACTTCTTCACGGCACAGTCGCTCGACAACCGCGCCAGCGACATCAACAATCTGCTCGACGGCATCGCCAACGGCGTGCAGGTGCTGCAGGCTGCCAACACCGGCATCACCTCGCTGCAGAAGCTGATCGACAGCGCCAAGTCGATCGCCAACCAGGCGCTGCAGACCACCGTCGGCTATTCCACCAAGTCGAACGTCTCCACCACGATCGCGGGTGCGACGGCTTCGGATCTGCGTGGCACGACGTCTTACGCGAGCGCGACCGCTCTCGGTAACGTGCTGTATAGCGGCGCTGCCGGCGGCACGGCCGCTGCGACCTCGTCTTCGACGTTAGGCAGTGCTGCCCAGGGTAGCTTCACGGCTGCTGCGGCGGTGAAAGCGGCCGACGGCACGACCAACCTGGCCGGCACCGCGACCTTGATCGGTGCGGCCGGTGCTGCGACCGTTGCCGGTACGTCCCCGGCGGACGGCGACACGCTTACCGTCAACGGTCACACGATCACCTTCCGCGCCGGCACCGCGCCGAGCGGTACGTCGATCCCGAGCGGTTCCGGTGTCAACTCGGGCGGTACCGTCCTTACCGACGGCAGCGGCAATTCAACCGTCTATCTCGGCACCACTGGCACGCCGCTCGCCACGGTCAATGACCTTCTGACCGCGGTCGACCTTGCCAGCGGAGTGCAGACCGCTTCGATTAACAGCAGCGGTGTTGCAACCTTCGGCGCTGCTTCCGGCGCGACCCCTTCGTCCATCGCCGCCGGTATCGCGACGATCAAGAGCTCGACCGGTGCCGACCTCAGCATCACCGGCAAGGCCGACTTCCTCAAGGGCCTGGGCCTCACCAGCGCAACGGGTAGCGGCAATGCCGTCTTCACCATTACGCGCACCACGGCGTCCGGCTCGCTGGGTTCGTTGATCCAGGACGGGTCGACGCTGAACGTCAACGGTCACGTCATCACCTTCAAGAACGCGCCGATCCCGGGCTCGACCAACGCTCCGGCGGTTCCGAGCGGCTTCGGGGCCAGCGGTAACGTCCTGACCGACGGCAACGGCAACTCGACCGTCTATCTGCAGGCCGGTACCGTGGCCGATGTGCTGAAGGCGATCGACTTTGCGACCGGTGTGCAAACCTTCACGCTCAACGGCAGCGGTGGCGGTACGCTCGCGACCGCGACGGGCCAAGCCAATTCGTCGATCAACACCTCCGGCCAGCTCAGACTGTCCACCGGGGTCAATGCCGACCTGTCGATCACCGGCACCGGCAATGTGCTGAACGTGTTCGGCCTCGCCGGCAATACTGGCAGCGCGACCGCATTCACCGCGGCCCGCACCTCCGGCGTCGGCGGCATCGCCGGCAAGACCTTGACCTTCTCCTCCTTCAACGGCGGCACGGCGGTCAACGTCACCTTCGGCGACGGCACCAACGGCACGGTCAAGACGCTCGATCAGCTCAACACCAAGCTGCAGGCCAACAATCTGGCTGCCACGATCGATGCCAACGGCTTGCTGACCATCACCGCGTCCAACGACTACGCGTCCTCGACGCTCGGCTCGACGACCGCCGGCGGCGCGATCGGCGGCACGCTCACTTCGGCGCTGACCTTCTCGACGGCTTCTACCCCCGTCCAGGATGCGGTTGCACAGACGGCTCGTGCCAACCTGGTCAACCAGTACAACAACATCCTGAACCAGATCGACACGACTTCGCAGGACTCTTCGTTCAACGGCGTCAACCTCTTGAACGGCGATCAGCTTAAGCTCGTGTTCGACGAGACCGGCAAGTCGAGCCTGAACATCACCGGCGTGACCTACAACTCCAAGGGCCTGGGTCTGGCCGCGCTGACCATCGGCGTCGACTTCATCGACAACGCCGCCGCCAACCGGGTGCTGACCAATCTGAATGCCGCGTCCAGCACGCTGCGCTCGGAGGCCTCGGCGCTCGGCTCGAACCTCTCGGTCGTGCAGATCCGTCAGGATTTCAACAAGAACCTGATCAACGTGCTGCAGACCGGCTCGTCCAACCTGACGCTGGCCGACACCAACGTCGAGGCAGCGAACAGCCAGGCACTGTCGACCCGGCAGTCGATCGCGGTCTCCGCGCTCTCGCTGGCCAACACCTCGCAGCAGAGCGTGCTCCAGCTGCTCCGCTAATAAGCGACTGAACTAACTAGAAAAAAACGAGCGGCGGGGCTATTTCCCCGCCGCTCTTTTTTGCGTCCGGAGGCGGGCAGGGGCGTTCACCCGCTATTAACCCTATCGCTTAAACCGGCGTTAACCATACTTTAAAGGACACCTCCTAAAACTGGACAGAAGCCCGCTTTCGAGACCGCGCGGCCGATTCGTATCCGGTTCAAGAGGAAGACTCGCCAATGTCCAACATCGTTCTCTCGGCGTCAGTTCGCCAGAACCTGTTGTCGCTGCAGTCGACGGCCGACCTGCTGTCCACGACGCAGCAGCGCCTTTCGACCGGGAAAAAGGTCAACACCGCGCTCGACAACCCGACCAACTTCTTCACGGCACAGGGGTTGGACAATAGGGCGAGCGATATCAGCAATCTCCTCGACGGCATCAACAACGGTGTGCAGGTGTTGCAGGCCGCCAACACCGGCATCACCTCGCTGCAGAAGCTGATCGACAGCGCCAAGTCGATCGCCAACCAGGCGCTCCAGACCACGGTCGGCTACTCGACCAAGTCGAACATCTCGACCACGATCCCTGGCGCGACGCCGGCTGATCTGCGCGGCACCACGAGCTATACATACGCAACGGCAACCGGCAATGTGGTCACCAATGGTACCGCTGGCGGCACGACACCGGCGACCACCACGACCACGCTCGGCGGCATCTCGCAGTCGCTGGTCGGCTCGGCTGCTCCTGATGGTGCCGGCACCGCGGCCAGCCTGGCTGCGGGTCTGACGCTGCTCGGCACGCCCAGCGCGAGCACTATCGCGACGAACGGTGCTCCGTCGGATGGTGATGTGCTCGTCGTGGACGGCAAGACCATCACATTCAGGGCCGGCGCTGCGCCCGCGGTGGCCAACGTTCCTGCCGGCTCCGGCAAGAACAACAACGTCGTCACCGACGGCAATGGCAACTCGACTGTCTATCTCGGAACAAACGCCGCTCCGGCCGCAACCGTCCAGGACGTGATGGATGCGATCGACCTTGCAAGTGGCGTGCAAAAGGCTGCCATCACGGGCGGCACCGCGACGCTGTCGAGCTCGTCCGGCGCCAACGCCTCCATCACCTCTGGTGTTCTCACCCTCACCACTGGTACCGGTGCCGACCTCAGCATCACCGGCAAGGCCGACTTCCTCAAGGCGCTCGGTCTGACAACCGCGACCGGGTCCGGCAATGTCAATGTGAGCAAGGCGCGCCTGACGACTTCGGCGACGCTCGGCACTCTCGTTCAAGACGGCTCCACGCTCAATGTGGATGGCAAGACGGTCACGTTCAAGAATGCGGCCGCTCCTGCTGCCGCGCCGACAGGCTCCACCAAGATCGGCAACATCGTGACGGACAACAACGGCAACTCCGTCGTGTATCTCCAGGGCGGAAACGTTCAGGATTCGTTGAACGCGATCGATCTGGCTTCGGGGGCCGGCATCGTCAGCGGCGGCGCCGTGGTTGCGGCGAGCGGTTCGTCGCTGTCCTCGGTCGTGAATGGCGCTCTCAAGCTCAGCACCGGCACCACGGCGGATCTGTCGATCACTGGAACCGGCAACGCGCTGTCCTCGTTCGGTCTGACCGGTCCCACCGGCACCGGCACGGCCTTCACCGCGGGACGCGCGCCGGGAGTAGGCAGCATCTCGGGCAAGACCCTGACGTTTACCTCCTTCAACGGCGGCACGGCGGTCAACGTCACCTTCGGCGACGGCACCAACGGCACCGTCAAGACACTCGATCAGCTGAACTCGCAGCTTCAGGCGAATCACCTCACGGCGACAATCGACGCCAACGGCGTGCTCACGATCACCACCGTGAACGAATACGCGTCTTCGACGCTCGGCTCTGTGACGGCCGGCGGCGTCGTCGGTGGTACGATCACCGGTACGGTTGCCTTTACGACGGCCCAGCCGCCGATCCAGGATCCGGTCGCGCAGACCGCGCGCTCGAACCTCGTCAACCAGTTCAACAACATCCTGGCGCAGATCGACACGACGTCGCAGGACGCCTCCTTCAACGGCGTCAACCTGCTCAACGGCGACACGCTGAAGCTGATCTTCAATGAGACCGGCAGCTCGACGCTCGGCATCAATGGCGTGGTGTTCAACGCGGCGGGCCTCGGTCTCAGCAACCTCGTCAACGGCGTCGATTTCATCGACAACGGCGCCACCAACAGGGTGCTCGCGAGCCTCAACGCGGCCTCGAGCACGTTGCGCTCGGAAGGCTCTGCGCTCGGCTCGAACCTCTCGATCGTGCAGGTGCGTCAGGACTTCTCCAAGAACCTGATCAACGTGCTCCAGACCGGCTCGTCCAACCTGACGCTCGCCGATACCAACGAGGAAGCGGCCAACAGCCAGGCGCTGTCGACCCGGCAGTCGATCGCGGTCTCCGCGCTGTCGCTGGCCAACCAGTCGCAGCAGAGCGTGCTTCAGCTGCTCCGCTAATTTCACGATGCAAGATACTGAATTGAACATCACGGCGGGGCCCACGCTCCGCCGTTTTTATGGAGATCGCTAAGGCAGGATTAGCCGAGATTGATGCGCGTCGTGCGAGGCGTGTTTACAGCATCCGTGCGCGCATCTAGCTTTGCGGTGACGAAGGACTCGACCGTAATAATCCGGAGTCGTTCCACTCGTCACGTAAGCAAAATCTTAAGCGGTGCTGCCTAGGGTCGGGAAAGAAATCCTTAAGCGCGTTCAACGCGCTAGGTAACCTCCAGGGTGTGATTGATGTCGAATTCCGCTGCCTCGGCCTACGCGCGTGTTGCAACGACCACTGCATCTCCTCGCGACATCGAGGCGCAAACCCTGCTCAAGGCCGCGAACAAGCTTCAGGATGCGGTGAACAACGCCGATCCGCTCAGCGAGCAGACCATGCAGGCCCTGATGTTCAACCGCAAGCTCTGGACCATCTTCTTGAGCGAGGCGATGCGCGATAACAATCCGCAGCCGATCGACGTCCGGCAGAAGATCGCCAACATCAGCGTGTTCGTGCTGAGCCAGACCGCCGCGCTGCAGATGAGCCCGCAGTTCGATCACTTCCGTCCGCTGATCGAGATCAACCGCAATATCGCAGCTGGTCTGTCCGGAAGGCCGTGACAGCAAGCTGTCCTGCGTCATGATCGAGCATTCTGCGAGTGCGGGCCAAATTCACGCCTACAGATGCGGCAAGCCAGACCTATCTCGATACTGCCGTTACGCCGCCCGACGCTCGATCGTCAGACGCTGCGGTCGGTGCTGAGCGGGCGCGAGGGTTCGGACTTCAGATCCAGCGCATGGAAATAGGCCCGCCGGCGCAGCATCGCTTCGTCGGGGAACTGGTTGACCACCGCATCGGTCTTGTCGTTGACGATCTGGAAGACGAAGGATGCGGCCGCCTGGTCGAACACGACCTGGCGCGAGACGTTCTCGTGGCTTGGCGGATCATTGCGCACGGGCGCGCCGGTATCGCTGGCGGCGACCGTCTGCCGCACCGGAAGATCCGTTTGCACAGCCTCGTTCGCCGCCGCGTTGGACGTCGGTATGATCTGCACGGGGGCCGGGATCCCCACCGGCCGGATGCTGAAATCTGTACTCATTGGCAGCCTCCTGGTTGCCTAGTATTGAGTCAAATCCCAACCCCTCTCATTGCGCAAGCATGGAACACCAGGACTAAAGACCTGGTAAGCAAACGTGCCTAACCGCGCGACGACATCGCCGCGCGGTTTTTCGTAAAATTTGTCTCTTGTTCGTGCGGGTGCTCAGAGCGAGCGGCTGACCGCGAGCGGCGTGATGTGGCGCGGGCCGGGGGCCGCGCGACGACCCGCAGCCGTATAGGTGTTCGGCACGTTGCGCTTCTGGATCTCGGCATTAACGCCGCGCACAACGCTCTCGGACACCGCGTGTGCGGTGGCGAGCACGGTGAGGTTGACCTGAAGCATGGCGCGGAACGCATCGTGGTGGCGGTGCAACGTCGAGAGCAACTCGGGCGCGGATTTGGCGAGCTGGGGTTGGTTCGCCTTCAGCTGGCTGACGGCGCCGACATAGTTGCGCGACAACTCTTGCTTCTTGCCCTCGAGCGTCATCGCCTCGCGGACCTTGCCGGCGCGGACGAGCTCGGTCTCGCGCTCGATCAGTCCGAGCAGGGCGCTCATTGCATCCATCAGGTTCTCGCCGATCTTGCGTGCCTCGGCGCTGCCATGCACGGGGTTCGGGCGCGGCGCTTGCATCGGCGGACGTGAGCCGTGGGAATGGTTCATCTCGTTTGACCTTATGCCGTGCGGATCGTTTTCGCCTGCTGCATGATCAGGGTGCGGTAGACTTCGGTGGCGACGCCGACGCCGCCGGCCTTGGCGAAGTTCTTCGAATATTGCTCCGTCAGCATCGAGCGCCACACCCCGGTTCCAGGCGTGTCGCCGAATGGGCCTTCGCCCTTCAGGCCGGAGGTCATTTGCGAGAACATGCTGTTGAGGAACATCGCCTCGAAATCGGTGGCGGTCTTCTGCGCCTTGGCCTGCTGTTGCGGTGAGACTTTTTGCAAGGCGCTCGCGAACTCGAAATCCGGCCGGCCGTTGCGGCTCTCGACCGAGAAGGCCGAAGCGTTGGCGACGCGCGGGGCGTTGATCGTGCCGGTCTGCATCACATCACCTCGATGTCGGCTTCGATCGCGCCGGCGGCCTTGATCGCCTGAAGGATGCTGATCATGTCGCGGGGGCCGATGCCGAGGCCATTGAGGCCGTCGACGAGCTGCTGGAGCGATACGCCGTCCTTGACGACGGCCAGTTTTTTTCCGTCCTCGGTGACGGTGACGCTGCTGCGCGGCGCAACCACGGTCCGCCCGCGCGACAACGGGTTGGGCTGGCTCACCTGGGGACTCTCGGAGATCGTCACGGTGAGGTTGCCCTGCGCCACCGCAACCGTGGCGACGCGGACGTCGCGGCCCATCACGATGATGCCGCTGCGCTCGTCGATGACGATCTTGGCAGCGAGATCGGGATCGACCTGGAGCTGCTCGATCTCCGTGAGAAAGGCGACGACGTTGCCCTTGAACTCCGGCGGGATCGACAGCTGCACCGTCGAGGGGTCGATCGGCTCGGCGGTCTTGACGCCGAGATAGTCGTTGACGGCGGCCGCGATGCGTTTGGCCGTGGTGAAGTCGGCATTGCGCAGCGCTAGGCGCACGTTCGGCAGGCGATTGAGCGCGAACTCGATCTCGCGCTCGATGATGGCGCCGTTGGCAATGCGCCCGACGGTCGGCACGCCGCGCACGATTTTCGCCGCTTCGCCCTCAGCCTGGAAGCCGGAGATCGCGAGCGAGCCCTGCGCAACCGCATAGACGTTGCCGTCGGCGCCGAGCAGGGGGGTGACGAGCAGGGTGCCACCCTGGAGGTTCTTGGCGTCCCCGAGCGCGGAGACGGTGACGTCCATGCGCGTGCCCTGTGTGGCGAACGCCGGCAAATTGCCAGTCACCATCACGGCGGCGACGTTGCCGGTGCGGATGGTGGCGCCGCGGATGTTGACGCCCATGCGCTCGAGCATCGCCTGCAGCGATTGCTTGGTGAAGGGGATGTTGTTGAGCGTGTCGCCGGTGCCGTTGAGGCCGACGACGAGGCCGTAGCCGATGAGCTGGTTCTGCCGCACGCCCTCGATATTGGCGAGGTCCTTGATGCGCGATGTCGCGCTCGCAGGCGTGACCGAGAGCGCCAGCGCCGACAGCGCGGCACAGGCCACCCCAACAATCCTCACCCAACGAACGCCTGGCATCCTCTGCTCCCCAAAGGTTCCCTAAAAAGGGCTCCTCAAATCGAAGGACCGTCTGCGACACTCCCATGACGAGCTGGTCCGGCGCTTTCCTTGCGAGCGCCGTGCCAAGCGAGGGCAGCAGGGTAGGTGGCTGAACAGGTTGAATAAATCTGTTCCGACGGTGTCAGCCGGCGTTCGCCCTGAGGAGCGAAACTGCCGCATGTCGGCAGATTTTGCCGAGCCGTTTACGCGCCGTTAACCATAAAACGGCGAAGGTGAGGCATCGATCACCCGGATTGCTGCGATGCGCATCTACGGACCGAACGGCACCACGCTCGGAACGCCGGCCAGCCAGGCCCGGCGGACGGATTCCGGCACCTTCGTCCTGCCCGACACCTCGTCGGCGCAGGAGACGCGGAGCGCTGCCGCGCCGAAAGCCGCCGCCAACATCGATGCGTTGCTTGCACTGCAAGGCGTCGAAGAAGATCCGGTCGCGCGCCGCAAGCGCTCGGTCGCCCGCGGCAAGACTGCGCTCGACGTGCTCGACGATCTCAAGATGGGGCTCCTGTCCGGCAATCTCGACGCCTCGACCGTGATGCGGCTGCGCGACGCGGCGGCGAACCTGAAATCGTCGTCGGGCGATCCCGGACTGGATTCCGTGCTCTCGGAGATCGAGCTGCGGGTGGAGGTCGAACTGGCGAAGGCCGGCCGGGCGTAAGTCAGGCAGGCTATCATCGCCTGCGAAGCGGGCGATCCAGTATTCCAGAGACAGACGTTGTTGATCCAAGAAGCCGCGGCGTATTGGGCGGATTCAATCGGTCGTCGTAACACTCTAAAGCCGGATGGGGTTTGGTTGAATCGATTTGGGATTCCCAAATCAGTTCGTTTCTGATTCACCATGCTGGCTGGGCGGGAGGCCAGCATGGATGGGCAAGCCTT
>NZ_JADPKG010000078.1:0-34806 GCF_023073875.1 Bradyrhizobium sp. 154
AACCACAGACCCCATCAGGCCTTGGCAGGACAAACTCCCAAGGCCTTCGCCGCTACCAAGACCACCGCGATCCAATCAGCGAATTATTGAACATCGACAATTGCGAGCCAACGGGTCCGCGCCAAGCGCGGCCCGATGGCAGGCTCAGCCAAGCAATCCAGAGTCCTCCGCCGTGATAGACTGGATTGCTTCGCTACGCTCGCAATGACGGTGGAGAGAGCCGCGCCCCTTTCAAATCTTGCACTCGCGGAAGCAAAGAGAGCGCATCCCACCGCGCCAATTCCCTCGCATTTTAGCAATTGCCTTGAAAGAAATTTCGCTCCTCACAGGGCAGGCTCGATTGCTTCCATGTGTGAGGATTGCGGATGAAGGTTTCTACCGTTGCGCCGCCGCCGATCGCGATCGTGGTTCCGAACTACGACACGACCAAGCAGCAGGACGATCAGGCCAAGGTCAAGGACGAGGATCCGACCTATAAGCCGCAGCCGCCCGCGCCGTTGCCGCCCGGTCAGGGCACGCGGATCGATCAGCTCGCCTGATCAGGCTTGCCAAGGCTGAAGCGCCCGATCCGGTCGATCGAGCCTTTGGTGCATCCGGCCGCATCTTTGCCGGATAGCGGGACCATGATCGGGCGCGGTCATCCCGGGATCCTGCGCATGATCGCACGCTTCCTGTTGCAGAACACGATCTTCGTCGTCGGCATGGGCGCGCTGTTGTTCGCCTCCGCCGGAACGTGGCACTGGCCTTCAGCCTGGGTGCTCCTCGCCACCTCTGCCCTGCTCGGTCCGCTCTGCGGCTGGTGGCTCTACCGGATCGATCCGGCGCTGCTCGCCGAACGTCTGCGGCCGGTTCTACAACGGGATCAGCCCGCCGCCGACAAGATCTTCGTGACTGTCTTCGTCATCACGATGCTCGCCTGGCTGGCGCTGATAGGTTTCGACCCACGCATTCAATCCTCCGAGATGCCGGTTGCGTTCCAGATCCTCGGCCTCGTGTTGTTCCTGGCCTCGACGCTGTTCACGATGTGGGTCTTCCGCGAGAACTCGTTTGCCGCCCCCGTGGTGAAGCTCCAGGCCGAGCGCGCCCAGCGGGTGATCTCGACCGGCCCCTACGCCCATGTCCGCCATCCCATGTACAGCGGCATGATCCTGTTCTTCACCGGCGCGCCGCTGCTGCTGGGGTCGTGGTGGGGACTTGCGATGCTGCCGCTTTTCGCCGCTTTGTTTGCGGTCCGCATCGGGATCGAGGAGCGCACCTTGCGCGAGGGCCTGCCGGGCTATGCGGACTACGCGGCGCGGGTGCGCTATCGCCTCGTGCCGGGCCTCTGGTGAGGGCAATCCACTGCCGTCCGACTGGCTAATTATCCAGCTCGCGATAGCGGCGGAAGATGCCCTGCTCGTTGAAGGGAATGCGGCGGTCGCTTTCGAGATAGGCCTTGATGTTCGGCCGCGCAGCGATGCGGTCGTGCAGGCCGACCAGGGTCGGAATATCCGTCTCGAACGCCTTCATGCGCCTGGGGAAGGCATAGCGGAGCCCCGCGACGATCTGGAACAGCGAGAGATCGACATAGGTCAGTCGGCGGCCGGTGACATAGGTGCCGCCACTCTCGGTGAGAAGCTGCTCGAAATAGCCGAGATATTTCGGCACGCGCTCGCTCCAGAAATCGGCGGTGCGCTTCTTCGCCGCTGGCTTCTGGTCCTCGTAATAGAGCGAGGGTCCGAGCGGATGATGGGTGTCGTGGATCTCGACGACGAGGTCGGTGACGGTGAGCTGGAGCTGGTGCACCCAGAGCCTGCCGCCTTCGGTCTTCGGCGCAAGGCCATGGCGGGCACCGAGATAGAGCAGGATGTTGGCGGTCTGGCCGATGACGAGCTTGCCCGCTTTCAGGAACGGCGGGGCAAAGGGCGGCGTGCCTTCACGCGCATTCATTATCTTCATCATCGCAGCCGTTCCGCCCGGCCCGCGTGCGACGTCGATATAAGCGGCGCCCGCCTCCTCCAGCGCCAGCCGCACATATTCACCGCGGCCCTGGATCTCGGGCCAGTAATAGAGCTCGTATTTCATGGAGACCGTCCGTGATTGCGTTGCGGCAAGTGCAGTACGCAACCACGAACGCCATGACGTGAGAAGGAGTTCCGCGCCTCAATTCGCCGCAAAACAATAGAACAGGCCGTCGCCGCCGGTGCTCTTCAGATCGGCCTGCGAGCAGCCGCCGTCGGGGCCGCGGGACGGGTGAGAGCTGTTCCACGATTTCGAGGGCTCATCGTCGCGCAAGCCCCGTCGATCGAGATGGCCAACCATCGCGGCGCCTTGTGTGCTCGATGTCCAGTTCTTGCAGGTGCGATCGTCCGGACCGCCAAACGCGGTGCCGTCTGGTTGCGATCCCGTGAGGACGTCATGCCGGTTTGGCTGGTCGCCAACACCATTGATCCCCTCGCCCTTCTCGCTGAGCGCGGTCTGCTTGGTGAGGTTGTTGGCCGGGCTGTGCAGATCGGCAACGTCCTTGGCAATCACCGCGCCCTTGGCGTTCTGCCACGGTCCCTTGCCGATGCGGTCTCGGGCGTTGATTGCCGGCTTGCCGTCGGCGGCCTGGGTCGAGAGATAGGCGCGCCAGGTTTTGTTGCCTGCGCCGGCGGCCTGAGCGAGCTTCTGGCAGTGCGCGTCGGCTCCCTCGAGGCCGCCGAGATCGGCGCCCTTGCCGAGGCCGCTTGAGGTCACGAAAAACGTCATGTCGGCCGATTGCGCCAGCGCCGATGGGGCCGCAAGCAAGGCCAATACGATTGCGAGGCCTGAAATCGTCGAGGATTTCGCGGTGCGGATCATGGTGTCCTCCTGTTGTGGTTGTCGTTTGGCCGCCTGATTTCAACCCGACGCACGCGTGCTTATTCCGATGCGGCGATGCGAGGCGCCCCAAAGAAGAGACGCGCATAAGAAAAGGCGCCGTGCCGGAGCACGACGCCTTGGTTTCTCATGTCACGAGCGATCAGTTGGTCTGCTGGATCGCCGACAATTCCCAGCCGGTGCCCGGCCGGCGGGCGAACGTCCAGATCTCGGTCGCCTCGCCCGGCTGCTCGCTGCCGGCAACGACTGCGCCGGTGTTGCGGTCGACCGTCTTGTCGGTGAGCGCGAAGCGCAGCGCCACCGTGGCGTAGTCCGTCTCGCCTTCGCGCCAGGCTTCCGCGAGGTCGCCCTGCAACAGCTTGACGTTGGTCACCTTGTTGACGACGTTGCGCGCGCGGTTCTGGGCGAGGTCCTGCTCGAAGTACGAGACCATCTCCGGCGTCGCGAGCGTGTGCAGCTTGGCGACGTCCTCGTTCGACCAGGCGGCCTGGACCTCGCCGAGCAGGCGCTCGAACGCTTCATAGTCGTCCGGCTTGATCTCGAGCGGCGCGTTGTTGGCGCCGAAGCCCAAGCCACCGAGACCGCTGCGATAGTTCGGCTGCGGTCCGGGACCTGCGCCCGCATCAGCATTGGCATAGGCCGCCTGCGGCGAGTGACGGCGCTGCCACCAGGACATCGCCAGCCGTACCACGAGTACCACCAGCGCGATCTGGATGATCAGGCCGAGGATCGAGGACAGGCCGCCGAGGCCGCCGAACAGACCGCCGCCGAACAGCATGCCGAGCAGGCCTGCGCCGAGGAAGCCGGCCGCAAGGCCGCCCAGGAAGCCGCCGCCGCGACCGAACAGGCCGCCGCGCGCCGGCGAGGTCGCGGCCGAATTCATGCCTGCGCCCGGCTGGGTGTAGGTGCGGTTGAACTGCGAGGTCGAGCCCGGCGCGGTCGTGGTCGATGGCGGCGCCGAATAGGTCCGCGAGCCGCGCGAACCCGAGGAGAAGCCGCCGCCAGCGCGGGCGTCGGCAGACGAGATCGCCAGCGCGGTCGGCAGCGCAAGCGCCAGCACGACGGCAATCGCCTTGAAGACACTGCGGGAGCGTTGCGAGAAAGTCATGTGCGTTTCCCAAATCCCCGGCATGGGGACGTGCGCTTAAGATGGGCAGACTTCCCGAAAAGTGAAGCGGGTTTCGGAACCTGTGGCTGCGGCCCTCAGTCGCGGGGATGTGGCAAAAGCCCATATTTGGCGAGGTTTGGCCGAGTAAACGGGGGAACGGGGGTCGCTGGATACCGGCGGGTTTGCAATGCGATTTCCGCTTTCTCCCCTCGTCATTGCGGAATAACTGGAGAGGACGCGCCTCATCCCGCCTTCGTCATCGTCTCCTTCACCGCCGCCACGAGCTGGCTGAGCGTGAACGGTTTTGGCAGGAAGTCGAACTGCTGGCCTTCGGGGAGGCTCTTCTCGAACGCATCCTCGGCGTAGCCGGAGACGAAGATGAACTTGATATCCGGGTTCTTCTCCCGCATCGCCGTCAGCAGCGTCGGGCCGTCCATCTCCGGCATCACCACGTCGGAGACGACGAGATCGATCGCGCCGCTCTGCTCCTCCAGCACCTCCATGGCCTCGACGCCGTTCTCGGCCTCGACCACCGTGTAGCCGCGCGAGCGCAGGCCGCGTGCATTGAGGGCGCGCAGGCCCTCTTCGTCTTCGACGAGAAGGATGGTGCCCTGGCCAGTGAGATCGGTGCGCGGCTTGGCCTCCGCCGCCGGTGCGGCGTCCTTCGCGGCGCCATGGCTCGCGCTGACCACGGCAGCGGGCTGCTCGACCTGTAGCTCCGGCTCCGCATGATGGCGCGGCAGGAAGATATGGAACGAGGTGCCCTGCCCCGGTTCGGAATCGACGTAGATAAAACCGCCGGTCTGCTTGACGATGCCGTAAACGGTGGAAAGCCCGAGGCCGGTGCCCTTGCCCACCTCTTTCGTGGAGAAGAACGGCTCGAAAATCTTGTCGCGGATGTCGGCGGGGATGCCGGTGCCGGTGTCGGCGACCTCGATCCGGACATAGTCCGCGGCCGGCATGCCCTTGTAGGCGAGCTTGCCGGCATCGTCGCTGGTGACGTTGGCGGTGCGGATGATCAGCTTGCCACCATCAGGCATGGCATCGCGCGCGTTCACCGCGAGGTTGACGATCACCTGCTCGAACTGAGAGACGTCGACCTTGACCGGCCAGAGGTCGCGGCCGTGGACGAGATCGAGCTTGACCTTCTCGCCGATCAGCCGGCGCAGCAGCATGGTAAGATCGCTCAAAGCATCGCCGAGATCGAGCACCTGCGGCCGCAAAGTCTGCCGACGCGAGAACGCCAGCAGCTGCCGCACCAGGGTGGCGGCGCGCGTCGCGTTCTGCTTGATCTGCATGATGTCCTGGAACGACGGGTCGGTCGGTTTGTGCGCGTTCAGCAGGAAATCGTTCGCCATCATGATGGCGGAGAGCACGTTGTTGAAGTCGTGGGCGATGCCGCCGGCGAGCTGGCCGACGGTCTCCATCTTTTGCGACTGGTTGATCTGGTTCTCCAGCGCGCGCCGCTCGGTGGTCTCGAGCATGTGCACGATCGCGGCTTCCGCGTCATTCTCGGCCGAATCGACCGGCGTGACGAAGAACTGGCCCCAGCGCTCCTTGGTCCCTTCCAGCGCCACTTCGACCGGCGCGACGTCGGCCTGGCCTTCGGCAGCCTGGTTGATGGCCGCGATCAAAAGGTGCCGGTCGCGCGAACTGACCGCGCGGAAGATCGACTTAGAGGCGCTGTCGAGCCCCAAGGCTTGCCCAAGCTTGGCGTAGCGGGCGTTGGAGCGCACGACGTTGCCGGCGCGGTCGACGGTCGCGATTGCCATCGGCGTGTGGTCGAAGAAGCGCATGAAGCGCACTTCGGCGGCGCGGTCGGGATCGCTGCGCTCGTCGCGGGCACGGCTGATCACGAGCGTGCGCGACGGCCCCGGCGCGCCGTCGGCGCCGAAGGCAAGCTTGTGATAGAGCCGCACCGGCATGGTCTTGCCCGTGCGCATGCGCAGGTCGATATCGAAGACCTCGGTCTTCACCTCGCCAGGTACCGCCACGATCGAGGTCAGCAGCGAGGCGCCGTCGCCGGAGACGATGTCGGTAAGCTTCAATCCGCCCGAGCCGATCTCGGCGAGGTCGTAGTCGAGCCAGTTCGCCAGGGTCGCGTTGACATAAGCGAGCTCGCCGGCCGGATTGACCGAGAAGAAGCCGCACGGCGCGTGATCGAGATATTCGATCGCGTGCTGGAGCTCCTGGAACACGTCCTCCTGGCGCTCCCGATCGCGGGTGATGTCGGCGATCGACCACACCGCATATTTCGCCTCGCGCTTGCCGGTGCCGAGCGGGCGCACCCGCATGCGCAGCCAGCGGCCCTGGTTGCCGTCATGACCGGAGATGCGCACCTCCTCCTGCTGCCGTTTGCCTTCGCGGGCGGCTTTGAGCAGGCGGAACACGGCTTCGGAGACGTCGGGGTTGCCGATAAAGACGCGCTCGACCGGACGCACGTCCTGTGGACCGGTGGCGCCGGTCAACGTCAGATAGGCCGCGTTGGAATAGACCACATGGCCGCGCGCATCGGTGACCGCGAGCCCGTCGAACGCGTGATCGGAGATGCGGCCGATGATGGGATCGTCGAGATTGCGGTCGGCGAAGCGGATGATGCCGGCGGCGAAAGCGAACAGGTTGAACAGGCCGACCATCGCCAGCACGGCGAGGATGCCGAGAATATATGGCTGCGCCTGCGCGCGCCCAAGCGTCATCAGCCCGACGGCGACCGCGACGAGCCCGGCGGCCACCAGCAGCACGAGCGCGATGCTGCCCGAGCGCGGCGACGGCTCATGCGCCGCAACGGGCTCGCGTGACAGGTCGTGGTCGGTCTCAGCAGTCATTTCACGCTGGCGTAGCCTGTCGGCAGAGAATCAACGCGCTACGGGGCGCGCAGGGTCCTCCCTGCCTGAATCGGACCCGAAGGCGCAAGGGCAGCAGGGGCGAAAGGTACGCTGATTCCCAGATTACGGCCATTTCCGGTACTTTCCGGGCATTTTATCCCCGCCCGGCGCTGAATCCGCGCTTCAGCCGCATGACGTAGCCGATGACTTCGGCGACCGCATGGTAGTGCTCGGTCGGGATTTCCTCATCGATGTCGACGGTGGCGTAGAGCGCGCGGGCGAGCGGCACGTTCTCGACAATCGGAATGTCGTGCTCGCGCGCGATTTCCCGGATCTTGAAGGCGAGGTTGTCGACGCCCTTGGCGACGCAGACCGGCGCCGACATGCCGCGCTCGTAGGACAGCGCCACCGAATAGTGGGTCGGGTTGGTGATGATCACGGAGGCCTTGGGAACCGCCGCCATCATGCGCTTCTTGGCGCGCTGCTGCCGCAGTTGCCGGATCTTGCCCTTGATGTGCGGGTCGCCTTCGGACTGCTTGTACTCTTCTTTGATCTCCTGGAGCGACATCTTCTGCCGCTGGAACCAGCTTCGGTACTGGAAGAAATAGTCGGCGATGGCGACGATCGCGAGCGCCGCCACCACTGCCCCGAGCAGATGGATGGTCATGCTGATGGTGGCTCCGAGCATGGCAGCCGGATCGAGCTTGACCATCGCTTCCATGCGGTGCCGCTCCGGCCACAGGATCATGGCCATGACGACGCCGAGCCCGATCAGCTTGCCGAGACCTTTCAGGAAGTTCGCCGCCGCCTGCTTGCCGAAGATGCGCTTGAAGCCGGCACCGGGCGAGATTTTGCTGAATTTGGGTTTCAGCGATTCGACGGACCACACCAGGCGATGCTGGAGCATGTTGCCGGCAATCGCCGCCAGCACCAGCATCAAGAGGGGCACGCCGATCGCGGCGAGCACGGCGAACTCGATCTGCTGCATCAGCGCGAGCAGAGCCCTGCCGTCGGTCTTGATCATCCAGGAATTGGCGAGCAGGTTGCGCATCGGCGTCAATAGCCCGCTGCCGACCGAGGCCGAGAAGGTCGAGACCACGAGCGTGCCGCCCGCCATCATGAACCAGGTGTTGATCTCCTGGCTCTTGGCGACGTCGCCACGTTCGAGTGCATCGTCGAGGCGCTTTTGCGTCGGGTCTTCTGTTTGACTCTCCGGATCGTTGTCCTCCGCCATCGATCGATCCCTATCATTTGAGCGGCATCATCTGGTGCATGACACCGATGAAGTAATCCAGATACGTACCCATCATCGCCGTGAGCACCACGGCGAGCACCAGAAAGCCCGCGAAGATCGACAGCGGCACGCCGACGAAATAGACCTGCATCTGCGGCATCAGCCGCGCCAGCACCCCGAGCCCGATGTTGAAGACGAGGCCGAACACCAGAAACGGTCCGGAGAGCTGCAAGCCGAGGCGAAAGGCGGCGGCGAAGGCCCGCGTTGCCAGCGAGGCGACATCGCCGCTCGAGACGGTCTCGCCCGGTGCGAAGATCGTGTAGCTGTCGTTCAGCGCCGCGATCACCAGATGATGGCTATCGGTGGCAAACAACAATGTCACGCCCAGCATGGTCAGGAAATTGCCGACCAGCACGCCCTGCTGTCCCTGCGTCGGATCGACCGAGGTGACGAAGCCGAGTCCCATCTGCTGCGCGATCACGGAGCCGGCGACTTGCAGGGCCGAGAGCGTCACACGGGCGGTCGCACCCAGCACGATGCCGATCGCGATCTCATGCAGCATGAGGACCAGGAGCGGCGCGAGCGAGCCCATGTCGACTTGATAGGCATTGCGATGCAGCGGCAGGATGATCAGCGTGAGCAGCAGCGCGATCGACAGCTTGATCCGCGTCGGAATGTTGGTCTCGCCCAGGCCGGGCAGCAGCATCACCATCGCACCGACCCGGGCGAAGGCGAGCATGAAGGAAGCGGCAAGCGCCGGCAGCAGCGAGATGTCGATGCGCATGACCGACGCATTGTGCCTCAGCCGCCGATGATTCGCGACGAGATCCGCAGCATGTGGGCATGGAGCGAGTCGGCCATGAACGGTAGCGCCAATAGCATCGTGGCGAAGATGGCCAGGATCTTCGGCACGTAGATCAGCGTCTGCTCCTGGATCTGCGTCAGCGCCTGGAACAGCGACACGATGACGCCGACCACGAGGCCGACCACCATCAGCGGCGACGACACGATCACGATGGTCCAGATCGCATCGCGCGCGACGTCGAGGGTTTCGGGTCCGGTCATGACACAGTTCCTTTGTTCAAGTCTCATCCTCATCATTCTGACGGGAGGGAATGTTCTCTCCCCGTCATTGCGAGCGTAGCGAAGCAATCCAGACTGCCGTCTGCGGAAAGATTCTGGATTGCTTCGCTGCGCTCGCAATGACGACGGAGGCCGAAATCAGATCGGCATCTTCATGATGTCCTCATAGGCCGCGATCACGCGATCGCGGACTGAAACCAGCGTGGACACCGCGACGTCGGTGTCGGCAACCGCCGTCACCACGTCCATCACGTTGGCTTTGCCGGCGGCCATCGCCACCGTCTGCGCGTCGGACTTGCGGCCGGACTCCATGACGCTGCCGACCGCGTCTTTCAGCAGTGAAGCGAAGGATTGTCCGGTGGGCTCGCTGCCCTTGCCGGCACCGCTGTTTTCCAGCACGCGGGCGAGATTGGCGTAAGCATTGGCGGCGATTGTCGGTGATGCCATGGCTAGATGTCCTGTTCAGCTCTTGAGGATGTCGAGCGTGCGCTGGATCATCCGGCGCGTCGCACTGATGATATTGAGATTGGCCTCGTAGGACCGCTGCGCGTCACGCATGTCCGTCATCTCGACCACCGAGTTCACGTTGGGATATTTGACATTACCGCTCGCATCGGCGGCCGGATTATTCGGCTCGTATTTGACGCGGAAGTTGGACTGGTCCGGCTTGATCCTGCCGAGCGTGACAACCTGCGCGTCGAGCGTGCGGTCGAGCGCGGACGAAAAGGTCGGCACCTTGCGCCGGTAGGGCTCGCCGCCAGCGGTCTGCGAGGTCGAATCCGCGTTCGCGATGTTCTCCGAGATCACCCGCATGCGGCCGGCCTGCGCCCGGAGGCCGGAGGTCGCGATCGCCATCGAGCGGGCAAAGTCGCTGCTGTCATTCGCCATGATGCGTCTCTAGCTCTTCCGTTCCGGGATCATGCTCTAGCCCTTGCCGATCGCGGTCTTGAGCAGACGCAGGCTCTTGGAATAGAGCGAGGTCGCCGCCGCGTAGTCCATCTGGTTGCTGGCGGCCTTCATCATCTCCTCTTCGAGATTGACGGCGTTGCCGGCAGGGCGGGTCTCAAAACCCGCATTCTTGTTCTGGTCGAATGCGGAGGCCGCCCCTAGCGGCGTCATGTGAGAGGCGCTGGTGCGGGCAAGGGCCAGCGGCCCCATCGAGCCTGTGACGGCGCCGGTCCTGTCGAGCTTAGGCTCGACCAAGTCGCGGGGCCGGAATTTGGGGGTATCGGAGTTGGAGACGTTCTCGGACAGGACGCGCTGGCGCTCCTGGTGCCACTGCATCTTGGTCCGAAGCGCCGACAGCACCGGGAGGTCGTTAATGGACATCGTTGCGGCTCCTTCCACCCCTTGCGGACCTTGAGATCCGAAGCTAGGCAGAATTTGCCGCCTGTATGGTTAACAGCTGGTTAAAGACATCACAGGCACCGGTTCCCCGATGGACACGACAGGCGGGCAGTTCCGATTCGACCTTTCCAAAAGTGGCATTAACCCAACCATTTGGCGGCGCGTACACGGGCCAAGAAGTCGTTTTGGATCGAGCGATTCATGGGTTATTAAGAGTTGGGGACGGCAAAACTTGCCGTGGAACGTTAAGAGATCGCAGTTTGGGGCATCGTATGCCGGTGGTTGGCGCGTCTGACCACGGGCACGAGAAAAGCGCCATTTGTCGGGGACAAGTATGCAAGGCAGCCCTATCACCTTCATCGTCGCGTTCATCGTCGTTCTGGCGTTGATCGGCGTCGCTGCATGGCTGGTTCGCCGATTCGCCAGCAGCCGGCTGGGCGCCAACACCCAGCGCGGCAGGATGCCCCGACTCGCCGTGATCGATGCCGCCGCCGTCGACGGCCGGCGGCGCCTGGTGCTGGTCCGGCGCGACAATGTCGAGCATCTCCTGATGATCGGCGGCCCGACGGACATCGTTGTCGAGCCCAATATCGTTCGCGCCGGGTCCGGCCGCGACCAGTTTCCGCAGCGCTCCAGCGCTGCCGAACCGCCGCGCCTCGCCCCCATGCCCGATTCCGGCGCCTGGGCCGACGAAGCGCCGCGACCCGAACTGCTCGATCACCCCGAGCCGCAAATGCCCGAGCCGCCGCCACGGCCCGCGCGCCCGTCCTTCGCCGACGAGGTGCGCCGGCCCGCTCCCGCGCCGGCCGAGCGCCGCGGCGATCCCCTGGCCGGCTTCCCGCCCGAGCCGATCGCGCCACGGCCCGAGCGCGAACCACGGCCCGAGCCGCTGCCGCCGCGCATCGCCCGCAGCGAGCCGCCGTTGATGCCGCGTCCGCCGCGCCACAACGACCCGGGGAAGGTGCCGCCGGTGCGCGCCGAGCGTGCGGCGCCGCCGCCTCCACCGATTCCACAGGCGGCTCCGCCGGCCCCTGCCCCGGCCGCCACGAGCGCCGAGCAGAATCTCGCCGAAATGGCCCAGCGGCTCGAAGCTGCGCTGCGGCGCCCGGCCGGCGAGACGGTCGCGCCTCCGGTTGCGCCGGAACCGCCGGCCGCTCCCCCACGCGCGGCACGGAGCGATCCGCCGGCGCCACCGGCCCCGCCCGCAAAGCCGGCCGCGGAAAAGACCAGCTTTGAAAATCTGGAAGACGAGATGGCGTCCCTGCTCGGCCGTCCGAAGCCGTCTTCGTGAGGTTGCCGGCCCTCCCGCGTAGAGTTCTTTTTCTTTCTGTCCTAATCGGCGCGGCCTCGCTCGCGAGCCTTTCGCATGCGCAGGACATCAGCATCAATCTCGGCGGAGGTCCGGGTGGCGGCGGCGTCACCGAGCGGGCGATCCAGCTCATCGCCCTGCTCACGGTGCTGTCGATCGCGCCGTCGATCCTGATCATGATGACGTCGTTCACGCGCATCGTGGTCGTGCTGTCGCTGCTGCGCACGGCTATGGGCACGGCGACCGCCCCGCCGAACTCGGTGATCATTGCGCTGGCGATGTTCCTCACCTTCTTCGTGATGGGACCGGTCCTGCAGAAATCCTACGACGAGGGCATCCGCCCGCTCGTCGCCAACCAGATCGGCGTCGAGGACGCACTCCAGCGCGCCTCGGTGCCCTTGCGCGGCTTCATGCAGAAGAACGTGCGCGAGAAGGACCTCAAGCTATTCCTGGATCTCTCCGGCGAGGCACTGCCGGCCACGCCTGACGATCTCGCACTGCGCATCCTGGTCCCTGCTTTCATGATCTCCGAGCTGAAGCGCGCCTTCGAGATCGGCTTCCTGTTGTTTCTGCCCTTCCTGATCATCGACCTCGTCGTCGCCTCGGTGCTGATGTCGATGGGCATGATGATGCTGCCACCAGCAACGATCTCGCTGCCGTTCAAGCTGATCTTCTTCGTGCTGGTCGACGGCTGGTCGCTGGTGGCGGGAAGCCTGGTGCAGAGCTACGGGGGGTGATGGGGAGCTTCGCGCGGACCCGTTGGCTCGCAATGACGGAGAATGCGGCGCTCTCACAGCCCGCGCGTCGCGCGGCATCAGTCCCCTACCGCGCCATCTTGACCTGCCGCACGACCGGGATCTTGGGCAGCGAGCCGGTGTGGTCCGTCTCGTCCTTGGCCTGCGGCGCGCTAGGTGCGCGGGCGGTGGCGTCGGGGAAGCGCTGCTTCATCTCGCGCAGGAAGCCGTCGAGCGTATCGACGCTGGCGGCAAGCTTGGCGATCTCGGCGAACTCGGCGCTCGAGGCCGCGGCGGGCTTGCTGGCGATATCGAAGGCGAGACGGTCGGCGCTCTCGCTCATCAGCGGGGCGTATTTCTCGCGGAAGCGTGACAGGCCGATCGAATCGTCGGCGAGCGCATAGCCGACTGCGGCACGGATGATGTCGCTCTTCTCGACCGCATTGAGCGGCTTGAAGTCACGGAAGCGCTCGCCGTAATAGAGTTCGATCTGCTCGGCGGATTCGCGCCAGCGCCGCGCGGCCCAGAAGATATCGGAGCGCAGGCGCAGCACTTCGCGCCCGGAGACGTTGGAGACGATGTCGAGCGCCAGATCGTGACGGCCGACGTCGCTCTGCGCCCGCCCCTCCAGGAGGAGGCGCTGCTGCCTGAGCTCGCCGGCGAGATCGCTGATGCGGCTCGCGCGCAGCGCGGTGATCGCCATGTCCGGCTTGCGGTTGGCGAGATAGATCATGGCAAGGCGCGCGGCAACCTGGGCGCGGGCGGCGCCTTCGAGGCGGTGATCGACCTGGTATTGCAGAAGCTCGGCGGCCTGGTCGAGCAGATCGACCGAGGCGAGACGATCGACGAGACGGCGGATCAGCTCGTCGCCGCGGCGGCCGATCGGTGTCAGCTCGCGGAACTCGTAGAACATCCCGAGCGCCTCGACCGGCGGCAGATCGTCGCCCTTTGGTCCTAAGAAGATCTGCGTGAACAGGTCGGAGGCGAGATCCTGCGCCTGGCGCGAGGCTTCCGCGTTCGGCTGGAGCTTCGTCGCGGTGCGCGCCGCCGTGAGCGCGTCCCGGTAGCGCCCGTTCTCGGCATAGAGCTGCGACAGCATCTGCAGCGTCTTGACCTCGATCGCATCGCCGCGCCAGGTCATCGATAGCGTCTCGAGCTCGCGCAGCGCTTCTTCCTTGCCGATCTCGTCACGCTTCTGGCGCAGCGCGACCTCGAGCTGCTTGGCCTCGGCCGCTGCCGGTCGGTCGCTCGAGGCGACCGCGTATTTGTAGTCGTCGAGCGCATCCTTGTCGTGGCCGAGTGCCTCGGCGAGCCGGCCCCGCAGCACGGCGAAGCCGGGCGCAGCCTCGGGCGAGACTCCGACCACCTCGAGCTCGCTGCGGCGCTTGGAGGCGCCGGCATAATCCTTCACCTCGAGCGCGGCGCGCATCGCGTCCATCGTCACGATGCGCTGGATATCGAGCGGCAGCGAGGCGATGGCGAACTCGACGTTCTTGAATTTCTCGCGCGCGTCCGCCCATTTGCCCTGGCGCGCATAGGCGAGCGCCTTCCAGAGCTGGGAATCATGGCTGTTGCCGATCACGGGACTGGCGAGGTCCTTCAGGCCCTGCGCCGGCCGGCCGATCAGGATGTTCGCGATCGCATGCATGATCAGCGCGCCGCTCTCCTCCTTGTTGAGGGGATCGCTCAGCATCAGGTCCGTCACGGCCTTGGCCTCGTGATACATGGCCCGCGACATGTAGAACTGCGCGAGGTCGAGCCGCGGCAGCGACCGCAGCGCGGGCTCGACGGCCGAGATCGCCGTCGTCAGCTCGCTCTGGCGGGTCCAGAAATTCTCCGACTGGCCCTTCCGCCAGCCTTCAGGACTGAAGATCGGGCGCACCGCGGTCGGGGCGCGCTCGGCCGAGATGTCGATCGGCGACAGCGTCAGCCCGCCCTTCTTGCCGAGAATGACCTTGTCGGCGCCGACCTCGACCCCGACCTCGTCGGAGTTCGGCCGGATCGCGATGCCGTGCGCGGATTCCAGCAGCGAGAGATCGACGAGGTCCTGCCGCTTGATGAAACCGCGCACCGGCCGCTGCGCCGTGACGACATAGAGCGTATCGCCGGCATCAGGGTCGGTGAGCTTGTGCAGCAGGCCTGGATTGGCGAACGGGATCGCGATGTTGGCGAGCGCAGGATCGGTGATGTTGCGCGACATCATCAGCGGCAGCGGCGTCGCCTGGATCTTGTCGGCGAGCGTCAATAGCCAGTTGGTCTCCTTGCCGACCTCCTCGCTCGTCAGCGAGTAGACCAGCGGACGGGTGAGGCGGATGCGAACCGCCTGCCCCTTGTCGAGCGGCACGCAACCGACCTCGCCAATCATCGCCCCGCCCTTGCTGCGGATCGCCTCGACATCGATCGGCCTCAGTGTATCGAACACCAGCCAGACCGTATCGCCGCGGCGGAACGCCGCCGCAGGCGTTGCGACCTGAAGCGGGAACGTGACGCGCAGGCCGTCGCTGTCACGGCGCACATCGACGCCGGCAATACCGGGCTGCACAGCCGCCGGCGCCTGCGTAGGAGCAGCTTTCGGAGCTTCCTTGACGGATTCCTTGGTCGGCTCTTTCGCAGCTTCCTTTACAACCTCTTTCGGTGCTTCGGCAGGGGCGGCTTCGGCAACGTGCGGCGCCGGCTTCGAGGCTTCCATGGGCGCTGCCGGAGCGCGCGCAGCCTCAGTCGCGGGCACCGGTTTCGGCGCTTCGACCGTCGGCATCGCGGCGAGCGCTTCCGGCTTCACCTCGGGCTTGACGTCAGGCTTGACGTCGGGCTTTGCCTCTATTCTGGCTTCACGCGCGATCGTCTCGGACGTCGGCGGCGCGATCTCGCGATGAGCGTCCTTCGGCTTCTCGGCCGCCGGCTTTTCAGACGCAGGCGCAGGTCCGTGAGGTGCGGGCTTGATCTGCGCGATCGCCGCCTCGGGGGTCGCCGCCGCTCTGCCCCTGTCCGGCTGGAAGGCGATGTCGACGATATAGTTCTTTTCGTCGCGGAACGAGTGCACGTCGGAATCGCCGATCAGAGCGATCTCGACACTGGTCTGGTCGATGTCGGCCTTCTGCTTGATCGAGGCGACGTTCGGCGGCGCAGCAACGACCGCATCCGCCAGATCGAAATTGAGGTTGGCGTTGAACGCGAGCGTGAGCTTCTGCTCGTTGAGCACGGAGGACACGCCGACGCCGTCGGGCATCTCGAACACGAAGCGGACGAAGGTCGGCTGCACCGAGGCGCGGACGCGGATCTGCGGACGCTTCTTGGCCTCGGCCGCGGCGCGCTGGGCGCGCAGCGCACGTTCGGCGACGCGCGCGCGCTCGGCCAGCTCCTTGACCACCTCCATCGGCAGGCTCGGCGGCGGCCCCTTCCAACCCTCCGGCAACAGGTCGATGAAGGTGCGCTCGCCGGCATTCATGGTGTTGACGGTGACCCGGCGCGCCAGCGACAGGCGGATGGCGCCGCCATCGGGATCGCGCCGGGCGGAGTTGACGTAGTCGGGCGCGCCTTCCGGAACGCGGTCGACGGGAACGTCGACGGACCGGTCGAAACGGATCACGAGAATGGAGCCGGCCGTCGTCACCTCGGAGGGAACGTCCTCGCCGAGCTTGATCACGAGACGGGCAAAACCGCCACCGGCGGAAAAGCTCGCTTCGCCCCTGACAGGATCGGCCGCCCGGGCAGGCGCAGCGAAACCGATCAGCAGGCAGGCCGCGAGCACCGCGTTGCGGATATGACGCGACAGCCCCAGCGCCAGGGCGCGGGCTCGCGATACAAATCCAGCGGCAGCCTTTCGCGCCATTAGCGGCATTTCTTCCGGTCTGACAATCCATGCCGGCAATCGCGCCGGCCGGTGCCGTCGACTGTAGGTCTCGCCAATTAAGGACTTGTTAATGCTATATCTTGATTTGCTGTGGAGAGAGCACGCCTCGTCAAATCGAGCGTGGGCGGTCCGCCAGCTTTGGATTTGAGACGCAGGCGGTTAAGGAATTGTTCACACCTGCCCAACTGCGCTGCCGCCACCAGTCAATCGTTCGAGGGCACTCCATAGCGGGCAAAGTCCTCGCGGATTCCAGCGTCGATTCTTCTTGCCGCCGAAATATCGCTATCGCCGCCAGCTCTGTCGCCGAGCTTGAGTCTGGCAACCCCGCGGCCGTAGAGCGCGCTCGCAAGCTTGGGCATGAACCGCAGCGCCGAGTTGTAATCATCGATAGCCGCGGAGAGTTGCCCCATTTTCAGGTTTATCAGAGCTCGCGAATCGTATGTTGCGGCGTTGTTTGCTTCGAATAGAAGCGCTCTGTTGCAGTCTTCCAGCGCAGCCTGCAAAGCCCCGAGGACGGCCCGGGCCCAACAGCGTCCGCTCCACATCGCCTCGAGATTCGGATCGAGGCGAATTGCCTCGTCATAGTCCTGCGCTGCACGGTCGTACGCATTCCTCTTCAGGTAGGCCGCCGCACGGTTGGCAAAAGCAGCGGCATAGTTCGGGTTGAGCTTGAGCGCCTCCTCAAAAGCGCCAAGGGCCAGGTCGTACGCGCCCGTTCTTAGATAGGCCACGCCGAGGTTGTTGAAGGCTTTCGGATAATTCGGGTTAAGCCTGGTCGCTTCAACGAAATCCTTGATCGCGCGTTCATAGTTGTTTTTGGCGCTGAAGGCATTGCCCCTGTTGTTGTGGGCGACAGCGAAGCCGTTCGCCGTCCCATCGCCGGCATCGATAAAGGCCGTGCAACCATCGATCCGAGCTTCGGGCGACACGCGGTCTGAGCCGTTACACAGTTCAACATTCTTCAGGGAGCTGCCCTTCTTCGGCTTCTGCGCCCAGCCCGACGAACCGGACAGCACAAGGATAACAATGAGCATCACGGCCTTGATCAAACTGGCTCTTGCGGTCATTTCCACACCAGGCGTCCGACTCCGACAGCGAGCGAAGCGCTAATCCTGATCTCTCTGCCCGGCCGGCGCTGCGCGCGCATTACCGCGGCTTCGGGCCAAGCAAAGTTCTCAGCATCCCCGACAGATGTTGAGCCTGCGATTGCTGCTTCGATCAGGCTCCGGCGCCGCGGATGTCGCCGGCTTCTTCAGGAGCTTACTTTTGCCCTCTTCGATCAGGGTCGAAAACTTGACCGACCCATCATCCGAAATCTCGATATGCGGCGTCGTGCCTCGGATTCCCAGCGTGGCGACGGGAGTCTCGACCTTCATGTCGCCGGTCTTTGCGACACTGCCAGCAACGAACGTGAACGTGCCCCTGGCGAGATTGAACAGGGTTGCATTGGAATTGCCGGCCGGCTCATACACATAATGATCCAACACCATACGGGCGTTGCTCGATAGATTGAACGAGCTGCCGTCGGTGAAGTTGATTCCCACTCGGCCATCGGCCCCGGTCAGCACCACATCACCGAGATATACAGGATCACCGGTGTTGGCCCGGCCGGGCTCACTCGAGACATTCGCCTGAACGACCACTGCGCTCGCATGCTCGATGGTGACCCAGCCTGTGGCCACCACCACCTTCCCAATCGGTTTCGATGACGAGGTAGCAAGGGCGGGCTTGGCGGAATCGATTTGCCCTCGAGCCGCACTCGGCAAGAAATTGGCAAGCGCCAAAACAAGGCCGGTTGCCAAAGCGACCATCGTAGGTTTGCACATGATCCCCCCTTTCTGAGAAGATCTTGTCGGCATCGGCGGCGCATTGAAGCCGCGAACGCAGCACAACAAATATAATTGTTGTTTAATTAGTTTAATCGACTTAATTTATATCCAATATTGCGAAAGCGCCACCTATTTAAATCGTTTGTCAATGCAATCACTTTGGCGGGAGGGGCATGTCGGGAATGACAGTACGGCATCGCCGTCCCCGAGAATGCGTCTCTCTCTAGAGCGGATTTGATTATTTCGGCGGGCGAGCCTCGGCTGCCAGCGCCTGGGATATCTGTCCCTTGGCGAGGGTCGCCCTGAGAAGACCATGGCAGCACGCCGAGCCTGAATCGATCACCCAGGCGAGGTCGAACCATGTTAGTTGCATCCGGCATCGAGATTGGTAACGGGCCCGCCGTGGCCCTGCCCGTCGAAATCATCGGCCATATTCATAAAGTGATCGGTTGCGGTACGCTTACGCGAGCGACCGGCATCGCCACACAGGCGGTAGCTGGTGCGCTTGTCTACCGGGGCGACGTGCTGGAGACCGATGCCGACGGACAGATCACAATTGGCTTCCTCGACGGTACTTTCTTCAACATCGCCTGCGGCACTCGCGTAGTGCTGAGCGAGTTCGCCTTCGACGTCGAAGGCATGTCACCTGCAGCCTTGTTCGACGTGACCCGAGGGAGCTTCAGTTTCGTACCAGGCCGGCTAGTAGAAACCGGGTCATTCCAGCTGAATACGCCCATCGCAGCCATTCGCGCCCGGAGCCACGCGGGCGGCTTCGGGATGCTGACGCTTGCAGCATTGACTTTCTCGACCGCGCAAAATGCCGAGGCCGCGGATCCAGATGTCACATTCTTGGATGACGATTCCATCACTTACAAGGACCTCGCGCACGGTGCATTTGAGCTCGTGACCAAGGAACCGATCCCGCGCCACATCATCGTCGAGGATCCGGGCGAGACGATCGTCCTCAAGAAAGTGGGATCCACCATCAGCGTCAATCAAGTCGCGAACACCGCCGCTCGCATGGACGAGTTGCGCGCCGCGCAACAGGATGTGCTCGCCAATCTCACACAAGGGCAAGGGCCGCATGGCTCGAGCACCCCTCCGTTCGTCAAATCCGAGCCGCTGCAGCCGATCAACTTCGTTCCGCCTGATACGCCGGAGCTGCAGACTTTGCCGATTGTGTTGCCCTTCGCCATTCTGGAGCCTGTGGGACGTCTACCGCCGACGCTCAGCACCGGGGCTGGGCCAGCTGAACGCGACACGGTGGTGTTTGACACATTCACTGCGACAACAGGAACTTTCAGTGCCAGTAGCACCAACGGCGGCGGCCAGCTGACTTTCGGTGTCATCGGGGCGAACGCCGCTCATACGGTCCTGGATGGGGTGACGTACGATCTGTCGAAGACAAGCCCCTACGGGATACTCTACGTCAACAGCACAAGCGGCGCCTATACGTTCGTGCCTAACGACGCTGCGATCAACGCGCTGAAGGCGCCCACGACTGACGGTTTCGTTATCACGGTCTCTGATGGATTCACCTCGGTCAATCAGACGTTCACGGTCACCATTAACGGTGTCAACGACGCTGCAGTGATCTCCGGCACCACGACCGGTTCGATCATCGAGGCTGGCGGTATCGCGAATGGAACGCCCGGCACGCCGATTGCGACCGGCACCCTTTCCGATACCGACGTCGACGATCCGCCCAATACGTTCACGGCCGTGAGCTCGCCAACGACGAGCGCCGGCGGCTATGGCACTTTCACGATGACGACGGCCGGCGTGTGGGTCTACACCTTGGACAACGCCAACGTCGCTGTGCAAGCGCTCAATGCCGGCGAGACGCTGACCGACAGCTTTACGGTGACCACGATCGGAGGCACCGCCCAGGTGGTGACGATCACCATCCACGGAGCCAGTGACGCGGCGGTCATTTCCGGCACGACGACCGGCGCAGTGATCGAGGCTGGCGGCATCGCCAATGCAAATCCCGGCACGCCCACCGCGACCGGCACGCTCACCGACACCGATGTCGACACGACCGCAAATGCTTTCACGGCAGTCGGCTCGCCAACAGCGAGCGCAGCCGGCTACGGCAACTTCACCATGACGGCAGCGGGGGTGTGGACCTACACGCTCGACAACGCCAACGACGCGGTGCAGGCGCTCAATGCCGGCCAGACACTGACCGACACGTTCACCGTGACCACGCTGGACGGATCCGCCCAAGTGGTGACGATCACCATTCACGGCAGCAACGATGCTGCCGTCATTTCCGGCAACACCGCCGGCTCGGTGACCGAGGCCGGAGGCGCTGCCAACGCGACACCCGGCACGCCGAGCGCAACAGGCACGCTCGTTGCCATCGACGTCGACAATACGTCCAATACCTTCACAGCTGTGAGTTCGCCCAAGGCAAGCACGAATGGGTATGGCACCTTTACGATAACCGCCGCCGGCGTGTGGACCTATACGCTCGACAACGCCAACGGCGCGGTGCAGGCGCTCAATGTCGGCGGCGCGCTCACCGACAGTTTCTCTGTCACAACCCTCGACGGCACGCCGCAGGTGGTGACGATCACTATTCAGGGCAGCAACGACGCGGCTATCATTTCCGGCACCACGACCGGCTCAGTGACCGAGGCAGGAACTTTCTCACCCGGCATTCCGATCGCAACCGGCACGCTCACCGATACAGACGTCGACAACGCGCCGAACACGTTCACCGCAGTCTCCTCGCCTGCTGCGAGCGACGATGGATATGGCACGTTCACCATGACGGCGGCCGGCGTATGGACTTACACCCTCGACAACAACAACAGCGTGGTTCAGGCGCTCGAGGTCGGCGACACGTTGACCGACACTTTCACCGTAACTGCCATCGACGGTACCACGCAGGCGGTGACCGTCGCCATCCATGGCGCCAGTGACGCAGACCCGAATGACTTTGATTATCTGGCCACCGGATCTGTCGTGATCTCCGATCCACCCAACGTGTATGGGACGCCGGGGAGCGAAACCATCGCAGGCGGCGGCGACACAGGTCAGATCATCTACGCGGGGGCCAGCGATGATACCGTCAATGGCACCGGCAAAGCGGACGTTCTCTATAGCGGCTCCGGCAATGACACGATCAAAGGCAACGACGGGGATGACGCCATCTACGGGGGCTCGGGCAACGATACAATCAACGGCAACAACGGCGGCGACACCATAACTGGTGGATTTGGTGCGGACCAACTCACCGGCAGCAATGGGAACGACCGTTTCGCTTATTTGTTCGTAGCCGATTCCAACGCAAGCCAGTTCGACACCATCACCGATTTCGCATCGGGGTCCGACAAGATCGACTTGACCGCTCTTGGCGCGCTTGGGTTCGTCGTCTTGGCCTTGAGCTCAACCAGCACGGCCGTGCCGGCACATACGATCGCCTGGCTCTATGACAGCGCGGCGAATGAAACCATCGTGTACGTCAATCCAACGGACCAGACCCTGCACATCGGCGATTCCGGTCTGCTCGAAATCCATTTGCAGGGGATTGCAACCATCGACGCGTCGGACTTCCTCTTGGCGCCAGCTGCGGCACCTGTGATGGCGGCTGCCAGCGAACCGCTCGACCTCAGCGCAACCGCGCAGAGTGACGCGACGATGATAGCCACTTCCGAGGTCTCGTCCGATTCCGGGAGCGGCGACGGCACGCTATCCGCCAATGGGAGTTCCACGATCCCCTCAAGTGAGGCGACCTACAGCCTGAATTGGAGCTGGGACCAGATCGGACCGACCGAATATTCCAGCCTCTCCAGTTCAGACGACGTGCAAACGCACCTGACCGAACCGCCCCGCAATGACGCATTAGCTCCCTCAGCCAGCGGACTGTCTACGATCTTGCACCACATGGCCGCACCGACGGAGGTCACTTTTATCTTCGATCAGATCGATGTGGCCGACACAGAGACTATCATTGGCAAGAATGGCGAGCTCGCCGGAAGTGCCCACATGCCTGATGTTGCTCTTGCAGCACTGGACATGGCCCACAACCCCGCTGAACAGCACGCCGGGCTTGCGCTGGGGAGCGTTGCCGGGAATCATGGCGCCGCGAGGTCGGAAAACGCTGACAATGCCGCTCTTGCTCACGGCCACACCGGCCATGACGGCGCAGACACGACGCCCAACCCGAGCCTGCTGAAATCGGCTGGCGGCGTCAATCATTCGCCCTCAAGTAAAGCGGCCGACGAGCAGCATGATCCGCACCATGCACCGTCTGGGTCAGCGCCTGCCGATCCCCAGCAGCTCGGCGAATCATTCGAATTCAAGGATGACACTTCACACGGCCGGCGGTCACTGCCCAACGCAGAGCTCGATGATCTTTCTAACCCGGCCGATCATCACGACCACGCTGGAGCGGCCCACGGATCCGAGCTGGTGGTTATGCCTGAACTGTCCCCGCCCAATATTGATCCAACTGACCGGGCAGGTACAGCTCACGGCCACGTGCTGCACGATCTGATCGTGTGACGCCCAACTGCGTCTTCAGTGCTGTTTTCCGCTGCCATCCGGCGCCGAGGAGTTCTGTTGATCGAGAGAAGATTCATCATCGTTGCCGTCGTCTCCTTCGGGCGGCGCTGCATGCTGATGGCTTAGCGCCGATATCCAGGCGGACGTCATCGCCGCTATGAGGACCCGGTTGACGGCCTCAATTACGCGTTCTGCTGCGGACGAGTAGTTCATGGCCTCCTGCTCCCGCGCTGCTGATTGCGAATGGCCCAAGCCTACGACGATCCCTCGAGTGCCACTGTCCGCTGCTTCACACCCGCGCGCGTCAACTCACCGCAGTCTCAGAAGATGCCGCGTGCGGCAGCTGCACCCGCGACGGGAGCTTGATGTGCTGCATTGATGAGTTGCTGAGCGCGCGCACTCACAACCTTGGGGGCGTTGCGCTTCGCACGCGACTCTGAATCAGATGTGATCTCGGCGATGCGAATCGATTGGTTAGCTTTGGGGGTAATCAATGAGCGGAGAAGCCGGTTGCATTGTGTGTAGCAGGGCAAGAGCGGTCGTAGCGATCGTTCCGATCGCCAGAGGATATGCCCTGAAAGTATATGAATGCTCCTGTTGTCATAGCACGCTGCAGCTCGTGACTCGCGTCACGAAGGCCGCGCTGATCAAGCAGCAGCTCAATACTCTTCCTCGCGTTGAGAAGCAGTTGCGCCCGCCTGTTCGCAGGGTGCAACAGGCGCTTGCAAACTAACCAAGCAAGGGCGTCTCGCTGGGCTGCAGTCGGACAACCGCGCGAACGCAGGTTGCCAAAGCACGCTTCGCCTCGCGCCCTCAATTCGGCTTTTGCGTCGGCTTGCCGTCGATCTTGGGCAGATCGCCGGCCGAGGCGGACTGATCTCCGCCGCCATTGGCCCGCCGGGCCATCTCGACGGTGAGCCGCTCGGCCGCCTCGGGCGACATCAGTCCGAGGATGTCCGACATCTTGCGCGGCGCGATGGCCGAGGCGATCTCGATCAGCACGCCCATCTCGAGCCGGTCGAACACCCGCGCTGCATCCTTCGGCTTCATGCCCTCATACATGGTGACGAGGCCCTTCATGCGCTGGGCTTCGGCCGCCTTCTGCTCGGCCTGGGTTGCGGAGATGCGGGTCTCCACCGCCTTCATCTCCTCGACCTTGTTCTCGATGCGCTTCTCGGCCGACTTCAGCAGGCTCTCGCGAATGTCGATCTCGCGCTGGCGGGCCTCGATCTCCTGGCGGCGCGCCTGCAATCGCTCGAGGATCGCGCGCTCGGCGGCCGAGACCTGCGGCTGGGCCTCGTCCATCTTGATCACGGTGCCTTCGGGCTTGCTTTCGGGAGCAGCCGGCTTCGGCGCCTCCTTGGGCGCGCCATGAGTCGATCCGGTGATGTCAGGATCCTCGCGACCGGTTGGGAAGTTCAGATTCTCCTGCGCCCAGGATTTCTTGGCTTGGTTCGGCTTGTAGTCGAACACATAGCCGCCATTGATCGCGAGGCCCGCGACCTTCAGCGTGGCGAGACCTGCGACGGCCACCAGAACGACGGGGATGACGCGGATGTTACGAAAGGACTTCATACCCCTGACTTCATGCGGCAAGGCCGTTGGATCGCCGGCGCTCGGAGAAAGCTTCAGCCGCCGCCGCGACCGCCTTCGCCGTCGTAGGCTTGGCCGCGGGGACGGCAACCGTTTCCTGATTGGTGACGGGACGCGCGGCGATCGCGATCTTGGACAGGCGCCGCACCACGTTGTCGGCCTCGCCGAGCTGCTTGTGGAGCTGGTCAGACATTTGCGTCGCTGCTGCGAGCTGGCTGCCGAGGTTCTCGTTGACGTCGCGCACCGCGAGCTTCAGTCCGCCGATCGCGCGCTCGGCGATTTCAGTCGCGGTGATCAGCTCGCCGATTACCGCCTTCAGCGAATGCTCGTCCGCCTTCAGCCGCGTCAGCCGCTTGTTGAGCATGACGCAATAGACGATCGTCAGCATCAGCAGGATAGCCACCAGCGACTCGATCGCCATTCCCAGGGAGTGGTTCATGGGGCCTCTATCATCTTGTTCTGCTCGTCAACCTTCTCGAACATCGCAAGTGTCGTACTTGGCTTGCGCAGGGGTTTCGTCACCCGGATCGCGACCCGGTCGCCGACCCGGCCCATCCGTCCTTCGGTCAGGGTGACGCTGCCGCAGCGCACCGACACGTTGGCATCCGCGCGCATCTCAAGCGGCAGCGTGTCGCCGACCTTGAGCCGCATCAGCTGCTTAAGCGGAATGTCGGCCTCGTAGAGCACGGCGTCGACGGCGATCTCGGCCTGCACGATCTCGGTGGCGAAATGCCCCTCCCACACCGGGTCGCGGCCGAACTTTTCGCCCATGAACATCTGGAGCAGGACGCCCCGGATCGGTTCGATGGTCGCGTAAGGCAGCAACAGCTCGATGTTGCCGCCGCGGTCTTCCATGTCGATGCGCAGGCGCACCAGGATCGCGGCGTTGGCGGGACGGCTGATCGCGGCGAAACGCGGATTGGTCTCGAGCCGGTCGATCGTGAAGGTCACCGGGGAGAGTGGCCGGAACGCCTGCTCGGCATCGGCCAGCACCACCTCGACAAGCCGCTTGACCAGCTCGGTCTCGATCGTGGTATAGGGCCGCCCCTCGATGCGGAGCTGGCTGGTGCCGCGGCGGCCGCCGAGCAGCACGTCGATCATCGAGTAGATCAGGTTGGAATCGACCGTCGCCATGCCGAAGTTTTCCCACTCCTCGGCCTTGAACACCGAGAGCACGGCCGGCAGCGGGATCGAGTTCATGTAGTCGCCGAAGCGCACCGAGGTGATGCGATCGAGCGAGACTTCGACGTTGTCGGAGGTGAAATTGCGCAAGCTCGTCGTCAACAGCCGCACCAGGCGGTCGAAGACGATTTCGAGCATGGGCAGACGCTCGTAGGAGACCATCGCCGAATCGATGATCGCGCGAATGCCGGAATGATCGTCGAGCGTGACATCGCCGACGGTGAAGCCGAGGAGATTGTCGATCTCCTCCTGCGACAGCACCCGCTCGCCGGAGTTCTTGCCGCTGCCGAGATCGCGGCTGCCGTCCTCGACCATCGCCGCCCATTGCAGGGCCATGGTCTCGGAAAGTTCGTTCTCGGCGGCAGCCTTGGCGGCCTCCGCCGGATCCTCCGAATCGAGCGAGGCCTCCCATTGGGCGGCAATCGCATCCTGGTCCATCTGCTCGGTGCCGGCCATGGCGCTAGCTCATTCCCCTCACTGCACCACGACTTCCTTGAACAGCACCGCGCTGACCTGGATCGGGGCGACCGCCGCGTTGACGCGCTTGGTCAGTTCCTCCTTGAGGCGGAAGATGCCGGCGGAGCCGTTGAGGTCGGAGGGGCGAAGCTCGCGCACATAGGTCTGGAAGATGTCGGTGACGCGCGGCATCGTCGGCTTGATCGCCTCGATCTGCTTTTCTTCCTTCAGCTCCAGGACGATCTTCAACCGCAGATATTGCACGCGCTCGCCGGGCGCGCCGGCGAGGTTGACCATCATGTCGGGAACGTCGACGAAAGCCGGCGGCTTCGGCGGCGGCGCCGCCTCGGCATGGTGCTCGTCGTCGCCATGACGGAAGAAGAAGAACCAGGTCGCAGCACCGCCGCCGAGGACGGCGAGCAGGCCGACGGCCATGATGATAAGCTTGAGCTTGTTCTTCGGCGGAGCGGCTTCCGCGCCGTCAGCGGCTGCGCCGCCTTCCGCTTCATTCTCTGCCATGATCGCCGCGCCCGGATCTCTCAAAGGGGTCGAAAGAGCGAAGCCTCAGACAGTGACGCGATACAAATGCCCCAGCGCGATGCGCTCCTCTTCATGGCAAACGCTACGGTAATAATGGTTAACGGAACCTTTCGATTGGGCGTCCGCTAGGAAAAATCTGCCGGGCAAACATGGCTAACAGAACCTTTCTGCCGCCCTCCCGCACCTCTCAAATTTCACCAAGTGCTTTAAATTACACGACTTTTAGAGTTGGCACGGCTTTCGCTGAGAAAGGGCCGAGACCCGACGGTTTGGGAGAACCAGACGGTCTCGTTCACGGGGTCCGCCAAGGCGCTTGGGAGAGCGAGGTGGCAGATCTCACTCAGGGGAGAATTCCGATGCAGAACGCGCTTCTGATCGGCTTGTCACGGCAGATGACGTTGGAACGGCAGATGGATGTCATCGCCAACAATGTCGCCAATGCCAATACCAACGGCTTCAAGGCCGACCATTCGCTGTTCGAGGAGTACCTCAACTCGAACGCGCGTGAGGACAATTTCCTCGGCTCCGACCGCCGGGTCTCCTATGTGCAGGACCGCGGCACCTTCCGCGACGTCGGCCAGGGGCCGATGGAGCCGACCAACAACCCGCTCGACATGGCGATCGACGGCAACGCCTATTTCGCGGTGCAGGCCAATGGCGGCGAGCGTTACACCCGCGACGGCAAGTTCTCGCTCAACAGCACCGGCCAGCTCGTCACCTCCGACGGCAACCTCGTGCTGGGCACCGCCGGCCCGATCACCTTCCAGCCGACCGACCACGACATCAACGTTGCACCCGACGGCACCGTCACCGTGCTCGAGGGCACGGCGAAGACCGACTCCATCCGCGGCAAGATCCGCATGGCCTCGTTCGACGATCCGGCCAAGCTGACCAAGCTCGGCGCCAACCTCTATGACATCGGCTCCGCCGTCCAGCAGGCCGACACCAAATCCAGCGTGCGCCAGGGCTACGTCGAGAAGTCGAACGTCAATGCGGTCGGCGAGATGAGCCGCATGGTCGAAGTCATGCGCAGCTACACCGCCATCGCCAGCCTGCTCCAGCAGCAGAGCGACCTCCACAAATCGGCGATCGAAAAGCTCGCCGACGTTCCGGCCTGATTGAAGGAGAACTGACATGCAGGCGCTTCACACCGCAGCGACCGGAATGGCGGCACAGGAACTCAACGTTCAGGTGATCTCCAACAACATCGCGAACCTCCGCACCACCGGCTTCAAGAAGCAGACCGCGGCGTTTCAGGACCTGATCTACGAGCACGTCCGCCGCGTCGGCGCGCAGTCATCCGACCAGGGCACCATCCTGCCGGTGGGCGTCGACATCGGCGGCGGCGTCAAGACGGTCGGCACGCCGCGCAGCATGACGCAAGGCACGCTGTCGCAGACCGGTAACGATCTCGACCTCGCGGTCTCGGGCGACGGCTTCTTCAAGATCCTGATGCCCGACGGCACCTACCAGTACACCCGCGACGGCACCTTCCAGATGGACAATCAGGGCCGCATTGTCACCGCACAGGGCAACCCGGTGCAGCCGACGATCACGATCCCGAACAACGCCTCGGGCCTGACCGTCAACGTCCAGGGCCAGGTCTCGGTGACCCTGCCGGGCTCGTCGACCTCGACCATCCTCGGCCAGATCGGCCTAACTCGCTTTATCAATAAGGCCGGCCTCCAGCCCGTCGGCAGCAATCAGTTCACCGAGACACCCTCCTCCGGCCCGCCGCAGGACGGCACCGCGACGGCCGAAGGTTACGGCAATATCACGCAAGGCAGCCTCGAGCAGGCCAATGTCGACGTCGTCTCGGAAATGAGCGACCTGATCGCGGCCCAGCGCGCCTACGAAATGAACGCCAAGGTGATCAGCGCCGCCGACCAGATGATGCAATCGACCACGGCGCTGTTCCGCTGAGGTGATGACCATGATCCGGACCACCCTCGCCACGATCTTCGCTCTGCTCGCGCTGGCACTGCCGGCAGCGGCGGCCGACGACTTCATCGCAGCGCCGATGCTGCGCGCGAGCATCACCGTGACCGCGGACGTGGTGCGGGTCGGCGATCTCATCGACAATGCAGGATCTGCCGCGCTGATCCCCGTCTACCGCTCGCCCGATCTCGGCACCACCGGCGCACTGCCGGTCGCGCAGGTGTTGTCGGTGCTCCGCGCAAAACAGGTGATCGGCGTCATGACCGGCGACATCAAGGAGGTCCAGGTCACCCGGCTCGCCCGCACGCTCGCCAGCAAGGACCTAGAAACCGCGGTCGCCTCCGCGCTCGAGCGCCGCTTCGGCCTTGGGGAAGCCGCCAACATCACCGTCACGTTCGACCGCGGCATCGCCGACATGCGGTTGGACGCCTCCAACACCGGCGCGCTCCAGCCGGTTGCAACCCGCTATGACGCCCGCAGCGCCCGTTTCGAGGTCGCCTTCGAGATCAACAACGACAACAATCCGACGCCGACCAAGCTGCGCTTCACCGGCACCGCGATCGAGACGGTGGAAGTGGCCGTGCTGACGCGCGACATCGACCGCACCGAGCTCCTGAAATCCTCCGACGTCGCGCTGGAGCGCCGGCCGAAGGCCGAGGTCACCGGCGAGCCCGCCTCGCGCGATCGCACCGTCGGGATGCAGCTGCGCCGGCCGATGCGCGCCGGCATGCCGATCCGCGTCGCCGACATCGTCAAGCCCGACTTCGTGGTGCGCGATCAGACCGTGACAATCATCTACCAGGTGCCCGGCCTCCACCTCACCACGCGCGGCAAGGCGATCGAGAGCGGCGCCGAGGGAGACACCGTCAGCGTGCTCAATTTGCAATCCAAGCGTACGCTGACCGGAACCGTCACCGGCCGCGGCCAGGTCACCGTCCAGGCCGCCAGCCAGTCCGCACCGATGACGCCCGCGATCGAGCAGACCTCGTCGATCAAGCGTGACGACGTGCCGGCGGCCGCAGCCCTCGCCCAAAGTCTGGTCCAAGCCCCTGTGTCTCCGGCCCAGATCGCACAAGCCCAGATCCCGCAGGTTCGCGTCTCGCAAGCTCCAGCCAAGTCAGAGTAAGTTCATGTCTCCGTTCAGTTCGGCTTTCCACCTTCGTCGCATCGCGATCTCTGCCCTGCTGCTGGCGACTTGCGCCCTCGCAACCGGCTGCTCCTCGATCGACCGCCTGTCGCAGATCGGCGAGCAACCGAAATTGTCGGCGATCGACAATCCGACGACGCAGCCCGGCTACAAGCCGGTGCAGATGCCGATGCCGAAGCCGGAAGTCGCCTCCTACAATCCGAACTCGCTGTGGCGCAACGGCAGCCGCGCTTTCTTCAAGGACCAGCGCGCCCGCCAGGTCGGCGACCTCTTAACGGTGACCGTGAACATCACCGACAAGGCCAACCTCTCCAACGAGACCCAGCGCAGCCGCACCAGCAAAGAAGACTCTGGAATTACGGACTTCATCGGCAGCCAGACAGTCACGCAGCCGCTCAAGGTTCTCCCCGGACGTCTTCTCACCACTGACTCGGCGTCCTCGGCCGACGGCAAGGGCTCGGTCAACCGCCAGGAAGCGTTGCAGACCAACGTCGCCGCGGTGGTCACGCAAGTGCTGCCGAACGGCAACCTCGTGGTCGAGGGCAAGCAGGAAATCCGTGTCAACTACGAGATCCGCGAGCTCGTGGTCGCCGGCATCGTTCGCCCCGAAGACATCCAGAGCGACAACACCATCGATTCCAGCAAGATCGCACAGGCCCGCATCGCCTATGGCGGCCGCGGCCAGATCATGGACGTGCAACAGCCGCGCTACGGCCAGCAGGTCATGGACGTGCTGCTGCCCTTCTAAGCTTCTTTAAGAGCTCCCACATCGTGTTCGCGAATCTAGGCGCGAACGACGATGTACGACGCGGCCTCCGGTAGCTCCCCTGCCGGAGGCCGCATGTATTTTGGAGGTGGATGCTAGCGGGCTGTGAGTCAGGTCGCGCCATAGAAACGACGTCGCTGCCTCAAACACCGTCGCAATGACGAGCTTGGCCGGGCGCTATCTACTCTCCCCCCCTGTCATCGTCCGCGAAGGCGGACGAACGATCCAGTACTCCAAGGCCCCCGTTGCTAAATCGATGCGGCGCGGCGTACTGGATTCGCCGCCTTCGCGCGGAATGACAGCATAGAATGCCGTAGCCCCCTCACGTAAACTCCGCCTCCACCGTCCCCAATCCGTCCAGCTCCATGCGCACCTTGTCGCCGGCCTTCAGCCAGAGCGTCTTCACCAGGCTGCCGGTGAGCACGAGCTGTCCTGCATGCAGGCTCTTGCCTTCGGCGGCGAGATGGTTGGCGAGCCAGGCGAGTGCGTTGTGGGGATGACCGAGCACGTCGGCGCCGGTGCCTTGGCTCACCTCCTCGTCGTTGACGATGGCCCGACCCTTCACCGCGTTCAGATCCGGCACCGACGAGCGCGGAACCAGGGGTCCCAGCACGCAGCCGGCGGCGAAGAAATCGTCGGCGATCAGCGTCGGCGCCCCCATCGTCTCCCACTTTATGTAGCGATCGTCGACGATCTCGATCGCGGGATGGTAGGCGTCGACGGCCTCGCCGACCCATTCGGCCGTGAACGGCGCCTCGCCGGCGGCAAGGTCGCGCTTCAGCCGCACCGCGATCTCGCATTCGACGCCGACGCGGACATAGTTGGAGGCGGCGAGCTTGGCGCCGCTGTCATGGACGCCGTTCTGGAACACGCCGCCGCCGCAAGGGTGCGGGATACCGATGTAATCCTGCATCACCTGGCTGGTGCAACCGATCTTGTAGCCGACGAGCGGCCCGACATGAGGCAGCAGGAGATCGTGCAGCGCGCGCTGGACCTGATAACCCTCCGCTTCGTCCGTGGGGGGGCGCTTCAGCGCCGCGAGCGGCGCATGGTTGCGGCGCGCCTGCGCGATCGCCTTTGCGGCTTCGAGAATCCTGTCCATCGGCGCCGCCTCCCACGCTACGCAACATTGCGGCTCAGTTCAGCATTCCCGTCCGCGCCTGACAAGCGCTGCTCGGCGCTGGGCCGGGCCGATTACGGGGGCTCCCGCCGCTTAAGAAAATATTGAGTTGGTTCGGGCCTTATGGAGCCGCGCGCCAGGCGCACTCGCCCCACGCAGCACGGAGGCTCGGATTGCAGCGATGCGTGAAGCCGCTGCGGCGGCGCATCAAGATGCTGGTAGATCTCGTTGATGCGACTCGCAAAACCCTCCCCGCAGCTGAAGTGAATGTTGTTTCTCATGTGAACTCATGTGAGCTTGCAGGAATCGACGCTACCTCATTGATCCTGATTCATATTTCGCGATCATGAGACGGGCGCCTTGTCGTGGTGCCTGAACCAGCACCACGGCAGGCCAACCGAAGCTGCTCGCCTCAGGCGTAGCCGAGCGCGATCCGGATCGCAATTTCGACCGGCGAGTAGTCATGGTCTACACGGTCCAGCCGATAGGGCTCGGCCGGAGGAAGCTCGGGCTGTGCCATGAAGCGTGGTGTCCGTCCGCGGTGCTTTTGCGCAGCGTGCACCAGGAAAGGATGGCACAGATAGACCGTGCCCGCCTCGCCCGTCGCAAGGGCGATCTCGCAATCGGCCCCCATGTCATCCAGCACCATCCGCGCACGACCCGCCTCTCCCGCCGGCGCGAGATAGCGCGCCATCGGCATGTGCGAGCCGCTCCTGATCGCGTCGGCGCGTCGTGCTCGCCAACATCGGAGAACAGGAACAACATCAGCAGCGCGCGGCCGCGCGAGACAATATTGGCTCGCCACGCCGAATAGTCGTGCCGCTCGTTGGGGTCGCAGTCCTCGCCGGGAAAGCTGAGGTCGATGTGCCAGCCAGCATCGCCGGGATCGTCCGGATGTGGGAAGCGCACCGCAAAGGTGCCGCCGATATCCTTGCGCGCCCGCCCACGGCCGGCGCCGACCAGCTGGTCGAACGCGCGATGCAGCACCGGCATGTTGGCGATCTCTCGAAATGGCGGACCGCCATAGCCGGACAGCCGGATCACAGGGCGCGTCCAGGTCGACGGATCGTGTTCGCTGCACGGTAGATCGCGCCACAGGATGGCTCGTGCTTGCTCGGCGAGTGCGCGGGGAAAGGCGTTGTCGATCCGGACAAAGCCCTGTTCAATGAATTGCTGGATTTGCGCAGGCTCAAGGGCAAGCGCGTCATCTCGATCGCTCATGATTATTGTCTCTCAAAGCTGTCGCCAGCCATCCTTGGCCCGCGTCATGCGAAGCCCGGCCGGCTCATTTCGGTTCACTGGAGTCCCGCCAGGCGGCAGCCTGCGCGGTCGATCAGCGCTTCCGGCTGGAAGCAGGATCAGCCCAGGAAGAAAACCGAAGCGATATTGAGAGTGCGAATCATCATAGCGGCGCGAACCTACGCGCCGAACCAGCGACGTTCAAGCGACGCCCTGCGTCCCAAAAACAAAGAGCCGCAACTCTGCGGCTCGGGCTCTATTCGTCGCGATAGACCTTCTCGCGCTTCTCGTGGCGCTCCTGCGCCTCCACCGAGAGCGTCGCGATGGGCCGAGCCTCGAGCCGCTTCAACGAGATCGGCTCGCCGGTTTCCTCGCAATAGCCGTAGGTGTTGTCCTCGATGCGCTGAAGCGCGGCGTCGATCTTGGCGATCAACTTACGCTGGCGGTCGCGGGCGCGGAGTTCGATGGCACGGTCGGTTTCAGACGAAGCCCGATCGGCGAGATCGGGGTGGTTCACGTTCTCCTCCTGCAGGGCTTGCAGGGTGAGCTTGGACTCTTTGAGGATCTCATCCTTCCAGGCGAGGAGCTTCAGACGAAAGTACTCCTTCTGCCGGTCGTTCATGAAAGGCTCTTTGTCGGTCGGACGGTAGTTTTTCAACTTTTCCAAAGGGCGGCCTATCTGTCTAAGCAACGACTCGCAAACGGAACGGGGTCCGTCGAGCGGGGCGTTATATAGCGGCCTCCTGTGACAGACAATATTTCCCTGCCGCCTCGGTCGCCGCCCCCAAGCCCTTGCACAGGAAGGTTTATCCGCAAAGGCCCGGGGGCGGCTGACAGCTCAGTAGCCGACCGTGAAACGCTGCCTCGGATGGGCCGGCCGCTCGATCTCGTCCGCGAGCGCAATGGCGTAGTCGGCGAAGGTGATCCAGCTCTTTCCGTTCGCATCTGCGAGAAGCTGGTCGCTCCCGAGCCGGAACTTGCCCGTCCGCTCGCCCTCGACGAACAGCGCCGACGGCGAGATGAAGGTCCAGTTCAGGGTCTTTTCCTGCCGCAACAGGTCCAGGAAGGCCCCGCCCTTTTCCGCCTCCGCCTTGTACTGGGCGGGAAAGTTGGGAGTCGTCACCAGTTTCACGCCCGGCGCCACTTCCAGGCTGCCGGCGCCACCGACAACGAGGTAGCGGCCAACCTTGGAGTCCTTCGCAGCGCCGATCAGCCTGAGCGGGTCGCTGGCCAGGAAATGCACGGAACTCACGGCGACGTCGTGCCCAGCCCACAGCTTGGCAAGGCCGGCCTGATCGAGCACGTCGCCCTTGGTGGGCGTGACGTTCGGCAGGGCCGCGATCTTTTCGGGGTTGCGAGCAATGGCGGTGACGCTATGGCCGCGACGAGACAATTCCCTGGTGATTTCCGATCCGGCCCGGCCCGAGGCGCCGGCAACTGCGATTTTCATGGAGGCTCCTTTGCTTGGTTAGTAACTAGTAGCGACTAGATATCGCAAAGAATGCTGGTGTTAAGAGAGCACCTTGTGCTTACCTGATAACGCTGGAGTAACCGCCAAGCATATTCGCAAAGCACCAGGAAGGAATCCGAGGACTCGACGATGAAGCCAGACGTCTATGCAGCGAACTGTCCAACGCGCCAGATCCTCGATCGCGTCGGCGACAAATGGGCGGTGCTGATCCTCTTGCTGCTGCGCGAGCAGCCGATGCGTTTCAATCAGTTGCGCCGCACGATTGAAGGCATTTCACAGAAGATGCTGAGTCAGGTTCTCAAATCGCTCGAACGCGACGGCCTGATCAGGCGCCGCGCCATCGCGACGGTGCCTGTCACGGTGGAATATTCGATCACGCAGCTCGGGCTGACGCTGGCGGCGGCGGTCGATCCCCTGCGCGATTGGGCCGAGCAGAATCTGAAGGACGTGCTCGCCGCCCAGCGCCGCTACGACGCACAACAGAAGGAGGAAGCGGCGGCCTAGGCGCTCTCGCAGGAGCGCGCTCTGCACCCAAACCTCTTTTGCTAAAGCGTGATGGCATTAAGTTCGATAGCCTGAGTTTTTGAGGTAATTGGCGCATTCGTCGGCGGTGAAGGCATCGAGTGCGTGGCCGATTGCGGCGCAGACCGCATCGACGGTTCGGGCGGCAGCTTTGCGG
>NZ_JADPKG010000121.1:0-33904 GCF_023073875.1 Bradyrhizobium sp. 154
GTTTGCGTTTACGAGGTCCAAACGGCGCGCGTGACGAGTTCATCCTCGCAGCCACCGCCCAAAACCTTCGAAAGATGGCCAAGCTGATCCCGATGCCCAGGCCGAGGCTCGCATAGAGGCGGTTGAGCAGTTCGGCCAAGTCGCGACGGAGCTAAATACTGCCGGCCTTTTTCAACAGAATCGGCCAACACCGGAAATCGCCAGGCAGTTTGCTCCTCGTACTTGGTGCCAGCTCGCGAGTTCCGTATGGCAAAGAGACGCTGGTTTAAGCCCCGCTTCCCTTGCTCGCGCCTGATCCCGATTGTAGGATGAGACCACTGCACCCTCGTGGATCACGATTGAAATGGCAGCGTCGCAGCGTTCGAGAATCTGCAAGGGGTGCTGGGAGCAGATGCATCTGCCGGTGCCACTTCACGGGGTGCTCTCAGCCCCATTTCGTGCGTTCGGCGTTCGGCCGAGCCGAATGAACCCCAACACCTGTACCATCTGCGAGTTAATGTTTACGAAGGTGATGAGAGCCCGCAAGATCACCATCGACGCGACCATCATGTTTGCGGATCTGCGAGGTTACACCAGTCTGTCCCAGTCCCACTCACCGGATGCCGTTTCGGGGCTCCTCGACGCATTCTATGATGAAAGTGCAAGCGCCATCTGGGAGCATGAGGGGCTTCTCAACAAAACCATTGGGGACGCGGTGATGGCCGTCTTCAATTTCCCTATGAAACGTGATGACCATGCCAGAAATGCCGTGCTTGCGGCGCGCGAGATCCAGAAGAACTGGCGCACCAAGCGCGAGATTCTTGCAAAAGCGCACGGCCTGACCGTCAACGAACTGGGAATCGGCATTGGTATCCATTCAGGAAAGGTCAGCTTTGGGGAGTTCGGTCGGTCTCACCGAGACCTGACCGCAATCGGTACCGTCGTAAACACCGCCTCCCGTGCGCAGTCGGTAGCCGAAGCCGACCAGATTCTGGTAACGCAGGCGGTTTATCAGCGCGCCCAGGCAGATTTGACGGGCAGTCATGGAAAGCGCTTCCAGCTCAAAGGGTTCGAGGACCCGATAGAGCTTTACGCCGCATAACATCCAGCTAAGTCACCAGTCGATCAAAGTGATTGTCAGTCCACGGAACGTGACTAAGCCTCTGCCCTCGCGTGTGCCCCAAGGACTGCGCTTTTGGGATGGAGAGCCTAGCCCGCATTTCTCACACGGCCGATAGCTGTGCGACGGAGGATAGAAGGTCTAGCGAAGGCGATGAGGAGCCGTTGCGCTGGAGGCGCGGGTGGCGATTTGGCTTTGAGTGTCTCCTTTGGACCTGTTGGTGATGCCGCCGATTGAGCGCGTCGCAGCTTCGCGTGTCAGGTGGGTGCGGCGCGGGCCTTGGCGGTTTCGGCCAGGCGGCGGGCCACGTGTCCCCATTCCTGGGCGGCTGGGCAGGCCGAAGCCATGGCGATTTTGATGCGGCGGACGCTGATGCGCACCAGTGCGCCGATCTTGAGGAGCTTGAGGCGGATGGTGCCACAGGTGGCGTCGGCAAAAGTGGTTTCGGCAAGGCCGATGCGCCGCAGAGCACAGATCAGCACATAGGCCATTGCGGCGAACCACAGCCGCAGTTGGTTGGCGCGCATGGTCGCCGCCGACGTCCGGTCGGCATAGAGGTCGAGCTGGCACTCCTTGATGCGGTTTTCCATGTCGCCGCGGGCGCAGTAAATGTCTTCGTAGAGCTGTCGCGCGCCCGCCTCGGCCCGCTTGAGCGAGGTCACGACGAAGCGCGGATTGGCTTCGCCTTTTGTCCACTCCGCCTTGGCGACGACGCGGCGCCTTCGGCTCCAGGTGCCGAGCGTGCTCCATTGGAAGTCCTTGAAGCGGCGCGCCGGTCGGTCGGTCTTCTCGGCCGCAGCGCGAGCCGTGGCAAGCTCCTCTTCGATCATGGCGACCAGGCGCGTGTTGCGGGCGAGCCCGAACAGGTAGTCCACGCGGTTCTGCTCGCACCACGCCATCAGCGCCTCGCGCGCAAAGCCTGAGTCCGCCCGCAGCAGGATGCGCACGAACGGCCAGCGGGCGCGGATCTGCCGGACAATCCGCTCGACCTCCGCGACGCTGCCCGCGCTGGCGTCGATATCGGAGGGTCGCAGCTTGGCTGCCAACAGATGCCGGCCACAGAACACGTACAGCGGCAGATAGCAGTAGCAGTCGTAGTAGCCGTGGAAGAAGCGTCCCTCCTGATGGCCGTGTAGCGGGTCGTCGGTGGCGTCAAGATCGAGGATGATCTGCGCCGGCGGTCGCTCGTGGGCCTCCAGGAACAGCATCACCGGCAGCGCCTCGATCGCCGCCGCGTCATAGGCAATCTTGTGATAGCGCGACGGCTCGCTGCGGCTCAGCTCCAGCCGGTTCAGCGTCGACTTGCCGGCCACCGGTGCGCAGTCCTGCCGCCGGGCCGCAAGCTTGCCCGCCAGCACCGCCATCAGCGGATCGTGCCGCAGTTCATCATGGTCGTTGAGATCTTCGTAGCCGAGCGCAATGCCAAAGACCCGCTGTCCGATCAACGTCCCGACCGCATGCTCGATCAGGTCCGCGCGGCGATGATCGCGAAAGCAAGCTGCAAAGCGCCCCACCGGATCGATCGCTCGATCGGTGGCGCCCAGAAGCAGCGCTCCAGCATCCGACGTCACCAGCCCAGCATCAAAGGCCGCTTCCACAGCCCGGCCTTCCACCACTCCAAAATCAAAACGTTCTGCGCTACACTCTGTCGGCATCGGGGCATTCCTTGAATCATCGCAAAGTCCTTCTCGCAAAAGAACTTTCGCTGATTCGCGCCCCGATGCGCCTCAATACTGTGAGAAATGCGGGCTAGCAGTTTGTCGCGGCGTTGTGATGACGTGAATATCAACAGGCATTGTGGAAGAGGTAGCCGTGCGTCAGCGCGGGATGTCTGGGTTGGGTCACATGCTGAAGCGAAGAGACTTCACGGACGTAATCCGCTCTCCACCTGAAAGCAGACGGTCGTTGGATGGTCGGGCGAGGCAGCTAGGGGCCAAAAGCTGGCGTCTAATCGGTAGGTCATGGCCTGTCCTGAGCCAATCCCCGTCTGATCCGGCAGCCCTTTTGAAAATAGCAATCCGGACCACGAACCTCGGGAAAGGTGGCGCGTTTAGCCGGATGGGGCGCCGCACTGGAGAAGAAGCATGCGAACCGTAACTCTCGCGATGATTGTAGTTGCCGGAAGCGCAATTGCCTTCCAAGCAACCGCGCAACAGCAAAAGGCCGCGCCTAGTGAGCAAACCAAAGACGAGATGCACACTGATGTGGACAAAGGGGTCAAGACGAGCGAGCCTAACGAGCAGATGCAGCGCGACGCAGATAAAGGGGCCAAGACACGCAATTCAGGCGCGTCCGGATACGTGGCCGACCAAGACAAGCCGGGCGCCTCTGCGCATCCCCCGGGCCAACCGGGGAGTGAGCAGACGAGTGGTTCGGGCAGCCAGACCGGCGGCTCTTCGAAACAAAGCCGCTAGTAATCGCTTTGGCCGACCTCGCGCTTACCTTGCGCGACTCGTAATAAGGAGCCAAGGGCAGCGTCGGGTCATTCGCGTCGGTTTGGCCGGGCGCCGCCGACTTCCGCACTACCCCTACAAACAGCTATCAACCGGGGGCAACTCCGCCCCGTGTGGTCGTTCAGGTCGGCCGCATTCTATGGCTAGCACGACACGACCATCCGGCGAACGCTGGCAAATGCGGGGGCGTTCCTAGCCGACGTTAGTTCATGTTGCGGCGGAGCTTTGCGGCAATAGCCCACTGATCAGCGGCGTACCCGCGGCTGGCCGCGCGTGCTTCCTGTACCCGGGATGGGTCAGGAGGCGGGAGAGGCTTTTGGACCGGCTCGGGGTGGATGTCATCTTGTGCGAGCTGAGCCGTAAGCCATCTTAGGACGAGCTCCTCAGCGACTGGCAGTCTGTTCTCGCAGATTGCTGTCGCGATGGCCTCGATCTGCTCGGCAATGCGGGCGCGAATGGCGGTTTTGCGGCCTTGTTGATCCATGCGCACGTTCTTTTCCCAAGGAGGCTTATCGGTCATTTGAGCGGCTGGAGGCCCGGCGAACTCACCCAGTCATTAAGATGGGAGGCGGTTTCGGCGATGCCGGCCTTCTTCAGGAGCGCATCCCGGTCAGGTCCGTGCGGCAGCTGCTCCGCTTGCTCGCGAATACCATTAGCCCACGCCGCGAGCCGATCTCCAAGGGTGGTTTGTTGCTTGAAAAGACGCCGACTGGACATGCCGCTGCTCCCTATTGATGGGCGGGCGTTCTCATCACCGATAGATGCCAAGGGTACCGCAGTGATGGATGTTAACGTTTCACCAACGAAACAGTTGCGTCACTTAAATTCGGACTGGAGCACCCCAAAAGACACTCGGGCAGTACCTCCTTGAGCATGAGGACAATTTAGCGACCCAGAACTTTCCTGACCGGGCAATTGCCGGCCGAACGTCTGTTGAGGGTCCACCAGCAGACCTATCTTGTTTGATCTGAGGATGTCAGCTTCATCGCCAGAAGCCTACCTCGCTTTATTCAGACCAGGCGACCGGCGCGGGATCTTCCTTTACGCCGAGGGCGACAATCTGGAGGGCGCCGTCCTGAAGCGGTCGCTGCAGCTTAAGGGCTCATCCATAGGCGCCCTCATCCAAGTGTCTATCTCGTCAGGCGCCCGCAGGATAGCTGGCATCCCCTTGGGGTGAATGGCACCGACGTCGGCGTTAGGCTCCGTCGTCAAGAATGCGTAGAGATCGTTCGTGGTCTCGCCTTCCTTGCCCTTCCGGACCGACATCCACTCGGTCCAGATTCCGGCGAAGCAGGCGAGCGGGCGGGTCTCGTCGAGCGCGAACGAGATGTCGCCGCCCTCGGCCTTGTTGAACTCGCTGAAGCTGTTGATCGGCACCGACGCAGCGGTTCTCGATGCCGAGCCATCGGGTCCACTGTTTGCTCTTCACGTTGCGGATGTTGGTGGTCCCGGAATCTGGCTCCATCTGGAGCAATTCCTTGAAATCGACTTCCTTGCCTTTGGCTTGCAGCTTCTCCGCCCGTTGCCTAGTCGCGTCCATGAGAGCCTTCGAAGACGACGGCATGCCCCAGCGCGCGATCGCGAGCTCCTGGCCGTGGACGCCCGTCCGGACGACCGGCGCCTTGTAGTCGGGGAAGACACCAGGCATCGGCGCTAGATTGCCAACGTATCGGTTGACGACTCTGAAGAGAGCGCTGATTGCTTCCTGGTTTGTGGTGACGGAATACAGATTGCACATTTCAGTCAAACTCGGCGCCCGGGATTGCGATAGCTTTGCCCAACGCGGTCAGCATCTGTCCCTTTGCAGGCCTCTTCGCATCGTTGTCGGGGAAGCAGGACGTAATTACCAGATCTAGCCAGGGCGAGAATAGCGTTAGCCCGGCCCGGCTTCGCGTCAATCATTTTCGTCGCATCTGTGCGTGATCGTTTTACCATCCGGGATTATATTTCAGGCCATGGACGTCGAGTACGACCCCGAGGCGTTTGCGGCGATGAAGCTCGCCGCCGAAGCCGATGGAGCCGAACGGCAGAGATGGATAACGCCGCACTGGCGTGGATCGAACTCACTCGCCTGCGCGTGCCGCTCGGTCGCGAGCACTGGGGAGAGAAGAGGCTGTCTAGTCGGCCTCGGAGGGGCACTCCGGGCACGTGTCTCCGATCGAATTCATCCCTAACTTCGGCTACGGCCTCCGCCTGCGAGAGGCTCCGCGGTGCCTCTTGGCGGCCCAGTTCGAGCGCACGTTCCCGCGCGTGCGGATCGGCGCGATCCTGCATCCAGCCGTGTTCCTCGCATTCCTTGATGGCGCCGGCCTCTTGCAGCACCGAGATCGCCCATCCGCGTAGCGCCCGGATCGCCGGCCGTCTTTCCTTCGTCATCAGCATCGAGATCGTTCCTGCGGGGACCCACGACCGCCAAGCAGGTATCCTCGGGGCCTGACTGGATGTGGTTAATCGATGCTGGTGAACCGGGACGACAAGCGCGCCTGCTTTCGTGCAGCGGCACCGACTGGACGATAGCGCTCCTCTTGGAGGCTGAAGCAGCGCTGAAGAACCGCCAGAACCAGTGAAGGAGTAGAAAAGTGGCGGAGACTGTGTGGCTATCTCTTTTTGCAACCTTTAAGTTGCCGCACTGGCTGATGATCGTAGGAGCGCTGCTAGTAGCGATCGGCTGCATTGGCGCCCTCGTCAAGGAGGAAAATAGAGGAAGTGATTCCTCTCCAGACCAGCCGATCGATACTCCGCGCCCGCAGGTGCCGCCCCCACCAAATCGCCTTAGTTTGGGAGAAGAGAAGCAGGTGCGAAGGCCGCCAGCGTGAACCGGCGGGCCGTCACAATCCTTGGCACGGTCATTGCCAGGCTAAGTGCAACTGGGATTTCATTGATAATGAAACGCTGCCGGCGGTGCCGTTGCTCGATATGCGTCCGCTCCGGTTTTTGTCAGGCGCGTTGCAGTTCCCGGGGGAGCGGCCGTTCGGACGGATCGCGGCCGAGCTTGGATTGAAGCTCGACGAGGTCGGTGAAGACGTCGCCCTGGCGGCGCAGTTCGTCAGCGATCATGGGGTTCTGGCTGGCAATGGTGGAGATCGCCGTGCCGCGCGCGCCGCGGCGCCGCACCGCCGCGACCATGGAACGGAAGTCGCTGTCACCGGAGAACAGGACTATCTCGTCGATGTGCTCGGCGAGCTCCATTGCGTTCACCGCGAGCTCGATGTCCATCTTGCGACTCGCCTTTGGTGTAGAACTACTGGGTTCTGAATCGCGCTACTGTAAAGGTCGAATTAGCGGCATCGCACATTCATGAGGGATCGCGTCGTCACTTCTTCGGAACGAGGTTCGACAACATCATCACCAACTCAGCTTGGCGATTTGTCCCTGTCTTCATAAAAACATACTTTAATTGATTGCGCAGGGTCTGCTTAGAAAGTCCTCGCTCTGCCGCAAAACTGTCCAAGTTCTTGCCGCTCCCAAGAGCTACTGCCAGCCGCGATTCTGCGTCCGTTAGCTCGAAGACCTCGCGCAGAGTCTTCATACCCGCTGACTGCTGCAGGTCAGTGTCGGAGATAACTAATACTGCGTGGAAGAGAGAAAGGGGAGAGTCAGTTAGACCAGAAAGCCTCATTGGGTAGATGACGAGTCGGCCACCTGAAACTTTTTGCAGAACTATGGGTGCGCTAGTGAAGGCTTCAAGGCTCCAGAACATAGCTCTGATGGCGTTATGTAGGAGTTCATTTGATTTCGGGTCCTGGCAGCGAATGCGCCCTGCTGAAATCTGCAGATCCATTCCGATTAATCGCTCCGCAGCTGAATTGACCCGAACCACCTGGCCCGATCGGTCCAGCAGCAGTGCCGCGCGATCAGAGAAATCGAAGGCGTTTAGCGCGGATTCGCCTTTTGCCATGCCTAGCGCTGCGGATGTCTGAACGACCGAATCCAAGCTGTTGGCCAGATTGGAAAGAGCTCGTAGTTCACTTGCGGAGTAGGTGTCTTGGTCCGGAGTCCTTTGCAGACTCAAATTCCATACCAGATCCCCCCGGCCAATCCTGACGCCTGCCCAACCGCTGAGATTACAGGCCCGAAGGAATTCCTGATAGAATGGCGAACGCTTGCGTTCGTCTAATGGCATGCAGTCGTCGTCCGTTGCCACCCCATTCGCCAGGAACGTGGCCTTCCCGCGGTAGCGCTCATCGCGGGTTTGCCATCCATCCTTGACGTAAACATTTGCGCTACGTTCCATTGAAGGAGTTGCAGCAACGATTGGCAATGCTCCGACGACTGGTAACAGTACCGCACCATACGAGCCGGTGCATTCCGCCGCTGTCTCCAATGCGTATGTCCAGAGAGAGGGATCGATCGCGGCGGCGGCCAAAACGCCGCTTAGTCGGTGCAGATCAATCGGTTCCATCTACCATTCCGACGTTCCTGGAATGTGCCGCAGCACCTCGAAAAGCATAGCCCAATTGGGCCATGCTGCCTCAGGAGTTTTGCATTATCAAGGGGTTGGCCGCCGTGTGGTCCCCACTTTCGCAAGGTAGCAAAATGACCATCATGGAAGCTGGCCAGCCTCCTACAGGCCATGTCGCGATTGCACCTCTAGGCATTGTGGCAATGCGGGCTGGTCCGCTGTTCACGGCGTCCGTAAGAAAAAAGACTTCCGCCTTTCATTGAGCGCGTATCGTGAACAATTACGTACACAACTCCTGTCGACCAAGTGTTCTGCCAACCTTTGATATCGACGTTCAACGCAAGGGACGACGCTGGGGATGGTTTATTCGGACAAGCGCAGGGGAGTGCTTACTCAATGGCCGAGAGCGCAGTCGTGCCGAGGCGAGATATAAGGCTGCGCGAGCGCTGTTTCAGCTGTTGGCTTCTCTACCGTACCAGAAAAGCACTCAAAGAACCCTCACGCGCCCAGAGACCAAATAAGCGCTCTTTTGCAAAAGACACGAGAAAAGCAACGTCGAAGAAGAAATGCAAATACAACCTAGGTGCGTTGCGGAGCGTATACCGGGCCGGCAGCGTCTGCCCATCAGGTGCATTGCGGGCCCACCACGGAGACGGGGCTAGCTTTCAAATCCAGCTATTTTCCACGTATGGACCGAACAGGAGTAGATTCGTGGCGCTGGCAATCCATGATTGGGAGGGCATTCATGCCTAACCTCGGCCTACGGATCAGTCCACCCACTGTTGCAACTATTAGCGATTGCCCCCAACGCAAGATGGAGTCGATCCGCACGACCATGTGGCGACTTCGTGCGAACTTCAGAATGTTCCAGTCGGCCCACGCTTCGCCGAGAACGAGGCGGCGAGTCGGACGGCAAGTTGGTCGGCGTACTGCTGATCATGCTCGGCATGCTCTCGATATTAAGCTCGAGCCGCTCGCTTCGGCGCGCGGTCATTTTGCGCTTCAGAAGACCAGGGCCACGGTCATAGCAGCCTCGGGATCACACGAGCAGTCTCAGTCCTCGAGCACACTATCATTTCCCTTGAGGCCTGGGGTGGTCTCACGCTCTAGGACCGCGTGCGGGCGATAGCGCGACTCGCGCTCACGGAGTGCGGGCCTTTCAGACGGATTCCGACCAACCTTACCTTTGAGTTCCGTAAGATCGGTGAACACGTCGGCCTGACGGCGCAGCTCGTCGGCGATCATTGTCGGCTGACCCGCGATGGTGGACACCACGGTAACGCGGACTCCGCGCCGCTGCACTGCTGCAACCAGTGAGCGGAAGTCTCCATCACCCGAGAACAGCACCATCTCGTCCATGTGCCCTGCGAGCTCCATGGCATCAACTGCAAGCTCGATGTCCATGTTGCCCTTGACCTTGCGGCGGCCAGAAGCGTCGATGAACTCCTTGGTGGCCTTGGTGACGACGCTATAGCCGTTGTAGTCCAGCCAGTCGATCAGCGGGCGGATCGACGAGAATTCCTGATCCTCGATAACGGCCGTGTAGTAAAACGCTTTCAGCAGCGTCCCGCGACTTTGAAACTCACTCAGCAGCCGCTTGTAATCGATATCGAAGTTGAGCGACTTGGCAGTGGCGTAGAGATTGGCTCCATCGATGAAGAGCGCAATCTTGCTAGGAGATGACATGACGGATGGTCTCTGGGCCAAGTGCCATGCTGCGGGCTCGTTCATGTGATCCCGCCAACCAGACGACACTTCAAATTTTCATCGAAGCTTGATCTCACAAGACTATACCGTATTCCTTTAACCTTCAAACAGATTTGTCAGACGCTGGATTAATTCGCAAGCATCGTCCGAAGGTGCAAGCCGCAGGTATTGGTGAAGCATGTGCGCCCGGGCGATTTGGTCAGCGCTATCGACTGTCCTCGTCCGCGAGTTCTTTTCGCAGTGCAATCGTGAGCACGACCAACTCTTGCGCTTCCGTAGGGGACTAGCACGCGCCCGAGATATCATTCGCGGCCTCTCACGTATGGACTACGGCCGCTGCGATTCCTCGCTGTCAACTCTTGGCGAGTTCGGATGAACTGGCTGTGCCAGAGGTCGAGGGGCAAAACGGCACCCAACTATGGGGTGTCTTTGGGCCATGAATGATATATCCTCTGTCATCCAGAGGCGGAGTCGGAGTGGAAATTGGTGGCTTGAGCGACTGTATTGGGCATCGCGCCGTTTCGAAGGACTTTTGCTCTGCGGCCGATTTCAAAATGCCGCTTTAGTTCGAGCAGTGATTCGAGATCCAGGTATTCATAGACACGAACTAGTCGTCCATCTGAAATGGAGGCGGGTTTGTCGAAGTTCATTGAGAAGGTAAAGGATATAGCTTCGCGGGAGAGCGTAACTACGACGACGTTTGCTTGTCTCTACGACCTCCTCTTACATCACGGACGACAGGCGCCCGACCGATACGCAATATTGGCTCCCGGGTGCCTCCCAATGACATATGGTGCATTGTCGTTGCTGACCCATGATGTCGTGCGCGCGTTGCGCAGTGCGGGAGTGAGCCGAACCGACAGGGTCGCGGTGGTCTTGCCAAACGGACCCGAAGCTGCCGTGGCGATGGTGACGCTTGCCGTAGGTGCCGTATGTGTGCCACTCAGCCCAGACTTCACCTATGATGAATACAAGCGTTACTTCGCTGATCTGGACGTGGCAGCGCTATTGGCCCACGCTGATCCGACCTCGGCCTGCCGTCGCGCCGCGAGTTCGTTGGGTATACGCATCATCGACGTTGTGACTCGTCCGGGCGAGGGGGCTGGCGCATTCCATATTGTTAGTCAGAGAGAACCGCCTAATGATCAGTTAGCGTCCTCTTCCGACGATGCGTTCATTCTTTTGACGTCCGGCAGCACGTCGCGGCCGAAGATGGTGCCTCTGACCCACGCAAGCGTCTGTCTCTCAGCCCGCAACGTCGGTGTGAATCTAGAACTTGGACCGCGAGACCGCCTTCTGAGCGTATTACCTCTCTTCCACGGGCACGGTTTGATCTCGGGTGTTCTGGCCGGCTTGACGGCCGGCTCCAGCGTGGTTTGCACGCCCGGCTTTGATCCAACAGCGTTCTTTGGCTGGCTTCGAAAGTTTCGACCAACCTGGTACACGGCCGTACCCGCAGTCCATCAGGCGATTTTGCGCGAGGCAATTCTGCACAAACAAGCCGCGCGCCGATCCTCCCTGAGGCTCATTCGCTCGGCCTCAACATCTCTTGCGCGCGACGCGCTTAGCGAATTGGAGGCCTTATTTGGCGTCCCGGTAATCGATACCTACGGCATGACCGAGGCCGCAACTCAAATTACGGCAAATCCATTACACCGGCGAAAGCTGGGTTCAGTCGGTCGGCCGGCAGGACCTGAGATCGCGATCGTCGATAGTGAGGGGCGACGATTGCCGGCGGGCAAACGTGGAGAAATCGAGCTGCAGGGTCCCACGATAACCAGACGGTACCACAACGATGCCGCAGCAACCGCGTCCGCATTTCGCAAAAACTGGTTTCGAACTGGCGACATCGGGTACTTTGACGAAGAGGGCTATCTCTTCATCGTCGGTCGGATCAAAGAGATTATCCACAAGGGAGGACAGAAAGTGGCGCCCGCCGAAGTGGAGGAGGCGTTGCTGAGCCATCCAGATGTGATCGACGCCGCCGTTTTCCCGGTACCTCATGAGAGGCTTGGGGCCGAGGTGGCTGCCGCCGTAGTCTTAAGTCGCGACGCCGAGGTTAGTGCGCAGAAGCTGCGAGACTTCGCCCGCAAACTTCTGAGTGGATTCAAGGTTCCGGGCGTCATCCATATCGTCTCGGAAATACCTAAGGGCGCGGGGGGAAAGATAAATCGAGGTCAACTTGCGGCCGCGTTATCGGCAATTCAGCCGAGTACCGACCAGCGTGGAGCAGACATGGTCGCCCCACGTTCGGAATTGGAGTGTCAACTCGCGGGAATCTGGGCAGAAATCCTGGGTAGCGACCAGGTCGAAATAGACCAAGATATCTTTGCCCTAGGCATCGATTCACTTGCCATGGCGCAAATGATCCTGCGTCTGGAAGAGCGTTTCGGGGTTCAAGTGTCCTTCGAGGATATCTTCAGCGCGCCGACCGTTACTGCGCTGGCGAACCGCGTTGAGACATTACGAAAGGGTTCAGGGGAGACGATCCGGCGCATTCCCACTATAGAAGCGGCGGATTGCGCAAAAGCAGATGGCCCACAACCCGTGTCGATTGTGCAAGAGCGTATGTTGCGAGTCGAACGCAAACTCCCCGGACTGCCGCAGTTTAATCTGCCTTTCGCCTATCGGCTGCAAGGAGCACTTGATGTTCCCGCGCTAAGGCAGAGCCTTGGCAGCATGGTGCGCCGGCATGCTTGCCTGCGCACGGCATTTCATTGGCGGAATGAGGCGCCCACCGCCGTCGTGGCGCCGGACGTCGATGTCGAATGGATCTTGAGCATGAAGAACTTGGCAATGCGATCGGGTCCCCGAAGTGCTCGAGCAAAGGAACTCCAGCTCACAAGAGCGAAGCTGGAAGTTCAGCAAGCCACCTTGGAACCGATCGACATGACGCGAGCGCCATTATTTCGCGCGCACCTCTTTAGGCTCGACACGAACGACCATATCCTGCTTTTTGTCGTGCATGACATCATCGTCGACGGGTGGTCGATGGTGGTCTTTATGGAGGAGCTTTCCGAACTCTATTCCGCCTCGGTGAGTGGCAGGAAATCGAAGCTGCCCGAGCCTGAGCTTCAGTTTTCCGAGTTTGCGCGTTGGCAACGTCAGTGGTGCACTGGCATTGCGGCAGATAAACAGTACGCATATTGGAAGGAGCGTCTGAACAAAGTCTCACTCCTATTTAACCCCCCCAAGATCAACGTTGTTGGCGAACTGACGGCGCGCATTATCGAAAGACCATTTCAGCTGTCCGATGAGTTGGTTGTACGCCTGCGAGACTTCTGCCGTAGCCAAGGTGTAACCCTGTTCATGACCTTGCTGGCGGTATTCAAGACGCTCTTGGTGCTGCGAAGCGGATGCAGCGATATCTGCGTGGCTACGCTGATGGCAAATCGCGGGCAGCTCGCGAGGGAAAGCGTAATCGGACCGTTTGCAAACACCACGCTGCTACGGACGCAAATTGACGCGAGTCTAACCTTTGTCGACGCGGTCCATCGCGTACGCGAGACGGTAGTTGCAGCGCACGCAATGCAGGAGCTCCCCTTTGATGTCATTGCCGCACGATTAGCGAAGGAAACGGACCTGAGACCGGCAACACTCGTGCGAATCTATTTCGTTCTTCAGGTTGCGTTTCGCCGGTCACCCAAGTTGCGGGATTTGACGGCGCAACCGTTCACTTTTCAAAAAGCGCGTACTGCAATGCCGATCGATTGCGCCTGGCTTTCGATGGCTCTCCAAGAGAGCCCGACGGGTATCAAAGGAATTTGCGCGCTTAAAAAGGATTTGTTCGCCCCAAACGCCGACCGGGACTGGATTGCGGATTACCTGGCTGTCGTAGCCAAAGCAGTAGCAAACCCTGACAGGGAGCTTGGCAGACTGTGTGATTTTTGAATGCGCGCTGCCGTTCTGGCCGTCGTGATTGGCACTCCTGGCCAACTTCGATGCCGGTAGTAAAGAGCTCGGGCGGCTCAGGCTTGATTATCCACTGGAGAGCGTCGACACTCAGTCGTGGGAGGTTGAGTGTGCTAGTTGATTGAACTTGATAGAGAGAGGCGAAGCAATGTGTGCTTTTCTTATAGATTTGGTCGATCTGGACAATCTAACCGAAGCCAAACGGAAGGCTCTGGTGAAAGGTCTGCAGCGAGAAAGAAAAGCTCTCCAATCGCAACTAGAAGAAGCGAGTCGAGCGCTTAAGGAACTCGATCGCTCGATCAAAGTCGCCGAGCGAAAATCGAAACGTCGCTGAACAGGCTGCCTTTTCGTACTTCGAGTGTTTCATCGCCTCCAGCATGGCACGACGGGCTACCGTTAGCCGCCGTGGTGGTCGGGACGAAACGAGCGACTTTCCAATTCGTCGGATAGATCACCTTCTGGCGGCCGCGAAAAGCCGGGTGGTCATGTACGTCATTTTCAATATTGGCGAGCGTTACTCGTGACAACCGCGCCATATCGGCTCGATATCAGAAACTCGACGTTCCCACCTTCGAGCGGCGAACGGTACGAGTTGCAAATGGGGCGCCACAGCCGGATGCTCGCCCCCTTCTTCATAGCATTCGCAGCGTCTTCTGCGAAAGGAAGAGTGCTTGACGTGGGCTGCGGAACTGGCCACCTCGCCGTGGAGCTTGCAAGGAACCCCGGGTTCACGTCCATCGAGGCGCTCGATCTTTCGGATTCCTATATTGCCTACGCCAAGGCAAGGGAAGCAGACCCCCGCATTAATTTCCAGACGGCAGATGCGTGCAACATTCCGTTTGCCGATAACACCTTTGATCTCACACTATCGATGCTGGTGCTAGCGTTCATCCCCGAGCCGCAACGCGCGATACGCGAAATGGTGCGCGTGACGAGACCCGGCGGAACGGTTTCAGCCTGCATGTGGGACTTGCGCGGTGGTCTCGTCTTCGGCCGCATGTTTTGGGACACGGCAGCCGTCCTCGATGCGAAAGCGGCATATTTGCGCGCCAAGGCCTTGTCTCGGCCCATTACTCGTCAAGGAGGTATCGCAGGTGAATTGAAGCACGCAGGGCTCCAAAATGTGCAGGAAACCGCGCTCACAATCACGATGAACTTTGTCAACTTTGATGATTTTTGGACTCCCTTAGACGGTGGCGACGGTATGTTCGCGACTTATGTGGCGGCGTTCGACGTGAGTAAAAGACAATTCAAGAAGGCGCTGCGTCTTGCCTATCTCGACGGATCTCCCGATGGTCCTCGCACTTATTTCGCAAGTGCTTGGGCTGCGCGCGGTACGTGCCCGCGGTACGCCGAAGATTGCGCGGAAGTGGTTTAACGCTCTGAGGTCGCGTCGGCAAGCCGCCGACGAGCGATGATCGAGGCGGCATGAAGCGCGCCCACCCCAACCGTGATGACACGATCGCAATGGCCGCGGGCATGATGCCGAGCGCACCCGCGGTCGGCGCCAGCCCGCAGGCGACCGAGCTCGCAACCTGCACCCCGCCGCAGAGCAAAAGCGCGGGCTGGATTCCTTCGGCGCAGAACGTCTGCGATGCCAGCGATCCCGGCGGCCTGATAGGCTGGAGATGGCACCATGTGAGCTATGGTGCGATCCAACCTCAAAGACGGCTTTCGATCACGCAGGCGGCACGTCCAGCATGCGTTGTACCTGCTCAAATTCAGGTACTTCGTGGCCGATTCTTTGGCTGGACAGTGCAAGAAGCAGCTCGCGCGCAGCGCGATCTCGGTCTGTTGCTCGATAGAGCCGTGCCAGCGAGATCGTGGCGAGAAGCTCAAAAGTTCTTGTTTTTTGAATCCGGGCAATTTCAATTGCTTTTATGAGAGCTCTTTCTGCCTCAGCATTGTGGGACCCTCCACCACGTAACAAAAACTTGGCCCGGATTCGATGCATCTCTGAATCAAACCAGCGCTCGCCGCTCCGGTGAGTCTCTGCGAGTTGCTCGTCGAGGAGCTTGAGCCCGATGTCCGTCCGACCAGATTGCGTCTCTAACTCTGAGAGCAATGTCTGAATCAATGGCTCGAGCAGACGATACTGCAACCTCCTCAACATCGACAGGCCATCACGGACTCCGGCCTCACCATCGGGATCACCTCCGTGCCAGCGGGACCAGCCGAAGAAGAATGTGCTGTCTGCTATGCGTACGGGAACACTATGTTCGCGGGCGAGGTCCAGAATGGTCTTGGCATGCGACCTGACGTCGATCTCATTGCGCCGCATACTCGCGAGGATGCACGCAACGTGATGCGACACCATAACGCTCGGAACGTGCCCAATCTCTTTAGAAAGGGTAAGGGCCTGCTGCATGATGCGCTCAGCCTGACGGACCTCCCCCATCGGCCAAAGCACCGTGGCGAGGCGCGACATGGCGATTACGCCGGGATCGTAACCAAACACCTCGGCAAGAGCAGAGTCTCTATTGCGATCGTACACGTCTACGGCTCTCTCGAGATGCATGCGTGCGGCGGGGTAATCGCCCCGGAACCATTGCGTCACTCCGAACACGCAGTGCGCCACGCCGACTTCGCCAGGCGTCGAAACACTTTGCACGTCGGATAAAAATGCCTCGGCAACCTCCTCCATGGGTGCAAGATCCGCGCGCGAAAAGCTTCCCGCCCACATGCCAAAGTAAGCGGGGAATCTTGCGGAAATTTCTTCGACTGAAGCCGCTAGTGCTCGTGCTTCGGCAAAAACCGTGACTGTCTCGGTTAGACCGGTCCCTCGACCATGAAACAGGGCGTAAGCGTAGGCGGTATGGACCCGCAGTCGCGGCAATCGAAGCTCCGGGCTGTCATGCAACGCCGCGTACAACTTCAATGATTTTCTGTAGTGATCGATTGCTTCGCTATAAGCTGAGCGGCGCGTCGCGAATTCTCCCGCTTTTCCCCACCATTCAGCGGCAACTTCATTGAGCCCTGCGTTTGAAAAATGGTGGGCTATGACCTCCGGTTGGGTGTCGATGGCCGTTGGGAAATGATCGCGCAAGGCTTCGGCAATGTTCTGGTGGATAGTTTGCCGCCGCCCCTTGAGCAGGCTCTCATATGCAGCATCTTGGATGAGCGCGTGTTTGAAGATGTAGATCGCGTCCGGCATCTCGCCGCGGCGAAAGATAAGCTGTGCTTGCTCTAGCTGGAAGAGACCGTTTCTCAACGTCGCATCATCGTGCCTGGTCAAAGCGCGCAGTAACGAGTAAGAAAATTCGCGTCCGATCGCAGCACCCAGCTGGGCAATCTCCTTCACAGCTGCAAGGTGGTCGAGCCTTGCCATGAGCGAGTCGCGCAAAGTTGTTGGTATGGCCAATGGGGCGATACCCTTGCCACTTTCGGCCGGCATACCGCCCTCGAGTACTGCCTTAGTTAATTCTTCGATAAACAACGGATTCCCGTCAGTCTTGGCGACGATCTGATCAACGACCTCAGGCGCCAGTAGAGCTCCGGCAGATACCTGTGAGATGATTTCTTCCACGTGGGAGCGCTCTAGACGAGCGAGAGTCAAGGCCGTGACGTTCGATAGACCTTCCCACGGCGCATGAAATTCCGGCCTCGACGTGAGAACGGCAAGAATCTGCAGATGACGTAGACGATCTACAGCTAGGTCAATCAACTCCATTGAGCTGGCATCGGCCCATTGAGCGTCCTCAAAGATCCAAAGAAGAGGCGTCTTTTCCGATAGAAACTCCAGGTGATCTAAAAGCGCTGCGAAGGTCTGCCGTCGCTGCTGTTTTGGTGTCAACTTGAAGGCCGGATAGTGCCCGGTGGTGGGAATGGAAAGCAGCGCTGCGATTAGTGGAACTGCTCTTGTCGCCTTCGCGCTGGTCGCGAAGGCTTGGCCAATTTTGTCCAGTCGTTCAGAGATGGTATCGCGCGATTGGATCCCGGCGGCGCGCTCGATTTGAACGATGAAGGGACGAAGCGCGCTGTCGGTGTGCTGAGGCGAGCAAAAATGGCGCAGGGACGTGTGCGGCTCTCCTGCGAGCTCTTCCAGCAACGCTGCGGTGAGGCGTGATTTGCCGATTCCGGCTTCACCAGAAAGCAGCACCACCTGTCCTTCGCCGCTCTTGGCCCGTGTCCAGGATTGCAGGAGCTGTTGAAGCTCTTCCTGCCGTCCAACCAGGGAATTCAGGGTGCCCGGATGCATCGCCTCGAAGCGGCTCTCGACAGCACTTGCACACACGACCGCGAACGCCCGTACCGTCCCCGGGATACCCTTGAGTTCTCGTGACCCAAGATCCTGCAGCTCAAAGAGATTACCAAGAAGCCGACGGGTGCTTTCAGCGATGACCAGTGTGTTGGGCGCGGCGAGTGTTTGGAGGCGTGCCGCTAGGTTTGGCGTCTCGCCGATAATCTCGTGCTTCTGCTCTTGGCCTGACCCGACAATATCCCCGACTACTACCGTTCCAGTGGCGGCGCCAATCCGCACCAGCAAGCGCGCTGGTGCTGGTAGCAATGCAAGTGCATCAATCAATGCGAGGGCGGCCCGCACTGCACGCTCAGCGTCATCCTCATGAGCCTGCGGGTAGCCGAAATAGATCAATGCGCCATCACCCAGATATCTGGCGACAAACCCTCCAAAGCGGCGCACGTTCTCGGCGACGCAGCGCTGATAAGCCGAAATTATCTCCCGAAGGTCCTCAGGGTCCATGCGGGCGGAGAGCGCCGTCGAGTCCACGAGGTCCGAGAACATCACAGTGATCTGGCGGCGCTCGGCGGTATCTTGGGCCGCTTCTTTGGCTAGCCGAGGAGCGCCAGATAGCGGCGTTGGGATGCTCGCTTCACCGCGCAAGGCCGCGATCGCGTCGAGCAGCTTTCGGCGGTTTCCTACTGATCCGACACCGAGATCCTTCAAGTCCTCGGCCGTCAGACTCGGCAGGACCGTGTCGTCGATCTCATTCTGGCGGAATGTCGCCTCATATTGCTCGAGGCCGAGTCTCCGCAACCAACCTTTGACGTCCATGATGCGCCCAGGTCTGCCTCAAGCTGGATGATCTCTCAATGGAGACCACCTGTCTAGTATAGCTTGGCCCAGACCCGATAGGTCAGGAGAGATCCATCCAGCTCTGAGACCGTCCATTGAGGCTGTTGGAGCTCGGTTAGCCAGGATTCGGTGTCACAAGCAGCAGCTGGGCACTGCACACCGAAGTACGGCCGACAATTGGACGTCGAGGCGGTCATCTGATCAGGAATGCGCGGCCATAGTGCTGGGGGCCGTGGCCCCGCCTTACAGCTGAACGTGCGCAAACTGGCATCGACCACCGTCTCAGGGTACCACTCGTAAAAGGTCACGAAGGTGGCGCCGTAACACCGGTAATTGCAAGGCAACCGGCAGCGCCTCTCGTGCCAACCGGCGGACTCTTCTGAAGCACACCAACGAAGGCATCCTGGACGCCGCTTATGAAGAGGCCGGTCCGACCGATGGCCCACCGATGCTGGCGGCGCCCGGCTATCGCGTGCTGGTGCCCTATTTGCGTGGTTACGGCCCGACGCGCTTTCTTTCCAACGAGACTTTCCGGAACGGCCCAACCATCGGCGCTTGCGATCGACCTTACCGCCTTCATGATGCGCTGACGATCGACAAAGCGATTCTCGCCGGCTTCGATTGGGGCGCGCGTTCAGCCGACATCGTTGCGCCGTTTGGCCCGACCGCGTCAAAGCACTCGCCGCCGTTTGCAGGTACCTGATTTCCCGGAGAGCGGATCACGCGCCGCACGACGCGTTGTCGGCGAGCTTCGCCGCCCCGGCTATCAAAAGTCTATTCTCGATGTGGCGTCGCTCTTCCTTCCTAAGCTAAAGAGGGGCAGGTCCCTGTGCCGCCGAGGGGAAGCTTTCCATGGCGAGCATATGATCGGCCGCCGCAAGGGAAAGGTCTAGCCAAGGTCAGGTTCTGGCCGCCAGCTAACCTTTCGTTAGGCTCAGGTGCGGTCTGCTATTTGGGACAAAGCAGACATCTGGATCACCCACCAACAGGACTTTCACAAAAACGGATGTAATTCGCGATTGATAAGAAAAATGCCGAAACGGAGTCAGTTGGTCGACTGGTAAGGAAAACCGACAAACGGAGCCAGTTGATCACTGATAAGGAAAAGCGACAAAGCTTATCAGTCCGAAGGACGTTCCATAGCATCCGATAGGCGCAGCGATCGGCCGTTACACGCGACTAGCTGTAAAGGCGAAGCGGGCGCAATCCCTTAGGCGAGAGCCTGCAAGTGACGATGTGCGGACGGACGACACCTTTCCGAAGGGCCCGTTACCGACCTCACTTGAATGGGACGTGAAACGTCGAGCGGAAGGGCGCACCGGCACGATACGCAATTTCGAGGGAGCCGAATGCGCCTCTTCTCGAGGGACGCCTCGGCCAGTCTTAAATGTTGGCGCCTGGGGTCGCGGATCCTCTTCTCTCATCCGGGTTCAAGCGATACCCACGAAAATCAGATTTAGTTGAGCTAGGATGCCGGATGCGCAACTCGACAAGGCGTTTCGCAGGTTTCTTCAAAAGCGAGTTCAAGATCAACGATGCTGTGGGACGTAGCGTCACCTACGTCCGCACGGCAAGTTGCTAGGCGGCAATTCTGGCTTCGCGCATATAGGAACCTACCGTTTTGATGGAGACTCAATTGCGGTCGATGTAACGAGCCGGCGGCACAATTTTGGTGCTGATCATCAATCGCTGCTCGGGTCAGATATTTCGACTATTGCGGTCACGGGGCGCGCGGTCGGCGAGGCGTTCCACTTTGAGGGAAGCTCGCCGCAAATGCCCCACGCCATCTTTCCGTCTGTTATGACGCCGCTGGAAGAGAGCGACCTTGCCGCGCCTGGCTTGATCGGTGAAGGTGGCATTTTGAATGGCTGTACTCGATCCATTTGAGGATACTGGACGGCGTGCGCGGCGGATTGACAGGGGTCTTGCTTTTGAACAACGGCCGTATCTTAGGGGCGATGCTTTTTTCTATTATCTCGGGTCTTATTCCTCATCTAACGGCCGGTGGAAGGGCCAGATGGTCAATCAGGAACATACGCCAGCGCGAGGTGAAGACCCAGTCTTTGGCGGACACGAGATCGGAATTGGTTTTTCAGGGACCTGCAATGCGGGGGGCGGCTCGCTTGAGGGCACAGCACTTGCGGGCAAGCGCAGCATCCGGTTCGAAGCCCAACTTAGATTGATCTACGCTGCCTAAGCGTGCACCCATTAGGCGGATGGTCGAACGCATCAGCGGCGGCTGCTAGATCACGTCCAAGGGACGGACAGTGCTCGAATTCATGGAAGCCCGCTCCGCTGCGAACTTCCACGCGCTTTCAGTTGAGCAGACGATCGTGTCTTCGCCGACGCCCGTTCCTCCGCTGCGACAGCCCGCCGATCGGGCCAAGCGGCGCCGCGAACGACGTGAACGTCGTCGCGTGGCGCGCGAAAGGGCGAGGGCAAACGCCTCATGAGCTAACGTCGGCGCGAGGACGCAGGCGTGCGGGGCTGGTACGCCAGGCTAAGCGGGCGCCTCTAATCGAGACGTTTGCGGAGAAATGCCAGCACCATGATCTCGTCCGAAGTGAGCTTGGCGTACTGGCGCTTGAACTTCAGCGCGATCTTGGCTTCAATCATCTTCACGAGATCACCGGACATGTAGGCGTTCAGGACTTCAGGGTGCACGTAGCACTTGCGGCAGATTGCCGGCGTGTTGCCGAGCTGCTTCGAGACGCTTTCGATTGCTACGACGACGTTGCGCTTCGCCTCGGCCTGGCTATCGTATTTCTTGTATTCGGCCAGCGCCAACGCCGCCAGAACCGTGCCCGCCCAGGTCCGGAAATCCTTGGCGCTGAAGTCCTCGCCCGTAATCTCCTTGATGTAGGCGTTGACGTCGCCGGAATCGACCGTGCGCGGCTGTCCGTCGTCGTCCAGGTACTTGAAGAGTTCGTGTCCCGGGATCTCCGCGCAGCGCTTCACGATCGCGGCTATCCGCTTGTCCTCGACCCGAAGCTTCCATTGCTTGCCCGACTTGCCGGTGAAGTCGAACCGAAGGATGCCGCGCCCAACCGCGACGTGTTTGCGGCGCATGGTAGTGAGCCCGTAGGACTTGTTGTTCTCGGCATACTCGGCGTTTCCGACCCGGATCAACGTCTTGTCCAGAAGACTGACGATCGTGGCCAGCACCTTCTCGCGGGGCAGTCCGTCCCGCTTCATGTCGGCGGCGACCCGCTCCCGGAGGGCGGGCAGCGCGGCCGCGAACTGGATGATGTGCTCGTACTTGTTCTGGTCCCGGAGCTCGCGCCATTTCGCGTGGTAGCGGTACTGCTTGCGGCCCCGCGCATCGAGCCCGGTCGCCTGGATGTGGCCGTTGGCCGAGGGGCAGATCCACACGGATTCGTAGGCCGGCGGGATGCCGATTGACCTGATGCGCCGGATGACGGCGGCGTCGGTGATGCGCTTTCCGTCCTTGTCGTAGTAGCTGAAGGTGGTCCCGGTCCGCTTGCGCGTGTATCCCGGCGCGGAGTCGCTGACGTACCGAAGCCCTTCTTCTGCGATGGTGGCCGCCACTTCGGCAGTGCGGTCCAGAACCTGTTCTTCGTTGCCGGTCTGTCGGAGCATGGACCTGTCCCTCGGAAGCACCCTGGGATCGAGGCTCCGCTCTTTCTAAAGGGATGAAGACACAGGTTGGTTCCGCTCTGAGCCGCCAGACGCGAGGTGCGGATTCAGGCGCCGCGCTGAATGTTGGGACCTCAGCTGAACCGGCGGTTCCTTTCGACAGGGCACTGCGCAGTCGATGATAGCGGTATAGCTTAGCTTCAGACAATCGCCACAAAGTTCATCGACACGCTACTCTACAGTCAGTCTTCGAAGGCCGCGATGTTCCAGTATTCACTCGATCTGTTGCGTCAGCGCTATGTCGTCGAGAAAAGACCGCTCGAGGCCAGCGTCGAGCAGATCTTGCGGGCCGACACCCGCGCGGGAGCTCGCGCCATCCTGGCTGCAATCGATAAACGGCGCTTCGAAAACAGGTCCGAAGGGCAGCGGCTCCGCAAGATGCTCCGCTTCGAGACCTCTCTTTGGGAAAGTGGCCAACCTGCCGTGGCAGGCGTGGACGAGGCCGGAATGAGCCCTCTCGCCGGGCCCGTCTCCGCTGGCGCCGTGATCCTGAAGCCCGGCACGCGGATCGTCGGAATCGACGACTCGAAAAAACTCGACGCCGCGGCACGCGAAGAACTCGCGAAAGAGATCAAGGAAAAGGCAGAGTGTTGGTGTGTGGCGTTCGTCGAGGTCGAGGAGATCGACGCGATCAATATCTATTGGGCGGGTATCCAGGCTATGCAGCGTGCGGTCCAGGGGCTGGGGTTGACGCCGCAGCACTTGCTGATCGATGCGAAGCGGTTGAAGCAAATCGACATCCCTCAGCAGGCCATCATTAGGGGCGACGCCAAGTCCGCCAGCATCGCCGCCGCCTCCATCCTCGCGAAAGTCGAGCGCGACAGTGTCATGCGGACGCTCGACGTGCGTCACCCCGGCTACGGATTCGCGGATCACAAGGGTTACCCGGTGCCGGCGCATTATGAGGCGCTCGCCAGGCTTGGCGCATGCGCAGCTCACCGGAGATCGTTCGGACCTGTACGCAAGGCTCTCGGGTTGCCGCCGCTGCCGCCGTGGCCTTCGGCATCCGAGCGCGACGCCGGCTGATCAGGGCGTACCCTCGTCTAGGCGGCGTCATGTTCGCGACCACTTCTTTTCGCGAACGACGTCCTTGGCGTTCTTGTCGGACCGCAGGCCGAGATAGACCGGCTGGCGCAGCTCGCCTTTGCTGGTCCACTCCGCAAACTTCACTTCCGCAACCAGCGAAGGGCGCACCCAGGTCGTGACTTGCTCATCCTTCACCTTGGCAAGAAAGGGCGACTTGGCTGTTTTGAGCCTCATGAGTTTGCCGTGAAGCTCTTCAAGAACCTGGTGGCTGAAGCCGGTGCCGACGTGGCCGATGTACCGCCATGCCTCATCTTCGCGTACCGCCAGCACGAGGGCGCCGAAGAAGGGCCGGGTTCGCCTCGGCGCCGTGAAGCCGGCGATCACGACCTCCTGCCGCTGCGCGGTCTTCACCTTCAGCCAATCGGCGGTCCGGCGTCCGGACGCGTATGGGCTGTCGGCGCGCTTGGCCATGATGCCTTCGAGATGTCTCCGCTCGGCTTCTGCGAAGAACTTCGTTCCCTTGCCTTTGCGGTGGTTGCTGAACGCGATCAGCTTGTGGCGGGGCAGGACGGCCTTAAGCCGCTGCTTGCGCTCGAGGAGCGGCAGCGCGCGCAGGTCCTCGCCGTCTGCGAACATAAGGTCGTACGCGCAGTACAAAAGCTTGGCCTTGTGGCGAAGGGCGTTTTGAAGCAACTGGAAATGGGATGCACCGTCCTTCCCGATCGCGACGAGCTCGCCATCGATCACGGCGTCCGCCTTCACGTCCTCAAGTGCTTTCGCGACCTCGACGTAGGAGCGGCTGATGATCTTCCCGTTGCGGCTGTAGAGCGCGACCCGACCACGCCGGATTTCCGCGACCATGCGGAAACCATCGAATTTGTCCTCGAAGACCCAATTGGGATCGTCGAACGGTGAATCGGTCAGCGTGGCCAGCATGGGCTGCAGGCGATAAGGCAGGGTCGATTTTCGGGCCATGGCCGGGTCCTTCTACAGAGCGGGCAAGGCCCGAAGCGAGCAGGACGGAAGCCGAACCTGCGCGGCATCGCCCGCCGCGACCAGTCCGCCGGCTCGAACCACGCCCAGCACCCCGGATTTGAATGGAGGGCCCGTTTCCGCCGACGAGAGCACGTGCCGTTTAAGGCCCGCTTGGAAGCGGTCGATGAGGACACAGGGCGTCCGGAGACCGGTCAACTCGACGATGGCCGTGGGCCCCAGTTCGATGAAAGTGCCGAGCGGCATTCGCTCCAGATCCAGGCCGGCAGTGGTGACGTTCTCGCCGAGGTCTCCCGCTGCGATTGAGAAGCCAGCTTTGCCGAGGTACGCGAACAGCTCGGAGGGGATCAGGTGGACCTGCCTGAGATTGGGCAGGCGGGGTCGTCGGCGGGCGAGAAAGCGGTGCCGGACGAACGCCCCGGCGTGGGCGTCTCCTTCCACGCCATGGCCTTCCACCAACGCAATGCAGTCCCGGGTCGGTTTGCTGAAGTGGTGCCCGCGGTGGGCGGCGACAGCCACTACCCTTCCCTCGAGCGAGAGATCGTGTCCCTGCGGCATCAGGCGGCCCGGGCGAGCGAGCGCCGCCTCTGGCGGAGGTAGCGCGTGATCTCCGGAAGCGTCATCGCGTTCAGGACCCGTTCGGGAGGGACACCGCCCTTGCGGGCCATCAGCACGCCCCAGTGCATGTGGTCGAGCTCGGGGATGGAATGGGCGTCCGGATTGATGCTCAGCATGCAGCCAAACTCGAGGGCGGCCTGGTGCCAACGCCAATCCAGGTCGAGCCGCCACGGGTGTGCGTTGATCTCGACGACGACGTCATGCTTCGCGCATGCCCGAAGAACCTTCTCGATGTCGATTTCGTAGCCTGGCCGCCGCTGCAGCTGCCTGCCGGTCATGTGACCGACGATGGTGGTATGAGGATGCGAGATGGCCCGCAGGAGGCGCTGCGTCTGCGCCTTGCGGTCAAGTTTGAAGCGGCCGTGGATGCTCGCAACCACGAAGTCGAAGCGCTCCAGCACGTCGTCCGGGTAGTCCAGCGAGCCGTCGGCCAGAATGTCGGACTCGATGCCCTTGAGGATCCGAAAATCCTTCCCGCAGCGCTTGTTAAAGCGGCCGGTTTCCCGGTGCTGCTGCGCGATCTCTTCCACCGAGAGGCCGCCGGCATAGTGCGCGGACTTGGAATGGTCCGCGACTCCGAAATACTCAAAGCCGCGCTGGCGCGTGGCCTTGGCCATCGTCTCCAGGGTCTCGGTCCCGTCTGAGGCGTCGGTGTGGCAGTGAAGGATTCCACGAAGGTCCTGATCGGTGACGAGCTTCGGCAGCTGGACCTTCAGGGCAAGCTCGACCTCGCCGCGCCCCTCTCGGAGCTCGGGATCGATGAAGGGGAGGCCCAGGGCTCGATCGATATCGGCTTCGTCGCCGGCGATCAGGGTGCGACCCTTGTGCAAGCCGTCGGCTTCCAAACGGAGCCCCTTCTCCGCGGCAAGCGCCTTAAGCCGTTCGACGTGAGCCGCGGAGCCGGTCGCGAACAGAAGGGCGGCGCCGAAGTGCTTGCGGTCGGAAACGCGGACTTGCAATCCTTCGGCTGACGGCATCCACGTCTTGTCCGACTTGGCAGCCTCCGCAACGATCGCGAGGTCGCCGACGAGCTCGCAGCCGCGACGGAAATCGCCAGCGATTGTCACGCGCTTGAACTCGGGCCGGGCCTTCCGGATGGATTCCTTCGCGTGCGCGAGCAGGGCGGCGGCACGGTGCAAATGCAGGCGGCCTTCTCCGCTTTTGGCGATAGCTAGGTTCTGCAGGATCTTGGTCTGCAGTGCGGCGCCGAGTCCTTTCGCCTTCTTGATGCTGTCGTCCTTGGCGGCCGCCTCCAGTTCGGCGAGGGACGCGATGCCAAGATCTTGGTAGAGCCGCAGCACCTTCTCCGGACGAAGGCCGGGCACAGCGAGCATCTCGAGCACACCAGCGGGTATCTCCTTCCGCAGCTTTTCGAGGCTCGGATGGCTGCCCGTCTTGTGGAGCTTGGTGACGATGTCGGCGATCGCATCACCGACCCCGGGGATCTCCGTCAATCGGTCTTCGGCGACGAGCACGTCGAGAGGGACGGCAAGAGCCGCCAGGCTGTCGGCGGCTCTCGAATAGGCCTTCGACCGATAGGGGTTGCCGCCTCGCAGTGCGGTGCGCTGCGCGTACTCTCGCAGGAGACCTGCCACACCGCGAGCGTCGAGCGAAGGCATTCAACGAGCCTCCCGCTCCATGCCTTGCGGCGTCGCGGGAGCAAGGCGACCGCTTGGCCTGTCACTTGGCCGCCCATCGAGAGAGCTCTCGAGCTTCTGAGCTGTGCGGAAGTCCTCAAGGTGCTGGATATTTGGACCGTAGGCCGCTTCCTTCTTGAGGAGGTTGTAGATCCGGCCGACCACCAGCTGCAGATGCTTCGTCCTCCGCCTCGGCATTGATCTCGCCTTGCAAAGAGCTCGGACAGCGTAAGCCCGAAAGTAATCGAAAGCGTCTGACATTTGTCGATAACGTCTGGTCTCGCCTATAGTTCGGTTGCCGGCCATCACCCCCTGCTGGGGAGCCCGCCCCCCAAAAGTGTAGGGCGTATCCCTCCAGAACTGATGCTGCACCTTTGCACGACCGACTTGGCCCTTACTCGACGTCGGCCGACGGAAACGGCTCCACAAACGCCTAGGAACGAAACGCAGATGTGTGGCTTGGTCGCGAAAGGAGCCGCGCCATGAAACACTCCGGCATTGCAGTTGTCTTAGCTCTCGTCATCCCCTGCGCAGCGTTCGCTCAAGGTGGGGGCGGTGGAGGTGGCAGCGGTGGTGGCGGTGGCGGCGCGTCTGCCGGTGGAGGCGCTGGCGGTGCGTCGTCCTCTGCAGGTGCAGGTGGTTCGACTGCGGCATCTCCGTCCGCTACAGGAGCAGCGGGCGCTGCGAACTCAGGCGGGACCGTAAGCCCATCGGCTACTGCTCCAAATGCAAATACAAATCCAACCACCGGCACCACCAATGCGATAACCGGGATCTCCAACGGTCCGGCCGGCGCTCAATCCGGGGGCGATCAGGGGGCGGTCAACGGAAACAGCACCAACGCAGCAAGCCCTGGCACCAATGCTGCCGGAACCGCAACTTCATCAGGAACGCCTGCGACCAATACACAGGGAGCCGCCGCGGGCGGCATCGGTCGGCCGACGACCACCGATCAACACGATAGTGACGCCAAGATCGATCAGGAGAACAGCAAAGCCGACCAGACCGTCAAAAAGATATGCAAAAACTGCTGAACCAACGACGACAAAGGTGATGGACACAACCTTGAGATCGGGCGCGCCGATCGGAGGAACAGAGTGCAGCAGAGGAGCTTTCCCAATCTCCCGCCAGAATAGGATAAGAATAGAATGACCGAGAAATTTGATCCCGCCCCGCCGGACAAACACGCGCAAGATCCCAAGCGGAACATCCGCCGTGACAAGGCGAAGGATGACGAGTTGCAGAAGGGGTTGAAGGACAGTTTCCCGGCGTCTGACCCCGTCAGCAGCACTCAGGCATCCGAGGCGACCCCGGACTGACGCCGGGCTCGAATGCGATTGAAGGTCGACCTCGCGCCGTTGGGCCAACCCGGCGGTGGGCTTTTTGTGAGTTGCGTAGAGTGGCGAAGCGTACCAAGGCGCCTCGGTCTAAAGAGCCAGAGGCCCCTACCATGCCGGGGTTCATCGGACCCCAGTTGGCGACCCTGAAGATGAAGGCGCCTTCGGGATCTCGATGGATTAACGAAGTCAAATACGACGGCTACCGCATCCAGCTCCGGATCGACGGTGACGATCGCCAGGCTTACACCCGCAACGGCTACATTGGATCAGCAAGTTTTCGAGGATTGCCGCCGCCTTCGAAATCGACGGTCAGGCCATCGTCGACGGCGAACTCGTCGTCATCCACGAAGGCCGCACCAATTTTTCCGAACTGCAGGCAGACCTCGGCAGAGGCGATCAGGACCGCCTGATCTACTTCGCGTTCGATCTGCTGTGGCTCGACGGCAAGAATTTGCGCAAGGAGCCGCAGATCGAACGGAAGAAGCTTCTCAAAGATCTGATCGAGAACCACAGGCTCGAGGATCCCATCTTTTTCAGCGAGCACCACGAAGGGGACGGGCAAGCGCTGTTCGTCGCTGCCAGCAAGCTGAACTATGAGGGCATCGTCTCCAAGCGCGTGGATGCGCCATACAGATCGGACCGGGTCGAAGCCTGGCAAAAGATCAAGGTCGTTCAGAAGGGCAAGTTTCAGGTGGTCGGCTTCGTCAAGGATTCCGGCGTCGCCGCGCTGTATCTGGGCAAGAGGGAAGGCAAGGATCTCGTCTATATGGGCAAGGTCGGCACGAGCTGGGATCGAACCACCTCGGCGCAGATCCGCAAGGCGCTCGATGCCGTGGTGTGTAAATAAGCGCCGAACTTTGACCCCCATCGGCTTCCAACACTGACCCCATGCGTGACGAACATTCTGGTGACGGTTCAAGGAATAGGTCGACGTTGACCGGGGTCAACCTTCGGCGCCGATCGGGGTCAAACAGTGCGCCGAATGACAGTCAATGGTGGACTTCAGCAGTTCGACTTCCGCCCTAGTCTTGAGAATGGCGGCCTTCACATCTTGCCGGGGCTGTCGTTTGGAATCGTCCATGGGAGTTCTCTGAACGCTCACAACGTCGACCAGTTTCTAAGTGCGCACCATAACACACGATAAAGGCCGCCTCTGCGTGGGCACGCCCCCGCGTTGAGCGTCGCGGAATCGCGGCCTAAGCCGTTGAGCTAACTCTGCTTTGGTCCAAAATATCGCAAAATGAATCGCGACGTGCCGGTTCGCGCTGGCGGGCTTTCATTTGAGCGAAAAGTCGCCCGCGGCAACCGATAGAAGCATCTTGACGCCATAAAATGCAAACGCTGTACTGGTCACATTCTACCGTGTTAGCGGCCTTGTTTTTATGTGTGATTATTTCAGGGGCGTTCCATGCGTAACTATGCTCGCGCCGATGTCCTGCGCCAGTATCTCGACGCACTCATTTGTGAACTTTCCGAACTCGAAGTCCTTCGCAACCGCGTGCTCGAAGCTGAGCAACGAAGGATTGCCACGGCGCACCGACGGCGGAGAGGATCAGTCAGAAGAACAGCGAAAGTTCGCGGACGGCTCTAGGCGGCTCATAGCTCCCGGTCGATAGCTGGATGCTGCTTGTTCTTCACCTTGATCCAGTGCTTCTGCCGACCGCCACGGTAGGGCCGATCGCGGTGCTTGGAGACTAGCCCCTCAAGGCCCATACGGCACGCGGCGCGGTACAAGTCAGGTCCGATCTCGCCACGCTCGAAAGGCGCCCCGGTGATGCCGTCCGGTCGTCGCGCCAGTAGCCGCTCCAGTTTTGTCTTCCGCAAATGCAGCGGCAAATCGCGTAGGTCGTCGCCACCTACAGCCAGCACATCGAAAGCGTAGAGCTGGACTTCATGGTTGTGCTTGCGCGAGTGCAGGGCATTGAAATCAGAGATGCCGTCGATGCCGAGGATCATGGCTTGACCATCGACGACGAAGTGCTTCTCTCGGTTCTTCAGCGCCGCCTCGGCAATCCAAGGATAGCGCTTGGTCCAGTCGGTCCCGTTGCGGGAGAGTAGACGAACGCGCTTGTCCTCCCGAATGACCAGCATTCGGTAGCCATCGTGCTTTACTTCGTGGAACCAGTCCGGCCCTGAGGGGACCTGCTTGCCAGCGGTCGCCAGGCAGAGCTCGTAAGTCATCCGCATGGGCGAAAGATAAGGAATTTCGGAGCTTTTTACGAGTCGGGAACAAGTGGCAATTTCGCAAATTGGGGTCTCTGCTCCGGTGCCCCCAAGAGCTCCGGAGCAGACCCTAGCGGCCTCAGCTACGCCCAGCGCTGAGGCCGCCCTTTTGTGGGCTACTGTCCAACAATCCATCATGGCGCAGGCTCACGCAGCGGGGCGGGGAATGCCTCAATTCTGAATCGCAAATTGGGGTGGTCTGCCACTTGAGAAATTGGGAACTCGACCGGGCGGTTCGCTCGAATCCGCGTTGAAAGTGGCAAGGTCCGAATTATAAGCGATATCAGTTTGGGGGTGCGGTCGCAGGACACCTGCTCCTCTAAATTAAGACGCGTTGTCTTGCGACGCTGAGATGACAATGAGGCGCCGTGCTGAGTGCGCTCCTCGCAAGGCCTCAGCCGGTCCAGCCCCGGGCTGGGGTCTTTTGCTTTCATAGCTCGCGTTCCATCGCGGGGTGGCTCGGGTTCTTCACCTTCGCCCAATGTTTCTGACGCCCGCCGCGATACGGCCGATCGCGATGTTTGGAGATCATGCCTTCAAGCCCATGCGGCAAGCGCTCTGTGAAGTCGTCTAGAAAAGACGAAGGCCGCAGCGATGTTCTCGCTGCGGCCAGCGCATGGTCAAAATAAACCGGGTAAAAACGATTTAAGTGAAATATCCTGCCAGCCCCGGTGGAAACACATTTAATTTAAATTGACGGGCGGCGCGAATCATTTCGCGCAATGGAACCGCAAAAGCCTAAGGTTCCTTATTCATGTTGGGCTGGCCGTTTATGCGCGGCGCTTGGTATCAACGATGTATCCATCCGGCATGTCGGGCACGTCATCCGGATTGCCCCGCTCCGTCCTGTTGCAGACCGGACAGGGCTCCCCAGGAGCACCACAGGGGCAGGCGCGGTCACCCATCGTATATTGTCGCAACGCGCGCAGAACCTCATGACGAAGGTACCTAGGCTAGGGCACTTGAGCTACGCGCGCAGTTAAGCAACGCCGCGCAGCGGCAATGCGAGTTGCATGCCAAAAGGACGCGAGGAGTTCGATTGGACGAAAGCCTCCAGTGCGGGTGAGAGGTCCAGCCGTTCGCGGGCGGCTCGGTCGGCGAGCGCATTCGCAATGTCCTCTGTCGCGTCCCTGGACCAGCCCTCAATGGCATTGAAGAGCACAATCTTGAGGGGATAGGCGTATTGGCCTGAGAGCAGGTCCCGCAGGACCGTTTCTCGGTCCGTGTCCTGCTCGTCCGTCTCCCGCCAAGCGCACCCCGCCCGCGCGCCGAAGTGCTCCAAGACGAGATAAATATCGCGGTCGAGACGATCGAGCGGCACGATCGAAGGCGACAGACGCATACGCGTACTCCGATACTTCAGTCCGGAGAGGCGGCCCCGGCTCAGGGGGAGCTTTTGGGGGTAGGCCGGGGCCACTCCGCCAGCTCCGCGGCGAGCAGGCGAGACTCACAAGCTCATACGGCGGGCTTTGTTCCTCGTTCCTGCGTGCGGCGCCCCATGATCCGTCCGAATCAGGCCGGACTTCGGCCCGCGAGCCAGCCGCGCTTGAGCGCGAACTTGATGCGCGGTCGCAAATCTCGTCATGCTGCTATATCGCTCTTCGGTCGGATGAACCCACTTATAGGGCGTGACCTGCCTTGTCTCGGTAAGTTTGATCATGCGGGCAGGTGGCGCGTACCGAGGCGTGCGGCACGACCGGCACTTGAGTGACGCTTCGAGTTTCCAGAGCGGCGTATCTCGAGGTCGGCGGATGGCGTCAAGCGGCAGGCTGGCGCGCATCTTACAGCGGGCGCACTCGACCTCCAGCCAGCCGAGTCCGCCGTGGGGCATTGGCCGATCGCCGGAGATGGTTGGGCAGGACCGCCGTAGCCCTCCATGCGCACGGACCACGCCTCAGCTTCCGCCCGGTCAGCCTCGCGAACGGCCTCCTGGGCGCGCTCTCGGGCTCCCTGGGCACGGATACTCGCGCCCATGATCCGGCCGCCCCAAATGACCTCTCGCGACTTGGTGCCCATGGTGGATTGATTCCGCGCGGATGCAAGAGGCGCAAGCCGCTACAGCTTGCCGGCCTTGAGAGGGAAGGCGCCACACCTTGGTCAATGCCGCGGGGGTGAGGCCTTCACCAGGAGCTTTCCTCCATTTTGTGCCAGATGAAGAGGGCGCAGCGGGCCTTCATGGGAGTGGCGCCGTTTTGGTCCAAACAATCTCGCCGGCTGCTGAAGAGGGCGCCTCCCAAAGGAGCAACCTTGCGCACCCCTTCTCTGCGGCTGAACCACCTTTGCTGCCGTGAGATCCGGGCAGCCTGTTTCAGGGGCGCTTCAGATGGCGCCAATCCTCACGCAGATTGCATGGGCGACAATGAACATGCTGAGGGCAATAAGAAACCATACGATACCGTCAGAGCCGTGATCTGGTGCAAACTCGCGATTTGCGTCTGTCTCCCGCCCATGAAGCACTACTGAGGTCGATTGGCTCAGACGGCTACGTTTGGCTGCGCGCCGCAGCTGTTTGACTGCGACTCCTTGCTCAAGCGGGACTTCGTGTTTCATGATTTCCGACGGGCTATGAGGAGACCGAGCGCGCTCGTGATAATCAAGATGCTTCCCGCGACGATCAGCCAGTGTGGCAGCTGCAGTCTAGAAAGCAGCTCGAATACGGCACTCATTGTTTTTGCCTTGAGTCGGGTCTCAAGCGATGAGCGGATGGGCGGGTTAATTGACGAGATGTGGGCCAGTGCGTCTGCGGTAGCATTCTAATCGGCGCAACCGGGATGAGGAGAAGGATTGGCGCCAAGCCTTTGGCTCGCCGGTGTTGGTCGATCTCGTGGCGGAGACGAGGCGGAATCGTTCCGCAGATCGTTCGCTTAGCACGCGTTGGCGGCGGGAAGCCGTTGGCATCGGCTGGCGGGTTTTCCTCATTCCGCAGCCAGAGAACGACGGGCGACTCACCGCGGGGTGGCCTTCTGAAGGAGCTTTGTCTGCCGTTCCATTTGCAAGGCGAGCTGCTTGCGTCGAACTTCACCGCAGCTTGCTGCTCAACGGTGTTATGACCGTCACGGTCCAGAATGCTGATCAGAAACATTTGGTCTTCAATGTGCCGCTGGCGTTTTTGAATGTCGCCCATCAGGTCTTCGAGCTCGTGTCGGAGGTCCAAATCCACAACAATACTCCCGATGTAAATATTGCTTATGGCCGCCACTATGAACGACATCGGCTTAACCAAAGGCTTTCCTTCAAGCGGTAGCGCCGACCTGGAAAACCGCCGCCGATGGCGCCGATCGTACACGAAGCGCAACCGCAACCAAGCACCAGAGCCGCTCGCTGGCGGGGCTTTCTTTTTCAGCAATTTCTGGCAAATTGCACCCGTTCATTTGTGGAGATACGAGCGTGGCGATCGGTACCGTGAAGTGGTTTAACCCGACCAAGGGCTATGGATTCATCGCGCCGGAGGACGGCGGTAAGGACGTATTCGTGCACATCTCTGCCGTCGAGAAGGCTGGCTTCACTAGCCTGGCCGAGGGCGCGAAGGTCAGCTACGAGATTGTCAGTGATCGCGGCAAGCAGTCAGCCGGCAATCTGCGGATTGGTTAGGTCTTCCGCGAGGGCTGGCGTGCCCTCGTGCTATGATCCGCCCGGCCCGGTCGATGAGCCGATCGTAATCTACAGTCCAAACTTTCCCGCCGGCTCTGAGCTCATGCCGATGGACTATGTAGCTGCTATGATACGCAATTTGCTGCTCGTGGCGGCTTGGACTGCACTCATCGCGATCATTTTTATGAGCTTGTCGCCTATCGGTCTCCGA
>NZ_JADPKG010000032.1:0-29938 GCF_023073875.1 Bradyrhizobium sp. 154
CTGACACCACCATCTCCTTGCGCCTCAAGCTCAAGCGCGCCGGGTGGAACGATGCCTTTCTTTTTGAGCTCCTCGGCCACATGCGATAGCCCTGCCCTCTAGGGGAGGGTGAAGCATCGCGCTTCTTCAATCTCTACTTCGCCGCTTCGGCGCTCGCCATCACCGGGCGCACCGGATCGCCCTCGCGCAGCAGCGCGCCGGCGCGGGCGACGACGACGTCGCCATCGTTGAGTCCGTCGCGGACCTCGATATTGCCGCCCGCCATCAATCCGATCTCGACGCGCTTGGTCTCGACGCGATTGCGGCGGATCACCTGCACCACGGTGCCGGCCGAGGAATATTGCACGGCCGTCAGCGGCACCGCGACGTTGCAGCTCTGCCCGGTCTTGATCAGCGCGCGGCCGCTCGCATTCAGCAACAGGCGCTTCTGCGAGGAGATGCCGATATAGACCATGCCCTGCTGGATGTTCGGCTCAACGGTCGGTCCGATGCGGCGAATCTTGCCATCGATGTCGCCGGCGCCGGCAATGCGCACGGTGGCCTGCTGGTTGACGGCGAGCTTGCGCATGTCGGTGGTCGCGACCATGCCGACCAGATCGTATTCGCTGCGCGCCACGATCGTGAACAGGGCCTCGCCTTTGGCCGAGGCGAAATTGCCGATCTGCGCGGTCGACGTGGCGATCACGCCCGCCACCGGCGCGGTGACCTGAAGCGTGCCGCCTTCCGGCAGCGCCAGCCGCGCCAGCACCTGGCCGGCGGTGGTGGTCTGGCCGGCTTCCGCCAGCACCTCGGTCACTTTCAGGCCCGGACGTTCGGGCCGCACCGACGTTTCCTCGCGCGCAATGATCGTGCCGGTGGCTTCGACGATGTCGGAGAAGCAGGATTTCGCGACCTTCAGCACCGTGACTGCTGGCCCCTTGGGGGCATCGTCCTCGGCGGCTCCGGCCGGATATTGGCCGAGAGCGAACACTCCGGCGATGGCTGCGGGAAACAGGCTTCGGGCAACGGCACGGGGCAAATGACGCATCGAAAATTCCATGGGGTTCAAGCCCTTCAATCGATAGCAGATGGCAACGGGCCGGACTACGGCAGCGTTGTCCCACGGCGGGACGCCACGCCTGCGCGGGCCGCCGCGGCAAGTCCTTGATTAGTCGCGGGATTGGCGATCAGGTTCGCTCCCGCCGGATGGGGCAGGTCGCAGTGCAGGACCGGCCGTCAGCTCCGGCGATCGCCGACCGTCATGCCGGTGGAGCGGTCGAGCAGATGATCGTCGCCAAGCCGATACTGCACGTTCAAGCCGGTCCGGGGGCACTTGAAGACGATCTGACGGTCCATGCCCGGTGATATGAGGCAGGCTGCGCGAAACTACCGATGTTAGCGCAGGCCGGCCGCGCCTCCCTCACGGCAGGCTCAGAAACTCCACCCAGTTCGGCTTCTTGCCGGTGGGATAGGATTTCAGCTTGGCGAGCGCGCCGCTGCTCTGGTCGATCGCATAGACCGTCATGCCGTCGGAGAGTTCGCCGACCGCGGCGAGATAGCGCCCCGAGGGATCGACGTTGAAGCCGCGCGGCTGCTTCTCGGTCGGCACGCTGCCGATCGTGGTCAGCTTGCCGCTTGTTGCATCGACCTTGTAGGCGGTGAGCGTGTTCGTGGTGCGCTCTGAGGCGTAGAGGAAGCGCCCGTCCGGCGTGATGTGGATGTCGGCAGCCCAAGGCTTTCCGTTGAAGCCCTCGGGCAGCGCGGTGGTGCGCTGGGTCTCGGTCCAGGCGCCGTTCTTGGCCTCATAACTGAACGCCGCGACGTCGCCGTTCAGCTCGTGAATGAGATAGACGAACTTGCCGTTGGGGTGGAACACGAAGTGCCGCGGTCCCGATTTTTCCGGCACCTTGTGGGCAGGTGGATCGCTCGGCGTCAGCGTGCCGGTCGTGGCGTCGAACGCAAAGCTCAGCACCTGATCGGAGCCGAGATTGGTCGCGAACACGAAGCGATTGTCGGGCGAGGGCAGGAAGGCATGCGCGTTCAGCCCGGTCGGGATTATCTGCTTCGGCTCGCCGGCGACGCCGTTTGCGCCAAGCGGATTGAGCGCGACCTTGTTGCCGCCATAGGAGGCGCTGAACAGGAATTTGCCGCTGCGATCGACGGCGATATGGGCCATGCTGTCCGCGAGCGGCCCGTTGCCCACATGACTGAGGCGGCCCGTCTTGGGATCGATCGCGAAGCTCACCGCAAGGTATGGCTGCGAGCGGATTCCGGCGATCAGCACGCGCTTGTCAGGCGTGATCGCCAGCGGCGTCGAGGAGCCCGGCTTTTCGATGCCGGTAAAAGCGGCCGTCTGCACCGGCGTCATCTCGCCGCTCTCGGCCATCTTGAACACGCTGACGTCGTTGCTGTCGGCGTCGCCGACATAGGCGAAGGTCTCGGCCATGCCGGCACGGACTCCAGGAATGAGGGCGAGAAAGGCGAGGGTGGTGGCGATCGCAGCGCGCGGCAGGCGCCGCGCGATACGTCGGGTCGGTCTCAACATGGTCTCCTCCTCAAAGCCGGTGCGGCATTGTCGTTTTGCCGTTGAGGATAGCGGGAGGCGCGCCGTCACACCAAATTCCAGTTGGGATTGATCGATGCCGAAATTGTATCGGTGGCTCAGGATGGCTACCGCACCGCCGCCGTCACGCTGCGGGAGGGCAAATGCGGGCCGGGCGGGCGATTCGGCGGCCCGAGCACGGTCCATACGGTGACCGCAAGCAGCCCGCAGGTCAGGATGGTCCAGGCGATCAGTCGTCTCCGCATCAGCCCTAATCCATCGGTCGAAATCGCGATGCCCCCGGGGCAACGATCGTGCACCGCAAACCGCGGCGATCCTATGACCTCGTTCACAGGCGAACCAATGCCGCCCCAGCGCATTGAAGCATTATGCCCCGTGAAAACGATCTCGAAGGCGAGCCCGACATGGGCGGCAAGCATGGCGGCCAGAAAGGCCAGCCCAAGCTGCCGCCGCGTCCGCTTGAGGGCGAGCGCGACGAGGACGTCGTGGCAAAGCGCCACACCGGTCAAACCGGTCGCAGCTCCCCGCCGACCAAACAAAAATAGCGCCGCATGCGCACCGGGAACGGCAGCCTCGCCTTGCCGTTATCCTGATCCCCGGGCGGAGGAGATCGAAACGGAGGCTGGCACGTGTTTTGGATCTATTGGGACACCGCCTGGTCGCTGATCATCAGCGGCATCATGTTCGCCACCATCGTCGCCCATCCCGACGCCGAGATCGCCGAAGTCCGTGCCGCAAAAGGCCTGATGTGAGCTTTCGTCCCTCCGCGACGTCATCCTGCATGCTGCGCGAAAAAGCCCGATGAGATCGGGATGTGATCGTCACTGCGCGTCCATTCATCTTCGAGCATGATGCTGACACCGGCGCACACTCGCTTTCGGAACACGCTTCGTCATTCTCGCTCCCTGATCGAGTCCAGCTTCAAATCAATCGTCGGCACTTGTACGGACCGGTGCGTTCTATGGCTGCGCGGACATCGCGGATGGAGCGGCCGTAATGAGCGCGCCGCTAAGCCGCCGCGGCCTGTGCCGACAAGAGCTGCTTCAGTTTCGCCGCCGGCACGGCCGGGCTGAACAGCCAGCCCTGCATCTGGCTGCATCCGAGCTGACGCAGCACCTCGCGCTGGGCCTCGGTCTCGACGCCTTCGGCCGTCGTCGCCATGTGCCGCGCGGCGGCCATGTGCACCACCGCCTGCACGATCGGGGAGGAATCATCAGGCTCGCCGATGTCGCTGATGAAGCTGCGGTCGATCTTGATCTTGTCGAACGGGAAGCGGTGCAGATAGCTCAGTGACGAATAGCCGGTGCCGAAATCGTCGAGCGCGATGCGCACGCCGAGCTCGCGCAGCTGCTGGAGGATCGTCAGCGCCTCCTCGTCGTCGCGGATCAGCACGGTCTCGGTGATCTCAAGCTCGAGCCGTCCCGGTGCCAGCCCCGATTCCGCGAGCGCCGCGGCGATCTTGAGCGCCAGCGTCCGCGATCGGAACTGCACCGGCGAGACATTCACCGCGATGTGGATCTGGCCGGGCCAGCTCGCGGCCTCGGTACAGGCCTGCTTCAGCACCCATTCGCCGATCTCGCTGATCAGGCCGGTGTCTTCGGCGACCGGGATGAAGTCCGCCGGCGAAACCATGCCGCGCTCGGGATGGCGCCAGCGCAGCAGCGCCTCGCAGCCGGTGACGACATTGGCCGCGAGATCGACCAGCGGCTGGTAGTGCACCTCGAACTCGCCGCGCGCAAGCGCCTGGCGCAGATCGAGCTCGAGCTGCCGGCGCTGCCGCGCCTTGGCGTCGTATTCGGGCGAGAAGATGCGAAAGGTGCGGCGCCCTTCCGACTTCGCCGCATACATCGCAAGATCGGCGCGCTTGAGCAGGTCGTCGATATTGTCGCCGTGATCGGGCGCGATCGCGATGCCGATGCTGGCGTCGGTCGGGATTTCCTGGCCCTTGCAATTGACGGGCGCTCGCAGCGCATTCAAGATCGTTTCCGCCAACGCGGCCAGCTGAGCCTGATCGTTGGTGCCGGCCTTGATGATCGCGAATTCGTCGCCGCCGAGCCGTGCGACCATGTCGTTGCCGCTGACGCAGGCGCGCAGGCGGCTTGCGACCTGGCGCAGCAGCTCGTCGCCGACCTCATGTCCCAGCGAATCGTTGACGCCCTTGAACTCGTCGACATCGATATAGAGGATCGCGAACGGCTTGCCCTGGCCGAGCTCGGCGACGCGGCGCTCCAGATGGCCGCGCATCAGCACGCGGTTGGGCAGGTCGGTCAGCGCGTCGTAATGCGCCATATGCGCAATGCGCTCGTCGGCGCGGATGCGCTCGGTGACGTCGTCATGGGTCGCGAGCCAGCCGCCGGCCGCGCCCGGCTGGTTCTTGATCTCGATCAGGCGGCCGTCGGCGGTCTCGACGATGGCGCTCTGGGTGCGCCCGATATGGCTCAGGATATCGTCGCAATAGGACTCAACGTCGCCGTGGAACGAGCCGGTGTGGTGGCGATGCCGGATCACGTCGCGGAAATGGACGCCTGGCTTCACCACGTCGGCGGATAGCGCGTACATTTCGATATAGCGCCGGTTGCAGACGATCAGCCGCTCGTCCTGATCGAACATCAACAGGCCCTGCGTCATGGTGTTCATCGCGGTGTCGAGTCGTTGCTTCTCCAGCGAGAGCCGGTGCGTCACCTGGCGGAAGATCAGATAGAGCGTCAGCACGAGCAGGCCGATCGACAGCACGGCCACCATGACGAAGAATTTCGTCTGCGTGCGCCAGGTGGCCAGCGTTGCATCCAGCGACTTGGTCGCGACCACGACCAGCGGCTCACCGGTGAGGAGGCGCGCGGCGACGATGCGGTCCTTGCCGTCGATCGGGCTTGCGAGCTGGGTGGTGACGAAGGTGCGCTCGAACACCGCCATCTGCTCGGGCGTGCCCTTGCGGAAGTTCTGCCCGATCATGTCATCGACATGCGGGATGCGTGCGAGCAGCTGGCCGTTCTGGTGGTGCATCGCAATCGAGGATTCCTCGCCGAGCCCGGTCGAGGCGAAGAAGGATTCGAGCTGCTCCGGCGCGATCGCGCGCGAGACCAGCCCAAGGAATTCGCCGTGCGGGCCGGAGACGCGCCGCGCGAACACGATCGCCGGCCCGTTGCCGAGCCGGCCCCGTACGATCTCGATCTCTTCCTGCGCGGCCGGATCGTTCTTGAGGCGATTGAAATAGCCGCGGTCGGCCACCGAAATCGCGGCAACCGGCCAGCGCCGCGATGAATTGATCAGCACACCCTCGGAATCGAACACATTGGCGCCGGCGACGTCAGACCAGCCGCTGGCCTTTGCGCGCAGCACCTCGTGCACGGCGAGCGTGCCCATCTCGCTGCGAAAGACCTCAGCGGATTCGATGCCATGACTTTCGAGCTCGGCGATGATGCTCTTCTGGAGCACCGCAAAGTCCTCGAACTCACGGTCGAAATGCCGGGCGAGCATGCGGACGGAGTTTTGCAGGCTCTCGCGGCCGCTCTCGATTGCATTCTGCCGAAAGCGGTCGACGGTGAGCGCGGTGCCGACGGCGGTCGCGGCCATCAGCACGAAGCCGCCGACGATCAGCCATGTCAGCGGTGCCCCGCGCCAACGGCGCAGCAACGCGCGCATCCGCGCGGTCGATCCAATCGATGTGCCCATCCAGCCCTCCCGTGGAACGCAAGATGCAGCAAAACCGCCAAGACCCCGTTACCAGCGAGGGTTAGGGAAGGATGAATTGGAACGCGCGGGCTGGCGCGGTTCATCCGGGGCGCGCCTGAACGGAGGCTTGTCATCCCAATGATCGTCTTGCTGCCGCAGCCAAATCGGCGCAATTTGCCGCGTCCGCTGATTTGCGACCCAGGTTCTGACTAAGGTTCATTTTCGATGATCACCGCATCCAAGGCCTTCATTGCATTCTGTCTGCTCGCGGTGGGCGGTACCGCGGTGGTGATCGGCCCCACCGACCTGCGTCGCCTGCTGCTGACGGGCGAGGCGAAGACCGAAGTCGCCGCCAAGCCGGAGGCAAAGGTCGAACCCAGACCGGAACTCAAACAGGATCCCAAGTCGGAAGAGCCGAAGCTTGCCGCCAGCGCGCCGGCCGCAACCGTCTCGCCGGTGCCCGAGCCGAAGGTGGGTGCGTTGGCCGAGACGCAGAAACAGGTCGCGGCGCTGGCCGATCTCGCGCCGGTCAAGCCGCCGGCGGCTGCGACCGATGCGGGCCCCCGTTTCGACGTTGCGCGGATCGACGATCATGGCGAAGCCGCGGTGATCGCCGGCCGGGCCACACCGGGTGCGAAGGTCGAGCTCTTGCGCGACGGCAAGCCGCTCGATTCGGTCGTGGCCGATGCGTCGGGGCAGTTCGTGATGACCCCGCCGCAGCTTCCTGCCGGTTCCTATGAGCTGACCCTGCGGGCGAAATCGACCGACGGGACCGTCACGCAATCCGCCCGCTCCATGCCGGTGACGATCGCCGAAGCCGCGCCGCCGCCCGCGCGCCCGGTACCGGCCGCGCGGCAGGAAGCGAAGCAAGAAGCGAAACAAGCGCCGAACCAGGCCGAGAAACCCGACGACAGGCCTGAAGTCGTGGCCTCCTTGCCCTCGGCGGCGCCACGCCTGGCCTCGGCACCCGACGGGCCCGCGGCTCGGCCCAGATTGACTGGCGCGCCGAAGCCGAAGGTCATGGCCCGCGCACCGGCGGCGACCGCAGTGGCATCGGCTTCGCCGGCGGACGCACTCAATGGTGCACCGGCGGAAGCGGGTGGCAGCCGCGTGATCTCCCGCGGCGATAGCCTGTGGGCGCTCAGCCGGCTTGCCTATGGTGACGGCGCCCGCTACGCCGTGATCTTCAACGCCAACCGCAGCAAGATCCATAATCCCAATTTGATCTATCCCGGCCAGACCGTCGTGATGCCGCCAAAGGCGCAGTGAGGCGGTTTTTCTTCTTTCTCTCTTCTCTGCGGCCATCTTTCGAGACGCCCCCTCAGGCGGGCCCTCAGGATGAGGACGATGAGCGCGGCAGCAGTTTCAACAGGCACCGATGCTGCCTAGCCTCATCCTGAGGAGACCGCGGAGCGGTCGTCTCGAAGGACGAGGCGTGCCCTCAGGCCCGGCCAAGCGCCATATGCGCGATAGTCCTGACGCAAGCGGGGAGCTGCCGCGACGCTTTGCCCGGTGCCGCTCCGGAACAATCGGTTCCCCCAGGCGTCATTGTGATGCGACGCAGTGCGCGCTTGGCGCTGGGAGGAGGCCGAGGTGGTCGGGTCAGCTTTCGTGTCCGGACGCATGGGACTGGGGTTGGCGGGCGCTGCCCTCATGTGTGTGGCAGTGCTGCTGCCTGACAAGGCCGAGGCCCAGTTCGGATTGCGCGGCGGTCCGCTCGGCGTTGCACGTTTTGCCGTCGGCCACATGATCGGCATGTCGCGCTTGCGCCATGCCCGCATGGCGGTGCGCGGTGGCCGATACCGTTCGGCCGCGCTGAGGTCGCAGGATCCCCGCGGCGCCGAGCGCGGCCAGCCTGCCAACCCTTACGTCCTGCGTGCGGCGCTCACGGCGCAGGCTGCGCTGTCGGGCTGGCAGGGCGGTCGCCGTCCGCAGGGATGGTGGCGCCATCCCGACGGCAGCTATGGCTGGGTCGGCCCGGTGTTCTGGCCGTTCGCGCATGATGATCTCACCACCGCGATCATCTTCGGCGACACCACCAGCCTCTCGCTCTATGGCTATGGCGACATCTATGCGGCGATCTTCGCGCCCTACGTCGCCACCGAACTTGCCGCCTACATCGCGCCGCAAGGCCGGCGCGCTCGGCGAATTCCGTCCGCGGAGACTCTTTGCGAAGCCAGCGACGCCGGCGGTCTCCCCGTCGAGCGGGTCACCGCCGCCGTGGCGCCGAACGAATCGCAGCGCACCGCGCTCGACGAGCTCGCATCCGCCTGGGCCGCTGCGCGCGACACCATCCGTGCCGCCTGCCCGACGCAGGCCCCGGCCACGGCCGCCGAGCGCCTCGGCCTGATGAGTGAGCGGCTCCAGGCCATGATCAAGGCCATTGACGCGGTCGCGCCGCCGCTTTCGAAATTCGTCGGTCTCCTCAATGACGACCAGAAGGCAAGACTCAATGCGCTCGCCAATGAGCGTCGCGCCGCGCTTGCCGCGGCTCTGCCCAAGGACGCGCAGGCGGCCGCCGCCTGCAAGCCGGACTATGATCCTCGCTATGACGAAAAGGCGCAGCGCCAATACGAGCAGCTCGTGCAGCAGCAATGGCCCGTTGCCGAGATTGCTTCCACGCTCAAGCTCGACGAGATCGCCCGCGCCCGCCTTGACGTGCTCCAGGACACCACTCTGCGCACCGTGGAGACACTGAGCGCCTGCCCGGCGGAGGCCGCCGCGACACCGCAGGCCCGCCTCGCCGCCGTGAAGGCGCGGCTGGAGACAATGCTGCAAGCGGTCGGCGGCGTCAGCGATGCACTCGACGATTTCGAGGCGGATCTGAGCGACGAGCAGAAGGCCGGCTTCGAGGCGATCGGGCCGAAGCGGGGGGCGTGAGCGCAGAAGGGATGTGGTTCGCGGGAGGGTCGGAGAGATGATGTCTTTCTCCCAGTGTTTTGCCCGACGTGTCAAACCACGCCACCACCCGCGCGAGGCCCTCGTAAGTCATTGATCTTGCAGCCCCCGCCTACTGTGCATGGGGTTGTTTTCGCACTTTTGTCTTGGCTACCCTCGCCGCCGCACCGCGGCCGCATCCACCACGTTCTCCACCTCCTCGCGCCAGGACAAGATTTCCATCGCGAGCACGGGGTGATTGAAGCCCTTGAGATGGAGATCGTCGAGGGCGCGGGCTTCGACCCACGGTTCGACCATGCCGTAGACGCGGCGGCTCACCACGATCTGGTTGGGCTTAGCCTCGCCGCAGAGGCGGGAGGCGAGGTTGGTGACGCTGCCGATCGCGGCATATTCCAGCCGCTGCTCAAAGCCGACTTGGCCGAGCGTCGCATAGCCGAGCGCAATGCCGATGCCGAAGCCGAGGCTATGGCCGCGGTTGCGCCAGCGCTCGGTCAGCGGGCCGATCGTGTCGCGCATCTCCACCGCCATCTTCACGGCGCGCTTCGTGTGGTCCTCGAATTGAATCGGCGCATTGAACAGGATCATGACACCGTCGCCGGCATATTTGTCGAGCGTGCCCTCATACTTGAAGATCAGCTTGCCGAGCGCGGCGTGATATTCGCGCAGCACGTTCATCGCCTCTTCCGGCTCGGTTGCTTCCGTGAACGCGGTGAAGCCGCGCAGGTCGCAGAACACCACGGTCACCTCGCGGCGCTGGCTGGTGAGCAGCCCCTCAGGGCTGTCCGAGGAGGCGATCAGCTGGGCGACCTGCGGCGCCAGGAAACGCTCGAGCTTGCGGATGCGCTCGATCTCGCCGAGCTGGGTCTTGACCCGAGCCTCCAGCGACTTGTTCCAGTCCTTGAGCTGCTCGGTCTGCTCGCGCAGCTTGTCGGCCTGGGCGCGCACGGTCTCGTTCGCCGCCTCCAGCGCGCGGCTCTTGTGATCGACCTCGGTGAACAGCCGCGCATTGCGCATCGCCAGCACCGCCTGGTTGGCAAAGGTGCGCATCAGGCCGATGATGCTGGGGGCGAATTCGCCGCTGGAACGGCGCAGCACGACCAGCGAACCGAGCGTGCCCTGCTGGTCGACCAGCGGCACCACCAGCACCGAATGGAAGCCGGCATTGACGGCGACGTCGCGCAACGGCTGCTCGAAAGCATGGTCGAGATCGGCCAGCGCAATCGGCTCGCCGGTCATCGCCGCATCGCTCAGGATGTTCTCGCCCTCGTCGATGGTGAGGTGGGCACCGTCGGCCGATTTGCCGATGCCATTGGCCTCGACCAGGCTGAAGCGGCGCTCATCCGCGTCATAGCCGTAGATCAGCACGGCATCGGCACGGGTGATCTCGATCGCGCGGGCGGCGATCGTCGGCAGCACGGCATCGAGATCGAGCGAGGAGGCGACCGCGCGGCCGACCTCTTCCAGCACCTTGAGCTCGTGGATCGACTGCGCGAGATCACGGGTGCGCTCCTCGACCTTGGTCTCCAGGTTCGAATAGGTCTCCTGGATCTGATCGGCCATGCGGTTGAACTGGCTTGCGAGGTCTTCCAGCTCGTCCGAGGTGCGCACATCGATGCGATGACTGAAATCCCCCTCGCCGAGCTTGTGGGCGCCGTCGCGCAGCGCCGTGATCGGGATGATCATGCGGCGGGCGAGCAGCGTGCCGGCGAGGATCGCGACCATCAGGCCCATGCCGATCAGGAGCGCGATGCGCACGAGCTGGTCGCGGATCGGCATCAAGGCCTGCGTGGCCGGCTGCTCGAACAATACGCTCCAGCCGAGCTTCGGCACCGTGCTCGCGGCGCTCATCACCGCATGGCCGTTGAAGTCGGTGCCCGACGTGTCCGGCTCGCCGCCGGGCGCGATCGCGGCCGCGACCTGCGGCAGCTTCGACAGATCCTTGCCGACATCGGGTCCTCTAGAGGACGTCGCCAGCACGCGGCCACGCGGGTCGACCACATAGGCAAAGGCGGCCTTGCCGACCTGGGCGTCGGACAGGAGCTCGGAGAGGAAGCTGAGATCGATCTCGGCGACAGTGACGCCGGCGTTGAAGCCGGAATGCGCCACCGAGATCGACATGTAAGGGGTTCGGTCGGCGAACCAGGCCGGCGCGTAGCTGACGCCGCGGGCGACGGTGTCGGTGAAGCGCATGTCGCGGGAGAGGTCGGCATTGCTCCCCGTCGTGGTCGACTGGCGCGAGACGCGCAGCACCTCGCGGCCCTCGCCGTTGAGCTGGAACAGTTGGCTGACGACCGAGACCTGGTGCAGGAGCGACGCGTAGTCGGCACGGCGCTTCTCGAGCGTATCCTGGCTCGCCCGCGTCACCCAGCTGATCTGGCGCTCGAGCTCCGAGATCGACTGCTCGACCCGCCGGGCAGCGCCTTGCGCCTTGTCCTCCAACCCGTCGATCAGCGACGTCCTGGTGGCGCGGTAGGAGATCCAGGTCTCCATCGCGCCGTTGACGGCGAGCACGAACACGACGAGGCCGACGAGGGAGACAACGTATTTGGCGAACAGGCCCTCGCGTAAAAACCGTGTCTTGTCGTTCGCTCCTGCCATCCCGATCCTCTCGCGCCGCCATTGACGCTGCGCGCTACGGGCCGCACCGGCCCTGGCAGCCTTCTACCACAATTCGGGCCAAGGATTGCCAAGGGGCCCGACCGAGCCGCCGTTGTGGTTACCCGCTGTGGGCGCCGGGACAGGTGGAAAGGCAGCGCGTGGAAAGGGGTGAATTGCAGCGGCTTCCTCGCTGTGGAGCCCAGTGCGCGGGTCCGCCAATCATCGATTGAAGAGCTGCCGCAGCACGTCGTTCATTGGCTGACTGTCCTGCTGTACCACCGGCGGGTCCTCCAGGGCGGGGGCGGCAGGCGAGGCCTGTGGCGCAGGCGTGGGTGGCGGCGCCGGCAGGCTGCGGCTGCGGCCGGTGCCAGCGCCGGCCCCGGCGCCGCTGGAAAGCCCCTGCTGGATCAGATTGCCGATGGCTTCGCCCAGGGGACCGCCGAGCAGATTGTTCTGTCCCGGCTGCGAACCTTGTGGATTGGCATTGCTGGTCGCGTTGCCACCGCCCGGTGCAGTGCCGCCCAACCCCAGGCCGCCCAGGATATTGCCAAGCCCAGCGCCATCGGGGCCGAACAGGCCCTTGCCCATCTCGCGCAGCTTGGCATAGGCGGCATCCGGATTGTCGAGCACGCCGGCCATGTCGGGATAGATCCGCGGCTGCGACCAGGTGCCCTGGATCATCACGGGGATGCCGAAGCCGACCGGATCGGAGGTACGGCCCTGACCCTCGGTCGTCATCATGAGCTTGGGCTCGACGCGGAAGCCCATCATCTTGGTGTCAAGGGCGATGGTGCCGGCGCCGGTGACGCGCACCAGCGGCCCGATCAGATTGAGATCGGTCGTCACCGCCTGGCCCTTGTCGATGCGGAAGGAGGCCGAGAGCTGCGACAGGTCCGTGCTCTGGTCCCGGCTGGGGTCCTGGTCTTGTTGCCAGCCGGACAGCGTGCCCGTGGTCAGCGAGCGGATCATCTGCGCAACGTTGATGCCGCGGATCGCGCCGTCCTGGAAATTGACGAAGGCCGTGCCCTGCATGTTCGCCATCAGCGCGCGCTGGCTGGTGCCGGCGCTGCGCAAAGCGAGCTTGGCCTGCAGCTTGCCGTCGATGCGGTCGAATTCGGCAAGCCCCTGGAGCAGCGGCAGCGCGCGCACGCCGACGAGGTCGGAATGCATGGCGAAGCTCGGCGCGCCGGTGGTCGCGTCCAGGATCATCTCGCCCGAGACCTGGCCGCCATAGGCGCCGAGATTGGCGGTGCCGGCCTTCAGCACACCGCCGGCGAGTTTTGCATCGAGCGCGAGCGGCGAAAGCCGCGCATCACCGATCACGGCTTCGTTCGCCGAGATCCTGACTTGCGCGTCGACATAATTAAGCCCGGAGACGTCGATCGGCGCACTGCTCCAGGGCTGCCCGGCCGCGCCCTCCGGCGATTTCGCCAGCGGAATCGCGAGCCGCTGGAAGTCGAGATCGACCTTGACCAGCGGCTTGCTCGCGATGTCGACCGAAGCCCAGCCGTTGAAGGGGCTGTCGCCGAGCCTGCCGTTCAGGCCGTTGATCATCACGATGTCGCCGCTCAGCCGGATCTCGGCGTGACCTGCGAGCTGGGACTTCAGCACGTCAGGCATGTCGATGGCGAAGTCGACCGGGATCGTCGGCCGGTCGCCCGCCGCCGTCGGCGTGGTCCCCTTGATGTCGAACTTGGTCGGATGTTCGCCGACGCGCGCGGTGCCGGTGATGTTGACTTTGCGATCGCCACCAACGATCGCCTCGGCGTTGATGGCGCTGATGCGGCCCTCGACGCGATCGCGCACGCGCGCGAATGCAATCTCGCCATCGGTGATCTTGACGCGATCGATGGTCGCGCTATTCGTGTCGAGCGCGAGCGGCTTCGACGCGGTGCCGGCATTCGGCAGGCGCTCACGCAGCAGCGGCTGGTAAAGCACGGGATGGGTGACGACGAGCTCGCTGATCTCAGGCTGGCCCGACCACACGCTGGAGAGCGACATGTCGGCCTGCACGCTGTCGACCGTCAGGCGCGTGATGCCGCTGCGGTCCTTCGGGTCTTGCAGCGTGAGGTCGCCCAGGGTGACGTTCAGCGTCGGCCACAGGCTGATCTTCGTGGTGCCGTCGATCGACAGGCGATAGCCGGTCGCGCTCTCGACCCGCGCGGCAATCGTCGAGGTCAGGAAGCCGGAGGGGATTCCGACCACCAGAAGGATTGCGATCACGATGATGACGGCGGCTATTGTCGCGCCGACGAACTTCATAGCTCTCATGTCGACTTCCCAGCGACGGACAATCGGCGGCGAACCCAGCAGATTACCGTCATTTGCACGTGAGTTTATCCCGGGACGGGAAGCGGCTCCAAGCGCGCAAAAATAGTCGGGAGGTGCTGCAAAGTTATGTGACTTATGCCACACTTCTCCGGCGCGGTTTTACGCCATCCTACGCTGATGGTTCCAAGCGATTTGCCAAAGTCATTCACGAGTAAATTGACAAGGACATTGAAATGAGCAAGCAGGCCGAATTTGCGGTCATCCTGAAGATGAACGCGATGTTCGCTGACCTCGGCGCGGACGAACTCCAGCGGCTGTCCGGTCTCTGCCACACCCAGCATCTGGCGAGCGGCGAGGTGCTGTTTCAGAAGGGCGATCCAGGAGACGCGCTGTTCGGCGTGCGCCGCGGCCAGGTCCGCATCGAGACCGGCGCCTCCGACGGCAGCCGGCTGACGCTGAACTTCATGGGGCCGGGCGACCTGTTCGGTGAGGTCGCGGTGCTGGACGGCCAGAGCCGCACGGCCGATGCGACCGCGGGCGAGGCGAGCGAATTGTTCGTGCTGCGGCGCGAGGATTTCCTCGGTTTCCTCGAGCGCGAGCCGAAGGTCGCGATCAAGATCATCGCGCTGCTCTGCCAGCGCATCCGCTGGCAGAGCGAGCGCATGGAGGAATCCATGCTGCAACCGCTGCCGGTCCGGCTGGCGCGGCGGCTCTGCGCGCTCGCCGCCGATTTCGGCTCGGAGGTGCACATCTCGCAGGAGCAGCTCGGCGTCTTCGTCGGCGCCGCCCGTGAAAGTGTCAACCGCCAGCTTCAGGCCTGGCGCAAGGAGGCAATCCTCGATCTCCAGCGCGGCCGGATATTGCTGAGGAACATGACAAAGCTGACCGCGATCGCACGGAACGAGTAGAATCAAGCGATCGGGAGTCTGCGCCGACGCACACGTTCCGGTTGATCGTGATGATGCTATCCTGGATTTCGTTCTCAGGCAGGGCAGATAAAACCTCCGCCAATCGGGCCCGGACGGCCGCTTCCGTCCAGTCGCCCCCTCGGAATAGAATGAGACTTGGGCTGTCACTTCCCGCAGTCGCGATCAGGCGAGGGCAGTCGAGATCCGCCGTGATGATCGTGCGATCCTCCTGTCTGGCACGATCGATGATCTCCACATCGCTTGCAGAATGAAAGCCTATCGCGGAAGCATGCACCGCATCATGCCCCATCTCTGTCAGCCAGTGCGACAAGTAAGGGCGAGAGGGGCATGTCGATGATGAATTTCACTTCGCCGTAACAGCGGGGTGCAGCTCGACGGATTCATCCTCAGCAAGGAAGGCCGCGTAGCGCAACGCTTCGTCGATGTCTCCACGTTCGAGATACGGGTAGTCGTTCAACACGGATTCACGTGTTTCGCCGGCAGCCAACAAGCCGAGCAGCCGTGCGACCGGAAATCGCATCCCGCGAATACAGGGCTTGCCGGTGCAGACCGCAGGATCGATCGTGATACGCGAGAAAGTCATGGGGCTAACATAGCGCCTGGAGGCGCCGTTCGCCAGTGTGCCGCCCTGGTTTGCTCGCCGGGATTTCACTCCGCCGCTGGGCGCGCGATGTTCTTCGGCGTCGGCGCCGCTTCCGCCGGCGCTGCTCCGTGATGACCGGGAGCCATCGCGTCCTCGCTGTGCACGATCAATCGCTTGGCGAAGCGCCAGATCAGTGCGCCGAAATCGTCCATCACCATGAACATCGCAGGCACGAACACCAGCGACAGGATGGTCGAGAAGATCAGGCCACCGATCACCGCGAGCGCCATCGGTGAGCGGAACTCGCCGCCGGCGCCGACCGCGAGCGCGCTCGGCATCATGCCCGCGGCCATTGCGATCGTGGTCATCACGATGGGGCGGGCGCGCTTCATGCCGGCGTCGATCATGGCCTCCTCGCGCGGCTTGCCGGTGCGAATGGCTTCGATGGCGAACTCCACCAGCATGATTGCGTTCTTGGTGACGATCCCCATCAGCATCAGGATGCCGATCCACACCGGGGTGGTGAGCTGCTTGCCGGTGACGAGCAAGGCGGCGATCGCACCGCCGATCGAGAGCGGCAGCGAGAACAGGATGGTAATCGGCTGGAGGAAAGTGCCGAACAGCAGCACCAGCACGGCGTAGACCATCATCAGGCCGGCCGTGATCGCGGTCGCAAAACCGTCGGACAGCTCGTTCAGGCTTTCGGCGTCGCCGGAGGGTGAGACTTTCACGCCTTTCGGCAGACTCTTCATCACCGGCAGGTCGTAGATCTTCTTGGTGGCATCGCCGAGCGCGGCGGAGCCGACGAGATCGGCCGCAACGGTCGCCTGCCGCTCGCGGTCGTAGCGGTTGATGCTGGTGGGGCCTTGGTCGAGCTTGACGTCGGCGATGACCGAGAGCGGCACGCCGCCCTTCTCGCCGTGCTCCCCGAGCGGGACACGGAGCTGCTCGAGCGTCTTCAGATTGCCGCGCGCGGCGTCTTCGAGCTGAACGCGGATCGGCACCAGGCGGTCGCCGACGTCGAACTTGGCGAGTGCAGGCCCGACGTCGCCGATGGTGGCGACGCGGATGGTCTGCGACAGGCTTTCGGTCGAGACGCCGAGCCGCGCGGCGAGATCGGCGCGCGGCTCGATGCGCAGCTCGGGTCGCTCCAGCGAGGTTTCCGAGATCACGTTGGAGATGGTGGGAATGCGCTTCATCTGCGTCGCAAGCTCGCTCGCGACGTTGTTGACGATGTTGGGATCCACACCGGTCACCACCAGCGAGATCGCGCGCAGGCCGTTCTCGTCGAGGAACCAGAAGCGGATGTCGGGAACGTTCTCCAGCTCCTGGCTGATCGAGAACTCGAGCTCGCGCTGGGTAATGTCGCGGCTGTCCTTGGGCGTGTAGTTGATGATCAGAGCGGCGCGCCGGACTTCCTGAGTGCCCGGCGGGACGCGCCCGCCGTCGACGAAGATGCTCTTCACCTCGGGCCGCTTGCGCAGCCGCGCGACGATGTCCTCGGTGACCTTTTCGGTGTAGGCGAGCTGAGTGCCAGGCGGCAGCTCGAGGGCAAGCAGCGAGCGGGCGCTGTCCTGCGCCGGCAGGAAGCCTTGCGGCAGCAGCGTGATGCTCCAGATCGAGGCGGCGAAGACGCCGAGCCCGATCAGCACCGTGATAAAATAGTGCTTCACCGACCAGGCCACGATCCCATGGTAGGACCGCAAGATGCGACCGGGCGGCGGCTCCACATGCGTGTGGTGCTTGAGAAAGTAGGCGGCTAGCACCGGGGTGACGAAGCGGGCCGCGAGCAGCGAGAAGAATACTTGGACCGAAACGGTAATGCCGAACTGCTTGAAGAACTGTCCGGCGATGCCCGACATGAAGCTCGCGGGTGCGAAGATCGCGATGATGGTCAGCGAGATCGCGATCACCGCGAGGCCGATCTCGTCGGCGGCCTCCAGCGCGGCACGGTAGGGCGACTTGCCCATGTTCATGTGCCGGACGATATTCTCGATCTCGACGATGGCGTCGTCGACCAGAATACCCGTCGACAGCGTGATGGCGAGAAAGCTGACGAGGTTCAGCGAGAAGCCGAGCAGGTCCATCGCCCAGAACGCCGGGAAGATCGACAACGGCAGCGAAATCGCGGCGATGATGGTCGCGCGCAGGTCGCGCAGGAACAGGAGCACAATGACGACGGCGAGGATGGCGCCTTCGAACAGGGTCGAGATCGCAGCGTGGTAATTGCCCTTGGTATATTCGACCGAGGTGTCGATCAGCTTCAGATCGACGTCGGGATAGGAGGCCTTCAGCGCGTCGATGCGCTTTTGCACGGCCTCGGCTACCTTCACGTCGCTGGCGCCCTTGGAGCGCTTGATGCCGAGCGCGACCACCGGCTCGCCGTTGAAGCGGGCGAAGGTGCGACGGTCGGCAATGGTGTCGGTGACGGTGCCAAGATCGTCGAGCCGGACCTCGCCGCCGCCGAACAGCGGGATCATTGTGCCGGCAAGATCGCCCAGCGTCTTGGCGCCGGCGAGCGTGCGGATGGCCTGGTCGTTCTTGCCGATCTCGGCGCGGCCGCCGGCGACGTCGACATTGGTGCCGCGCAGGCTCTGGCTGACATTGACCGCCGTCAGCCCCATCGCTTGCAATCGATCGGGGTCGAGCGAAACCAGGATCTCGCGCTCGACACCGCCGATGCGCTCGACCTGGGCGACGCCGCGCACACCCTGCAGCGCGCGCTTGACCACGTCGTCGACGAAATAGGAGAGCTGCTCGGGCGTCTTGCCGGGCGAGATCGCGGCATAGGTGACAATCGGCAGGCCGATGACGTCGACGCGCTGGATCAGCGGCTCAGTGACGTTCTGCGGCAGGTTGGAGCGCACGCGCGTCACCGCGTCCTTGACGTCGTTGAGCGCGCGGTCCGTGTTGGTCTCCAGCGCGAACTGGATCGTGGTGACCGACAGGCCGTCGGTGATCGAGGAGGTGATGTGCCGCACGCCCTCGACGCCGGAGACGGCGTCTTCAACCGTCTTGGTAACCTGGGATTCCAGCTCGGCAGGCGCAGCGCCGAATTGCGATACGGCGACCGAGATCACGGGAATGTCGGCCGACGGCAGCCGCGTCACCGCAAGCTTGGTGAAGGAGGTCCAGCCGAGGATCAGGAGGATGATCGAGAAGACGACCGACGGCAACGGATTGCGGATCGACCATGCCGAGATATTGAGAGCCATCAGCGTACCCGCGTGCGATCGAGTTCATCGGCGAACATGGTTTTGATCTGGTCGCCATCATGGAGCGAAGAGCCGGCGTCGGCGACAACGATTTCGCCGACCTCGAGCCCTTCCAGGATTTCCGTCGCGCTGTCGGACGATAGTCCGACCCGCACCTTGCGCGTCTCGACAATGTTGCCCTTGACGACTTGCACGGTGAGATGGTCGATCGCGGTCTTGGGAATCGAGACGCCGCAGCTTCGCTTGGCATCGATCGAGGCGCGGGCGAATACGCCGACCTTCAGCGAGGGATTGTTGGTGACGCTGATGCGGACGCGCCCGAGCTGGGTCGTGCGGTCGATTTCGGGCGCAACCAGCCGGACCCGGCCGATCAGATCGGGCGCGTCGTCGCGGCTGATGCGCACGGTCGCGCCGGAGCTGAGCTTGGGCATGTGAACCGCCGGGACCTGGGCGTCGAGCTCGATCTCGCTGTTGACGGCGATGCGGAACATCGGCCCGGCCTGCGGCGAGGCCGGCGCGCCGACGATGGTGCGGACCTCGGTGATGAGGCCCGGCGCGGGCGCCTTCAGCGAGATCGGGCCTTGCGGGCCGGGCCGCTGCGGTTGGCCCGGGATCTGCGGCGGCGCGGTCAGGCGGGCCAGTTCCTGATTATCGGTGACAACAGTGCCTTCGGTGACGAAGAGGTCCGTAACCCGAGAGCCTTCCTGGTCGGCCACGACCACGGCCTCGCGGCGCGGCACGAAGAAGCCGGTCACCCGCACGAGATCGGAGAAGCAGGCATTGGTCGACTTCGTCACGATGACGAGCGCCTCGCCCGGCGTTTCCTTCGCCTCAGGGCGATGCCGATGCTCAAACAGATAATAGCCGAGGCCGAGCGCCACGACGAACACCACCGTTCCCGCCGGCTTGAGATATTCGGAAAGGTTCATCGCCGGATCATCCTGGCCTGGCTCACGGCCGTCCGTACGAGGCCTATCGAGAGCGTTTCCCTGAAATAAAGTGGCGTCCCGCAAGGCTGCGGGACGCGCCCTGGAAGCGAGACGTTACACCACATCACGACTTGTCACTGCAAAGGATTGCGTCGTGCTTACTTGGATGCGGTGGTCTTGTTTTCCATGTTGACGACCTGCACGCGGCGGTTGACCTCCGCCATCGGCTGGTTCGGATCCTTCAGCTTGCTCTTGCCGTAGCCGACGGTGACGAGGTCGGTCGCGGAGATGCCGTACTTGTCGACGAGGTAGCGCTTAATCGAATCGGCGCGGCGCTCCGACAAGTCCTGGTTGTAGGCTTCGCCGCCTGCGGCATCGGTGTGACCGGCGACCACGAAGGTCGAGCCCTTGAGGTCGGGGCTCGTCAGCGCCCGGCCGAGCGCCTGCACGGACGGCATGGACTTGGCGCTGATATTGGCGGAGTTGTAGTCGAACGTGATCTCGAGATCGATGTTCGGCTTGTCCTTGGCGACCGAGGCGATTTCCTCGCGCTCGGTCGACGACAGCGAACGCGTCGAGCGGCCACGCACGGACTGGATCAGCTTGGTCTCCGCCGCGTTCGGCGCGGGATCGGCCTGCGGAGCGATCGAGAGGCCGCGCGTCAAAGGCTTCTTTGCCGGCGGCGCGAGCGCGCGGACGATCTCGTCCTCGGTGACGTTCTTGCTGTTGCTTTCGTCGCCCGCGACGGCGGGCGAAGCCGGCAGCGACAGAGCGGCGCCGATGGTGATGATGGACAGGATCGCGGTAAGTCCCTTTGCAGCCAATCTCATAGCAGTCCCTCCTGCGCGGCCAGCTCGCGCGTTTCCAAATTCCTGCAATAAGCCCTCGGGAAAGCCCCCTTGCGGCATCCGCCCATTAGTCTTCCCTGGGCTGTTCAAGGTTCGAGGCGCGTCTTCCCTCAACTCAAAAAAATATCAACGCACTCCGTAACTTGCGAATTCCTGAACGATGTTCGGATCCATCGCCTTGGCATTGGCGATGTCGAGCGCACCTTCCTGGGCGGAGCCGTTGCGCTGCTTGGCAAGGCCGCGTCCGTAGAGCGAGGAGGTCAGGCGGGGATTGATCTTCAGGGCCGCGTCGAAATCGGCGATGGCGTTCTTGACCGCTCCCGATTTCAGGTTGACGAGCCCGCGGCTGTCCAACGCATCGACGAAGTTCGGCCGCAGCCGCAGCGCCTCGTTGCAATCCTTGAGTGCGCCCTGAAGGTCGCCGACCACGGCGCGGGTCCAGCAGCGGTTGTTCAGCGCCTCGACGTCCTTCGCGTTGATGCGGAGCGTATCGTCGAAATCCTTGATGGCGAGGTTGTAGGCGCCCTTGCTGGCATAGACCTGGCCGCGCCGGTACAGCGCGTTCACGTCGTCCGGATTGGCGGCAATCTTGGCTGTCAGGCTCTTGATCGTGGGGTCGTCAGCCAGGACGGCGGGGCTCGGCCCGCCGTCCGCGTTCGGCGCGGGAGCGGGATCAGCCGGCTTCGCGGGCGGCGGCGGTGGCGGCAGGGCGGCCTCGACCTGCGGCTTCGGCGAGGGTGCCGGTGCAGAAGGAGGGGGTGGTGCAGGCGCCGCAACCGTGTCGGCCGGCTTCGTCGGCGGAGGCGGTGTCGGCGGCGCGGGTGATGCCGGCGGCGGGTTGTTGGCGACCACGGCCGGCGGCGCCGGTGGTGGCGTCGTCGACGGCCGCGATCCGCCGGCCCCCGGAATGAACGAGAAATCTTCAGCCAATGAAGAGGATATCCATGGAACCTGCTCGCCGCGCGAGGCGCGGGTAACGCCCATCTTGGTGCGGTTCAGCGTCTCCTCGGCCATTAGGTCGGGGACGCGAATTTCCTTCAGCAGCTCCTGGACGAACAGGCTGTGCTCGCCGCCGGCATCCGAGACCACCGAGGCCAGCGCCGCCGAATACATCACCAGGGTGCCATTCGGCGCGATGACCGGGGTCAGGCCGGCCGAGAAGCTGCGGAACCGGCGCTCGAACGGGTTGCGCCTGGAGGCATCGATCAGCGCGATCTTGACACCGGCACCGCGGGTGTTGAGCTCGCCAAGCACGCTCTCCAGGCTGAAACCGTCGCGGCGCACGTCGGATTCGGTCCAGATCTGCGCATCGACCGGCAGCAAATAGCTTTGACGCGCGGACTGGATGCCGAACCCGCTGAAGAACACCAGCGCCACCGAACCCGGCTTGATCTTACCGTAGAGCTTCTCGAAGGCGCGGCGCATGCCGTCGCCGGTCAGGTTCTCGCCGATCTCGACGGAAAAGCCGTCGCGCTTGAGCTCGTCGGCGACGTCGCGCGCATCGTTTATCGGTTCCTTCAACGGGGCATCCGCATCCGGATATTTGGCGTTGCCGATCACCAGCGCAAAGCGGTCGCCAGCCGCAAGCGTCGGAGCAGTCGGGATAAGCGAGATGAGCAGGGGCAGCAGAAAAAGGAAGCGAATTTTCATAATCAGCGCGGTCCAGCCAAAAAGGCGCCGTTCCAGCTTGCGCCGCGGCGACCTTAACTTACGCTTTAGGCATTATCAAACCGGGGACAGGGGGCGTCAACCGCTTGGACATTCGGCTTTATTGCGACGATCGACCCAAAGGCATAGGCACGCTTCGAGTGGAATAAAGGGGGCTGTCATGGTTGTGCTCGATGCATCTGGTGCGATCCTATCTGCGGGATGTTAGGGCAGCCAGGGCGACGAAAATGTGATTGCTCTCACATTGCAGGACCGCGGCCGTCGCAACCCCAGGTGTTTGACCTTTGCTGCGGACAATGGCTTGGTGCGCCGGCTCGTCCCGCAGGTCCACTCAGAAAAAAACAAAGAGCAGAGGCATGGGAAACGTCTACGAGATCTACGCACTGCGCTATGCGACGATGTCGCCGCGCACTCCTCACATGAACTTCCTCGTGCCCGACCCGCATGACAGCGCGGCACAGGACCTCGATTACTTCGTCTGGCTGATCCGCGGCGGCGACCGCGACATCCTGGTCGATACCGGCTTCAACGCCGAGGAGGCGAGCGCGCGGGCACGCAAGCTGACGCTCAATCCTGTTGACGCGCTGGAGCGCTTTGGTGTCGCCGCGGCCGCGATTCGCGATGTCATCGTGACGCATCTGCATTACGACCATGCCGGCAATCTCGATCGCTTCCCGCATGCGCGCTTCCATCTCCAGGAGCGCGAGATGGCTTACGCGACCGGCCGCTGCATGTGCAATGGCCTCTTGCGCCATCCGTTCTCGGTCGAGCACGTCACGCAGATGGTGCGCCATGTCTATGGCGAGCGCGTTACGTTTTATTCGGGCGACGGCGAGGTCGCGCCCGGCGTGACCGTGCATCGGGTCGGCGGCCATTCCGACGGCTTGCAGGTCGTCAGGGTCGAGACCGCGCGCGGACCGGTGGTGCTGGCGTCCGATGCCGCGCATTACTACGCCAATCTTCAGCGCAAGAGCCCATTCCCGATCGTCTACAATGTCGGCGACATGGCGCAAGGCTGGGAGACGATCGAGCGCCTCGCCGGTCACCCTGATCGATTCATTCCCGGTCATGATCCGATCGTGACGGAGATCTATCCACGCGCCAGCGACAAGATCGATGCCTGGGCGCTGCACCTGCCGCCGACGAGATCGTTTGCGAAGTGACGCGGTAGCGTCATTCCGGGTTCGCCGCTGTCGCGGCGCCCCGGAATGACAGCATCGCCTAATACGCCTGCTTGGCGTCCGCCTCTTCGCTGGTCTGGATCAGGTCGAGGCTCTCTTCGATCTTGCCGAGCAAAGCCGAGAGCTGCTTGCGCTCCTGCGCGGAAAGGCAGGCGAGGATCTCGTCTTCCCGTCGCAGCAATTGCGGGAACAGCTCTTCATAGAGCGCGCGGCCCTTCTTCGTCAGTTGCAGGCGAAATTCGCGGCGATCGGCTTCGTTCTCGACCCGCTCGATCAAGCCCTGCTGCAGCAGCGTCGTCACCGCACGGCTGATGGTCGATTTGTGCGTGCGGGTGCATTGCGAGATGAATTGCGCGCTACAGGCATCGTTGCGAAAGCCGAGCGTGGCGATCACGCGCCACGCCGGAATATCGAGGCCATGCCGTTCCTGATATTCCACCGCGAGCGCGGAACTCACCTCCGCGGCGAGCCGGTTGAGGCGGAACGGCACGAACTTGAACAGATCGAGCCGAGGCTTTGGCCGCGATGAAGCCTCTTCGGCTTCGCGTGTCCTCAGCGCGATGTCACTGGATGTCCTTGCCAAGCAGAGCGCTCCGAATTCGGTTGACGGCCGGCCGGCTCCGGTCCAAAATAGTTGCACGTGAGACTATCTAGCAGATCAGTCCTCTCCTGACCAGAGCCGAGGTTAGTGCATGGCGCACGCCAAATCCCAGTTCGGCTACCAACGCCACCCCGATCAGGATCGTTCGGGCCAGGACCCGGCCGCGCATCCGGTCGTGGTCGTCGGTGCGGGTCCGGTCGGGCTGTCGCTGGCGATAGACCTTGCCCAACGCGGCCAGCGCGTCGTTCTTCTTGATGATGCCGATCGTATCGGCGAAGGCTCGCGCGCGATCTGCTTCTCCAAGCGTTCGCTGGAATATTGGGACCGGCTCGGAGTCGGCGACCGCATGGTCGAGAAGGGCGTGGTCTGGAGCGTCGGCCGGATCTTCCACGGCGAGTCGCAGCTCTATCAGTTCAACCTGCTGCCCGAGGACGGTCACAAGCGGCCGGCTTTCATCAACCTTCAGCAATATTACGCCGAAGCCTATCTGGTCGATCGTATCCAGGATCTGCCTGCGATCGACCTGCGCTGGCGCAACAAGGTGACGGCGCTGGAGCAGCGCAACGATGCCGTCGCGCTGACGATCGAAACGCCCGAGGGCGCCTATCGGCTGCACGCGCAATATGTCATTGCCTGCGACGGCGCGCGCTCCTCGCTGCGGCAGATGGTCGGCGCCGAATTCGCGGGACAGGTGTTCGAGGACCAGTTCCTGATTGCCGACGTCAAGATGACCGCGGAATTCCCGACTGAACGCTGGTTCTGGTTCGATCCGCCGTTCCATGCCGGACGTTCGGCGCTCTTGCACCGGCAGCCTGATGATGTCTGGCGCATCGATCTCCAGCTCAATCGCGACGCCGATCCCGTCGTCGAGAAGAAGCCGGAAAACGTGCGGCCGCGCATCGCGCGCATGCTCGGGCACGACAAGTTCGAGTTCGAGTGGATCTCGCTGTATAAATTTCAATGCCGGCGGATGGACCGGTTCATCCACGGCCGCGTGATTTTTGCCGGCGATTCCGCTCACCAGGTCTCGCCCTTCGGCGCACGCGGCGCGAACTCGGGACTCGAGGACGCCGAGAATCTCTCCTGGAAGCTCGACCGTGTGCTGCGCGGGACTTCGCCCGCGAGCCTGCTCGAGAGCTATCATGCCGAGCGCAGCATGGCGGCTGACGAGAACATCCGCGAATCCACCCGCTCGACCGATTTCATGGCGCCGAACTCGCACCAGGAAGCGCGGCTGCGCAAGGCGGTGCTGTCGCTCGCCAAGGAGACCGAGTTCGGCAAGCGCATGGTCAATGGCGGCCGGCTCTCGGTGCCGTGCAGCTACGACTCCCCGCTGTCCTCGCTCGATGCGGATACGTGGCACGGCGGACCGTCGCCCGGCTGTTCCATGCTCGACGCGCCCGTCGCAACGCGCGCCGGCGAGCAGATCTATCTGACGGATGCCTTCCGCAAGGGTGGAACGGACTTCACCTTGCTGTCGTTCAGCAATGGCGCGCCGACCGATGTGCCCGATGGCATCAAGGGCATCCGCATTGGAGATGAGGGCGGACTTGCCGATCCCTCGGGCCTGGTCGCGAAACGCTACGGCGCCGAGCCGGGCGCCGCCTATCTGCTGAGGCCTGACGGTTATGTCGCGGCGCGCTTCCGCCGCCCGACGCGTGCGATGATCGCGGCGGCGCTGGCGCGGGCCGAAGGCTTGTATTGAGGTTCTGATGCCGCTCTCCACCAGTTCCAACTTCGCGCGCCCCGACGATGCCTTTCGCGCCATCGTCGAGGCCCATCGCGGGCTCACCGACGAGCAGAGTGCCGATTTCGACGCGGCGCTGGTGCTGATCCTCGCCAACCATATCGGCGACATCGACGTGCTGCGGGAGGCGATCGGGCTTGCAAAGCGGCGCATGATCGACGGCCAGCAGCAACAACAGCAACAACAATAACCCAGTGACTTGAAGGACGAATTGATGGCGAAGAACTTCGCATCCACCGGCGATCTCTCCGAGAAGAAGATCACCTTCTCCGAGATCGGTACCGATCTCTATGCGTTCACCGCCGAGGGCGATCCCAACACCGCAATCATCGTCGGCGACGACGGCTGTCTCGTGTTCGATGCGCAGGCGACGCCCGCAATGGCGAACAAGGTGATCGAGCGCGTGCGCACCGTGACCGACAAGCCGATCAAATATGTCGTGCTGTCGCACTATCACGCGGTGCGCGTGCTTGGCGCCTCCGCCTACAAGGCGCAAGGCATCGTCGCCTCGCAGGAGACCTATCGGCTGATCGAAGAGCGCGGCAAGCAGGATTGGGATTCCGAATACGGCCGCTTCCCGCGCCTGTTCCAGGATGCGCAGAGCATTCCAGGCCTGACCTGGCCGACCCTGACCTTCGAGGGCGAGATGTCGATCTATCTCGGCAAACGCGAGGTGCGCCTGATCCAGTTAGGTGCCGGCCACACCTCCGGCGACATCGTCGCCTGGGTGCCGGACGCCGAGGTGATGTTTTCCGGCGATCTCATCGAATATCACTCGGCCTGCTATTGCGGTGATGCGCATTTGCGCGAATGGCCGCTGACGCTGAACGAGATCCGCAACTTCAATCCCAAGGCGATCGCGCCGGGCCGCGGTGATGCCCTGAAGGGCACAGCCACCGTGCGCGAGGCCATCGCGATGACGCGTGATTTCGTCACAACGCTTTATGGGGCCGCGGAGATCTCCGTCGCCAAGGGGCGCACGCTGAAGGAGACGATGGCGGCGACGCGCGAGGTGATGGATCCGAAATTTTCGAGCTTCGCCATCTACGAGCACTGCCTGCCGTTCAACGTGTCGCGCGCCTATGACGAAGCGTCGGGAATCGACGATCCTGTGATCTGGACCGACAAGCGCGACCAGGAAATGTGGGCAGCGCTGCAAGGAGGAGGATAGTCATGAACATCAACACCTCGCCCGATCAGATCATCCGCAGTTCCGCGCAGGTGACGCCGGGCTACATGTCCGGCTTCGGCAACAGCTTTGAGACCGAGGCGCTGCCGGGCGCGCTGCCGATTGGACGTAATTCGCCGCAGCGCTGCGCCTACGGGCTCTATGCCGAGCAGCTCTCCGGCTCGCCCTTCACGGCGCCCCGCGGCAGCAATGAGCGCTCCTGGCTTTATCGCATTCGTCCGTCGGTGAAGCATTCCGGCCGCTTCGAGAAGATCGATGCCGGGCTGTGGCGCTCGGCGCCGTGCCATGAATACGATCTGCCGATCGCGCAGCTGCGCTGGGATCCGGCACCGATTCCGCAGGAGGAGATGACCTTCCTGCAGGGCGTGCAGACCATGACGACCGCCGGCGACGTCAACACGCAGGCCGGCATGGCGGCGCATGTCTACCTCATCACCAAGTCGATGGTGGACCAGCACTTCTATGATGCCGACGGCGAGCTGATGTTCGTACTTCAGCAGGGCAATCTGCGTATCGTCACCGAGTTTGGCTGCATCGATGCCGAGCCCGGCGAGATCGTGGTGATCCCGCGCGGCGTCAAGTTCCGCGTCGAGATCCCGAACGGTCCGGCGCGCGGCTATCTCTGCGAGAACTATGGCGGCGCTTTCACACTGCCGGAGCGCGGCCCGATCGGCGCCAACTGCCTCGCCAATGCGCGCGACTTCCTCACGCCGGTCGCAAACTACGAGGACAAGGACACGCCGACCGAGCTCTACGTGAAATGGGGCGGCTCGCTGTTCAAGACGCAGCTCGCCCATTCGCCGATCGACGTCGTGGCCTGGCACGGCAATTACGCGCCGTACAAGTACGATCTGCGCACGTTCTCTCCCGTAGGCGCGATCAGCTTCGACCATCCCGACCCCTCGATCTTCACGGTGCTGACCTCACCATCCGAGACCGCGGGCACCGCGAATATCGACTTCGTGATCTTCCCCGAGCGCTGGATGATCGCCGAGAACACCTTCCGCCCGCCCTGGTATCACATGAACATCATGAGCGAATTCATGGGGCTGATCTACGGCGTCTACGATGCCAAGCCGCAAGGCTTCGTCCCCGGCGGCATCAGCCTGCACAATTGCATGCTGCCGCACGGGCCGGATCGCGACGCCTTCGAGCACGCCAGCAACGGCGAGCTGAAACCCGTGAAGCTGACCGGCACCATGGCCTTCATGTTCGAAACCCGCTACCCGCAGCGCGTCACTGCGCATGCGGCGAAGTCGTCGACGCTCCAGGACGATTACGCCGATTGCTGGAAGGGCCTGGAGAAGCGGTTCGATCCGAACACGCCGTAATGCCTCTTACCCTCCCCTGGAGGGGGAGGGTCGCTACGCATGCAGCGAAGCGGAATGCGTAGCGGGGTGGGGTGACGGTCTCTCCGCAAGGAACACCGCCCGTGTTGAGAGATCACCCCACCCCGTCTCATATTTCGCTGCGCTCAATATGAGCCGACCCTCCCCCTCCAGGGGAGGGTGACACCGTCACCGCTGCGCCACGGAAAACCTATGCCTCACCCCAACGAACCCAGCCTCCGCTCCTTTATCGACATCGAGCCCGCCTCGGACTTTCCGATCCAGAACCTGCCGTATGGTGTGTTCTCGACTGCGGCCAATCCGACGCCGCGCGTGGGCGTCGCGATCGGCAACTACGTGCTCGATCTCTGGGAGCTCGAGCAGGACTCGCGGCTCGATATCAGTCCACTCGGCGTGTTCTCCGGAGCCTCGCTCAATCCGTTCATGGCGCTGGGACCAAACGTCTGGTCCAAGACGCGGGCGCGGATCAGTGAGCTCCTGCGCCACGATCATCCGGAGCTGCGCGACAACGAGGAGCTGCGCAAGCAGGCGCTCGTGCCGATGCGCGATGCAAAACTGCATCTGCCCTTCACCGTCTCCGGCTACACCGACTTCTATTCCTCCAAGGAGCACGCCACGAATGTCGGCGTGATGTTCCGTGGCAAGGACAATGCGCTCCAGCCGAACTGGCTACATATGCCGATCGCTTATAATGGCCGAGCCTCGACCGTCGTGGTGTCAGGCACGAAGGTGAAGCGCCCGCGGGGGCAGCTGAAGCCGCCGAATGTGGACTTGCCGAGCTTCGCGCCGTGCAAGCGGCTCGACTTCGAGCTGGAGATGGGCGTCGTCGTTGGCCAGCCGTCGCCGATGGGCGGCATGCTCACCGAGAGCCAGGCCGAGGAGATGATCTTCGGGTTCGTGCTGCTCAACGACTGGAGCGCGCGCGATATCCAGCAATGGGAATATGTGCCGCTTGGCCCGTTCCTGGCAAAAGCATTCGCAACCTCGATCAGCCCATGGGTCGTGACGCGCGAAGCGTTGGAGCCATTCCGGCTGAAGGGGCCGGAGCAGGAGCCGGCGCCGCTCGATTATCTCAAGCAGAGCAAGCCGCAGAACTACGACATCGCGCTCGACGTGTCCTTGCGCACCGCCGGTGCCAACGCCCCCGCCAGCATCAGCCGCACCAATTTCAAGTACATGTACTGGTCGTCGGTGCAGCAGCTCATGCACCACGCCTCCAGCGGTTGCGCCATGAACGTCGGCGATCTCCTTGGGAGCGGCACCATCTCCGGCCCGGAGAAGAACCAGCGCGGCAGCCTCTTGGAAATCAGCTGGAACGGCACCGAGCCCGTGGAATTGCCCGGCGGCGCCAAACGCTCCTTCCTGGAGGACGGCGATTCTCTCGTCATGCGCGGTTGGTGCCAGGGCAATGGCTATCGCGTGGGGTTTGGCGAAGTGGAGGGGACGATTCTGGCGGCGGAATAACTGGGGAGCGTGGCGCGAGGCTCTATCCACATTCTCCGTCATTGCGAGCCAACGGGTCCGCGCGAAGCGCGGCCCGATGACAGGCTCCGCGAAGCAATCCAGAATCTTTCCATGGCGGCAGTCTGGATTGCTTCGTCGCAAGGGCTCCTCGCAATTGTCGATGTTCAATAATTCGCTGATTGGATCGCGGTGGTCTTGGTAGCGGCGAAGGCCTTGGGAGTTTGTCCTGCCAAGGCCTGATGGGGTCTGTGGTT